>JAEYSS010000260.1 GCA_023434425.1 Pseudomonadota bacterium | reverse complement strand
GGCGGCTGACGCGCATCGGGATAGCGCTGATCGTATTGTGGCTGGTCCGGCTGATCGCTCTTCTCCGCAGAGGGGCCGATCACGATGGACGGCAGACCAAAGCTGGAAATCTTGCCACCGTCTTCCAGAATGGTGCGCCCACCCATCACGCCGCCGGCACCTGACAGGCTGCGGCTGACCGAGGCGGGCGAGAAGTAGTCGGCCACGCCTTTCTTCTGCTCGTCAGTGGTTACGTTCAGCAGCCACAGCAGCAGGAAGAAGGCCATCATCGCCGTCACGAAGTCGGCATAGGCCACCTTCCATGCACCGCCATGGGCGGAATGCACACCCTTCTTGATCTTCTTGACGATAATCGGGCGTTCGCCCTCGACACCGGCCATGTTTCAGAGCCCTGCGATCGTCACACCGATTGTACTTTGCTGGTCGCTTCTTCCACTTCGTAGAAAGTCGGCCGCACATTCGACATCAGCGACTTGCGGGCGAACTCGACCGAGACCGCCGGCGCATAGCCTTGCAGGTGAGCCAGCAGACCTGCCTTGATGCACATGAGGTATTTGCTGTCATGCTCCATCGTCGCCTTACAGGCGGCTGCGATCGGCGAGACGATGCCGTAGGAAAGCAGAATGCCGAGGAAGGTGCCGACGAGCGCGCCGCCGATCAGTTTACCCAGCACTTCCGGCGGCTCGCTGATCGAGCCCATGGTTTTGATAACGCCGAGCACCGCGGCCACGATGCCGAGTGCCGGGAAGCTTTCGCCGAAGGCATTCAGGGCAGACTGGGCGAGGTGATCTTCCTGGTGATGGACTTCCAGTTCCATGTCCATCAGCGACTCCATCTCATGCGGGTTTTCGCTGCCCAGAGTCATCAGGCGCAGATAGTCGCAGAGGAAATCCATGGTGTGGTGGTCGGCCATGAATTTGGGGAACTGGGTGAAGAGCTTGCTCTCTTCCGGCTTCTCGATGTGCTGTTCGAGCGCGAGCATGCCCTTACTCTTGGCCAGCTTGAATACGCTGTACATCATCGACAGCAGTTCGAGATAATCGTCCTTGCTGTATTTCGGGCCCTTGAAAGCGGTCTTGAAGCCATTCAGGCCGGCCTTCAGGACCGGCTTGGGATTGCCGACGATGAAGGCGCCCACACCGGCGCCGCCGATGATGACCAGTTCGAACGGCTGCCACAGTACGGAGAGCTTGCCGCCCATGGCGACATAGCCGCCCAGCACGCAGCCCAAACCGACGATAGAGCCGATAATGATCAGCATTCGAAATCTCCATGCCCACGCCACAATGGCTCGCTGACGCGAATCCGACCGGGGCGCGCAACCCAACTCTTCTTATCGTATGCGGGGGGTAAATAGAATATTGAAAAGGGGTAATGGTTTATGTCGGAAAGGGCCGAATTGGTCACTTTTCGACTAGCGGACGACCAGGCGCAGGCGGCCGAGAGCGCCGGTCTCGAAATCGGCTGGACGCATCGACATGGGTATATACTCGACTGCCGCCCATGGCGCGGCGTAGTCCCGGTAGTGCGGCGACAGGACATGCCCTGACTGCCCGGTCGAATGCATGAATTGCGACCGGTTCAGGTCGGCGAGGTCATAGATGGCCCGCAGCGACGCCGCATGGCGGTTCCCAAAGGGATCCTTGTCATTCGCGATATCGTTGCGGCCCGCATTCACCGTGAAGGCGTCGCCGCCGGTGGGGACGCTCACCTCGAAGAAGCGCCGCAACACGGGAATGTTACTGAATGGCCGGTGATTGCCCCGCGCAGCATGGGCGTCGCCCCAGCGCCAACGCGCCAGATCCGATCCATATCGCGCCTTGAGATCATCCAGGGCACGATCCAGCGCTTCGGCCACCAGTTCGGCGCACGACGTCCCAGCGCCAGTCGCCTGATTGGCGCACCAGCGACTCTGACCATTGTGATTGGTCAGAATGTTCTTGATCAGTATGGGCCGAAAGCGCCACAGCGGCTGGAATGCATCGCCAAGCTCATCGGCCAGGATCAGGCGGGTGAGCTCGCGATACCAGGCCTGGAAGAGCAGCGGTTCGGCGCGATTGATCAGCATATTGCCATCCCACGACGCCAGCAGGGCATGGCTGCCAGGCAATTCGCTGTTGCGGGGCAGGGTTTTCGGCTGCACCGCCAGCATGAGCGGCAGTATGTCGCTCACCATCGACGACATCGTGTCGCCTTGCATCTGTTTGAAACTTTCCACGGAATGGACGTTGCGTTCGCTCAGCAACTGCTCGATGCGTCGGGCGCGATAGGGTTCGGCCCAATCGGCCGTTATGAAATAGGGATAGCTGTCCGGGACGATCTTGTTATTTGCCGTGACGATCGTGCCGCGTGACGGATTGTAACTGCGCGGCAGCTGATCGAACGGGATGAAGCCGTTCCAGTCGTAACGCGCCTCCCAGCCCGGCGCCGGGGCAAGACCCTTCAGGTCGTTGTCGGCATGGCGAATCGGCACCAGTCCGGGCGCGACGAAGCCGATATTGCCCTCGCGGTCGGCATAAACGATGTTCTGCTGTGGCGACACGAAGCGGCGCAGGTTTTCGTTGAAACCAGTCCAGTCGGCGACGCTGTCGAGGCCGAGCAGGGCGTCGGCTGTGGTGTCTTCAT
This sequence comes from Pseudomonadota bacterium, assembly GCA_023434425.1. Classification (GTDB taxonomy): domain Bacteria; phylum Pseudomonadota; class Alphaproteobacteria; order Ferrovibrionales; family Ferrovibrionaceae; genus Ferrovibrio. Next base: position 11,609 of record JAEYSS010000260.1, on the reverse strand, counting down.
CCAGCAGGGCAGTCCATGCGAAGGCAATGACATAACCAGGTTCGGCCTGCTGTCGCGCGCCGTCATGTACGTCGGAAATTACTGGGCCATGGCGGGTTTCCCGCACGGTGAGAGTCACATCATCGCCGCCGCGCTGCCTGATCGTCTCCTGCCGCGTCACAAAGGCCGCCGGGCCGTTGGGCGTGAGGTAGCGCGTCGGATCGGCGGGATCGATTTTCTCGATATAGAGATCCTGTGTGTCAGGGCCGGTATTGGTGAAGCCCCAGGCGATGCGACTGTTGTGACCGAGCACCACGCCCGGAACGCCGGGCAGTGTCGCGCCGATTGCTGCACCGGCAGGCGATGCGATATGTGCGAAATACCAGAGTGCCGGGGTGGCGAGGCCAAGATGCGGATCGTTGGCCAGCAGCGGCTGGCCGGTGACTGTGCGTTTACCGTTGATGACCCAGTTGTTGGAACCGATGCCTTCCGGGCGCTCAGGCGGCAGAATTTCCAGCAGCCGTTCAACGTCGACGGCTGCTGCAACCTGCCGATAAAGGCCGGAAAGATCGGCCAGCGCGATGGGGCCATCGCCGGGATAGGGCGGATAGAATTCTTCGATCTGCTGTTTGGTCAGCCGTTTGGAGAGGCCGAGGGTGGCGAGTTCGCGCCCCCAGTTGCCGCCCAGATCCCAGGCCATCATCTTCAGCCAGCCGAGCGAGTCTGCCGGCGTCCAGGGTTCAGGTGTGATGTCGAAGAACAGGAATTCCGGTGGCAGCGGGCCGTTGCGACTGGCGAGGAAGGCATTCACGCCGTCGGCATAGGCCTGCAGTGTGGTTTGCGTATCCGGTTTCAGATGCGCAAAAGAGGCGACAGCCTTGCGCCGAATGCCGAGTGTGCGCAGGAATTTGTCGGTATTGAGCGCCGCAGCGCCGAAGATCTCGGACAGCCGGCCGGCGGCAATGCGCCGCTGCACCTCCATCTGCCAGAGCCGGTCCTGCGCATGGGCATATCCAAGTCCGAAGGCAGCGTCGTTACGACTGCCAGCGCGGATATGCGCAACCGCATTGCGATCACGCAGGATTTCGACAGGGGCGGACAGTGTCTGCCCGACCTTAACTTCTCCGTTCACGACTGGCAGGGAGAGGCGGGCAACGACATAACTGCCGCCAGCGGCAAGGCCCAGAAGCACAAACAGAAAAACGACTAATCTGACAATCCAGCGCATGCGATCCCGATCAACCAGTACCGGAGATCAGGCTTAACAGATTCGACAATGATTTGCAGGTTCGAATCGCCATGCGACCGCAAACATGCGGTCGGGCACACAATCAGGCTACAGTGACCTGCTGGCCGCGTGCCGGGACATCCTGAGAGCTGCCGGGTGCGGGTGTCGGGGCGGAAGCCGCCTGCGGCGCAGGACCGGCGGTGTTCGGCGTTGACACACTGCTGGCACGATCCTCAGCGCTGCCGATAATGCGGGGCTGCGTTTCAGAAGTGTCCTGCCGCAGGCTGGAAGCCTCAGGCAGGTTCTGCTGATACTCACGCACGGCACGCGGGCTTGGGTACTGCTGCTGCACTTCACCGGTTTCGCTGTTGCGAATTTCAACGATCGCCAGACGTGCTGTGATGTCGAAGCGGATGAAGGGGCTGACGAACACGGCCACGTTTGCAGAGGGGGACGAAACCTGGACCTCTTCACGCGGCGCGCTGTCAGAACGCGACGATCCAGCCGCGTCCCTGCTGGGGGCGGATGCGAAGGCCTGGTCACTTACTCGGGCAGTATTGCGGACATTCGCGCCGCTACTGCCCGACACGGCAATACTGCCAAGAATGTCGAGCGGCATGATGGGTTTCTCCCACGCCAGATACAGCAACGTCATTTTTTATTTACCTTGTTTTTCTACTGCTTGCAAGCAGCAATTGTGTGTTGCGGGCCATCAATCGCTATAAGAGCGTTAACGGGGCGATTGCCGGGCCCGGAGGCTTGGTGCAAACTGCTACCGCTGCGGCAGTTAACCTTAACTGCTTATGATTCTTGGACTTTAGGGGGGGAAACGATGGCGAAAGTGGCGTTTGTTGGCCTGGGTGTCATGGGCTATCCGATGGCGGGACATCTGGTGAAAGCCGGCCATTCGGTGACAGTCTGGAACCGGTCCGCCGAGAAGGCCGATAAATGGGTCGCTCAGCACAAGGGACAGAAGGCTGCGACCCCGAAGGAAGCTGCCGCCGGCGCCGAGTTCGTCATGGCCTGCGTCGGCAATGACGACGACCTGCGGTCGGTGACGTACGGCGATACCGGGATCCTTGCCGGTCTGGCCAAGGGCGCGGTCTTCGTCGATCACACCACCGCCTCAGCCGACGTCGCGCGCGAGATCGGTGAAAAGGCAAAGACCGGCGGGCAGGGTTTTATCGACGCCCCGGTATCGGGCGGTCAGGCCGGCGCCGAGAATGGCCAGCTCACCATCATGTGCGGCGGAGATTCGGCCACATATGACAAGGTCAAGCCGGTAATTCAGGCCTATGCAAAGATGCAGAATCTGATGGGCCCGACCGGCAGCGGCCAGCTCACCAAAATGATGAACCAGATCTGCATCGCTGGCCTGGTGCAGGGCTTGGCGGAAGCGCTGGCTTTCGGCCGCGCGTCCGGTCTCGATCTGACCAAGGCTGTCGAAGTCATATCCAAGGGCGCCGCGGGCTCATGGCAGATGGACAACCGCCACAAGACGATGATTGAAGGCAAGTTCGATTACGGCTTCGCCGTCGACTGGATGCGCAAGGATCTCAGCATCTGTCTCGCCGAGGCGCGTCGCAACGGCTCCAGCCTGCCGGTGGCGGCGCTGGTCGACCAGTTCTATGCCGAAGTGCAGCAGATGGGCGGAAATCGCTGGGATACGTCGAGCCTGATCGCCCGTCTCGAAGCGACCAAGACCGCCAAGAAGTTCTGACTGGTATGAGAGCCGGGGAGGCAGCCGATTACGGCTGCTTCCCTTCGGCGATCATGCGCGCGATATCGCGGGCAAAATATGTCAGTACGCCATCGCAGCCGGCGCGCTTGAACGACAGCAGGCTTTCCCAGGCCACTTTGGCGCGATCCAGCCAGCCGCGCTCTGCCGCACCAGCCAGCATCGAATACTCGCCGGATACCTGGTAGGCATAGGTCGGCAGGCCGAAGGTGCTTTTCACGCGCCAACAGATGTCCAGATAGGGCATGCCCGGCTTGACCATCACCATGTCGGCGCCCTCGGCGATGTCGAGGGCCACCTCGCGCAGCGCTTCATCGCCATTGGCCGGGTTCATCTGATAGGTGCGCTTGTCCCCGAGTCCCAGATTGACCGACGAACCGACGGCATCGCGAAACGGCCCGTAGAAGGCCGATGCATACTTGGCGGCATAAGCCATGATCTGCGCGTGCCGGAAACCTTCGCGCTCGAAGGCCTTGCGGATCGCACCGATGCGGCCGTCCATCATATCAGACGGCGCGGTGATGTCGCAGCCGGCCTTCACCTGCGTAATCGCCTGCTGCACCAGCATCTCGACGGTTTCGTCGTTCAGGATTTCGCCGTCCTTCAACAGACCGTCATGGCCGTGGCTGGTATAGGGATCGAGGGCGACGTCGCAGAGGATGCCGAGATTCTTTGTCGCGCCCTTCACGGCGCGCACAGTACGGCAGACAACGTTCTCAGGATTGAGCGCTTCGCGGCCATCCTCGGTCTTCAGCTTCGGATCGGTGGCGGGAAACAGGGCGATGGCGGGAATACCGAGTTGCTCGGCTTCGCGCGCGGCTGCCACGGCGGCATCAATGCTCAGGCGCTCGACGCCCGGCATGGATGGGATCGGGGCGTTGCTGGCGGCGTCATGCACGAAGATCGGCCAGATGAGGTCATTGACGCTGAGACGGTTCTCGGCGACGAGACGGCGGGTCCAGTCAGCGCGGCGCAGGCGGCGGGGCCGCGCCAGAGGAAACTGCGGCAGGGGCGGTACGGCGGTGTCGGTCATTCAGAAAGCTTTATCGAACCGCTCCTGAAACGCAATCCAGACCCAGGGGGAAGTGCCCAGAATTCTGCCCAGCCGCATGGCCAGACCGAAGGAAATCGGGCGCTCGCCCGCCAGAACCTGCCGGAGCAGCCTGTGCGGAATATGGGCTTCGCGGGTGAAATGCTCGGGGTCGCTGCCACGGGCGACAATGGCTCGCTCCAGCAAAATGCCAGGATGGATCGGCAGCATAGCATCACCTCGCGCATCGGCCTGTATCGTCCGATTCTCGCGCGACAGTAGTTAATGCCTCGTAACACCGAAGTGTTATGTCTGCGCCCTACTTCGCCTGCGGCTTGCGGCCGGCAAGGCGATCAAACTGCTTTACCAGATCGGCGATGTCTGCCTCGATCGGGCGCGGGGGCAGCAAGGTGGCCGCGTCGTTGGCTGGTGGCCGCGAAGCGGGTTGGGGTGGCTCCTGCAGTGCGAGTTTCGCCGTCAGTTCGACATCCTCGCGGCAGCGTACCGTGAACCAGAAGGTTGAACCTTCGCCGGGCGAACTGATCACACCGATCTCACCGCCCATCAGATGCACCAGATGCTTGCAGATGGTGAGGCCAAGCCCGGTGCCGCCGTAGCGGCGTGTCATCGAGATATCCGCCTGCGTAAAGGGCTCGAACAATGTGAGTTGCTGTTCGGGTGCAATGCCGATGCCGGTATCGCGGATAGCGCAGTGCAGCATGAAATCGCCGTTCTGCAGACCTGTGGCGGTGATCGTGACCGTCACCGTGCCTTTTTCGGTGAATTTGATCGCGTTGCCGATCAGATTGGTCAGAATCTGACGCAGACGCAACGGATCGCCGATCACATGCTCGGGCACGCCTTCAGCGACATCGAGGATCAACTGGTTGCCGTTTTCGCGGGCGCGCGGCGTGAGCAGGGCAATGATGCTGTCGATGGTGGGATGCAGGTCAAAATCGATGGCTTCGATCTGCAGCTTGCCCGCCTCAAGTTTGGAAACGTCGAGGATATCGTCAATCAGACCGAGCAGATCGCGTGCCGACTGGTGCGCCACTTCCGAATAGCGCTTTAATGCCGGCTCAATGTCGCTGCGGTTCAGCAGGCTGAGCATGCCCAGAACGCCGTTCATGGGCGTTCGGATTTCGTGGCTCATCATGGCCAGGAAGTTGGACTTGGTTTTGTTCGCGGTTTCGGCCGCATCCCTGGCGGCAGCCAGAGCCTGGGCGGTTTCTGCCAGCTTGACCGACTGCTCCTCCAGCATATGGCGTTGCAATTCGAGTTCGTTCATCTGACGCCGGATCTGATCGACGTCTTCCAGACTCCCGATCAGCCGGGAGGCGCGGCCGTTCGCCGCGTAGCTGGGCTCGGCACGCGCCAGGACCCAGATATAGACGCCATCGCTGCGCCGAATGCGGAATTCAGCCTCATAGGTACGACGCTGTTTCAGCGCGACACTCACACGCTGGCTTACCATGTCGCGATCATCTGGATGGATCAGGTCGGTGAAGGCGTCGATGGTGGTGTGAGACGATAACAGCTCGCTATCGTCACGGTCCTGCAGATAGTTGGCGACGATCAGCAGCTGGCCGGTCAGCAGATCCCAGTCCCAGATACCGAGACGGCTGCTGCGGGCTGCGGCTTCGAACAGGTCATTGCTGGCCTGCAATGCGGCGCGCGCTGCCGCCATGGCACGTTGCTGCGCCATCACCCGAACGGCCAAAGCAATCAGCCCGGCAATCATATATGTCGCAACCAGACAGGCCATGAAGGACAGAGTAGCCACGAGCGGCAGTGTTGTGCTGGCCACGTTGGCCTGCCACAGGATGAACGACGCCAGGATGCCGCCGAGCAGGACGATGGCCTGGCCGATCAGCAGTGGAAGCGGCGCTATCTGCGGCGAAGGATGAAAGGTGCGGGCCGCGCAGCCCGCGCCGAGCAGCAGCAGTACGATGGCCCCATCCGGCAGCGCCGCTGAATGCATCGTCCAGGCTGCCGACTGCGGCAGCAGGTCAAGCGCGCCAACAGCCAGTGTGATCGACAGTGCGATGAGCGTCATCGCAACCGACCAGCCGAGCGGCACATTTCCGACCGTGGCGCGACGCGAGGCGGGCACGTACAGACGTGCCGCCGTCAGCAGCGCGCCGATGCAGAACACCGGCCCCATGCTGCCGGTCCACAGCATGGCCGGCGTCAGATTCGGCGCCACGCCGGTGGCCTGCAGCAGGTCGCCATGCAGGATATAGTTTGCCAGCCCGGCGATGCTGAGGCAGGCCAGCGCCAGCGCCAGCAGGCGCGAGACGGGCGCGGCGGTATCGCGCAGCAGCATCGACAGGCCGCCCAGCACTGCAACCGCTGCGACATCGGCATGGAAGGGCGGTGTGCCAGGCAGCCAGGTGATGGTCATGGTGCCGGTGACCAGCGGCGCACCGGCCAGCAGCACGGTCAGTCCGATCAGGAGACCGGCGAGTCCGTAAGCCAGCCCGCGCAAAGGCCAGCCGATGCCGTTACTGGCATCCAGATTGCGCGTGGGATTGAAGGGCAGCATGGCGTGGCAATAGACCTGATCGAAGGCGTGAGGCTAGCATGCAGGGGCAGCGGGTGCGACTCCGTTCGTGCCTAGTTCCTCCGGACTAGACCGGCCGTTGACGTCCGGTCGGCAGGGAATTATGACCCGCATTAAGGGAGAACACACAATGCTGTTCGAGTTGTCCGATGATCAGCGGGCCATCCAGGAGACCGCCCGGCGTTTCGCCCTGGATCGGATGCAGCCCAACGCAGCGGCGTGGGACGAAAAGAAGCATTTTCCCGTAAACGAACTCCGTGAAGCGGCTGCGCTTGGCTTTGGCGGCATCTACGTGGCCGACGATGTGGGTGGCTCGGCGCTCAGCCGCCTCGACGCCGCGATCATCTTCGAGGAACTGGCGGCCGGCTGTACCTCGACGGCCGCCTATATCTCGATCCACAACATGGCGGCATGGATGATCGACCGCTTTGGCGGCGACGCGCAGCGTCAGCGCTTCCTGCCCGACCTCTGCAGCATGCAGACGTTCGCCTCCTACTGCCTGACCGAGCCGAATGCCGGTTCGGATGCCGCCTCGCTGCAGACGCGTGCAGCGGATGTCGGCGATCATTATGTGCTCAACGGCAGCAAGGCGTTCATCTCGGGCGGCGGGCGGTCGGACATCTACGTCTGCATGGTGCGCACTGGCGATGCCGGTGCACGCGGCGTCACCTGCCTCGTGGTCGAGAACGGCACGCCGGGGCTTTCCTTCGGCGCACAGGAGCGCAAGCTCGGCTGGAACAGCCAGCCGACCGCGATGGTGAATTTCGACGACTGCAGGGTGCCGAAGGCCAACCGGATCGGCGCCGAGGGTGAGGGCTTCCGCATCGCCATGGCCGGACTGGACGGCGGCCGCATCAATATCGGGGCCTGCTCGCTGGGAGCCGCCAAGGCCTGCCTGACGGCGGCGCGCGAATATGTTGCCGGCCGCAAGCAGTTCGGCAATGCGATCGGCAATTTCCAGGCGACCCAGTTCAAGCTGGCCGATATGGCGACCGATCTGGCAGCCGCACGGCTGATGATCCGCCAGGCGGCCTCCATGCTGGATGCGAAGCATGCCGAGGCGACGATGTACTGCGCCATGGCCAAGCGCTTCGCCACCGATGCCGGCTTCGCCATTTGCAACGAGGCATTGCAGCTGCATGGCGGTTACGGCTATCTGAAGGATTATCCGGTAGAGCGCTACTTGCGCGACGCGCGGGTGCACCAGATTCTGGAAGGCACGAACGAGATCATGCGCGTGATCATCGCACGCGCATTGACCTCCGGTTCGTTTCACGACTGAGTCTTTGGATCACGATTGAGTCCTGGAGTTTCATCTTGAGCAACGACATCCTGTTTTCGGTTCAGAACGGCATTGGCATCATTCAGCTCAATCGTCCCCAGGCGCTCAACGCGCTGACGCACGACATGTGCATTCCGCTGGAACAGCATCTGCGCAGCTGGGCGAAGGACATCACTGTCAAAGCCGTAATCATCAAGGGGTCTGGCGAGAAGGCTTTCTGCGCCGGCGGCGACATTCGCAAGCTGGCCGACCGCAGCGCAGACGGCGTGCAGTACCGGAAATCCTTCTGGCATGACGAATACCGCTGCAACACCCTGATCGGTGAATATCCGAAACCGTTCATCGCGCTGATCGACGGTATCTTTATGGGTGGCGGCGTCGGCCTGTCGGTGCATGGCAGCCACCGCATCATCAGTGAATTCGCGCATTTTGCCATGCCGGAGACCGGCATCGGTCTGTTTCCCGATGTTGGCGGCACCTACTTCCTGCCGCGCTGCCCGGGCGAACTGGGCGTCTATCTTGGTCTGACCGGGGCGCGCCTGAAAGGTGCCGATATTCTCACTGCCGGTGTGGCGACGCATTTCGTACCGCGCGCCAGCATGGCGGCGCTGGAGCAGGCACTGATCGAGGCGTCGCCTGGCGACAAGGCCGGCATCGATGCCGTGGTGGCGAAGTTCGTTGCCGATCCGGGCCCGTCACAGCTGGCCGAACGCAAGGCCGAGATCGACAAGCGCTTCGGCGGTGACAGTGTGGCCGATGTGATGACGGCGCTGGAAACCGATCCGTCGCCGTTCTCGATCGAGCAGGCCGGCATCATCCGGGCCAAGTCGCCCACCTCGGTAAAGCTCACTTTTGCTCAGCTGCGTCGCGGTAGGTCGTTGTCGCTGCGCGACTGCATGAAGCTGGAATGGCGCATCTGCAATCATATTGCCCTTGGCCATGACTTCTATGAAGGCGTGCGGGCCGTAATCATCGACAAGGATCACAAGCCGAAATGGCAGCCGGCGCGGCTTGAAGATGTGACCGATGCCGAGATCGAGACATATTTCACGCCGGTCGCGGACGGCGAGTTGCAGTTCGACTGAGAACAAGAAGCACAATCGGGAGAAACGACCATGGCGAATATCGGCTTTATCGGCGTCGGCAATATGGGCGGCCCGATGGCACGCAACCTGCTGAAGTCCGGGCATACGGTAAAAGCCTTCGACCTGATGCCGGAGCTTGTGCAGAAAGTGGTCGATGCGGGCGGCACCAGGGCTGCCACGGCTGCCGATGCCGCGCGTGACGTTGACGCTGTCATCACCATGCTGCCGGCCGGCAAGCATGTCTCCAGCGTCTACACTGGCGAGAAGGGCATCCTGGCGGCCGCGCGACCGGGCACCGTGTTCATCGACAGTTCGACCATCGACGTGAAGACGGCACGCGAAACAATTGCCGCAGCGGAAGCCAAGGGCATGCTGATGCTCGATGCGCCGGTCTCGGGTGGCATCGCCGGCGCAGAGAATGCGGCGCTGACCTTTATGGTCGGTGGTTCGGATGCAGCCTTTGCCAAGGCCAAGCCAATCCTCGAAGCGATGGGCAAGAAGATCGTGCATGCCGGCGGCGCCGGCAACGGTCAGGCCGCCAAAGTCTGCAATAACATGGTGCTGGGCATCACCATGATCGGTATCTCGGAGGCCTTCGTCATGGCCGAGAAGCTCGGCCTTTCGGCCCAGGCGATGTTCGACATCGTCGGCAGCTCGTCAGGTTCCTGCTGGGCACTGCTGAACCATTGCCCGGTACCGGGCCCGGTGCCGACCTCAGCGGCCAATCGCGACTACAAGCCTGGCTTTGCGGCAGAGTTGATGCTGAAGGATCTGAAACTGTCGCAGGAAGCGGCGCGCGCCGCGAAAGTTCAGACGCCGCTGGGCGCGGAGGCGACCGCGCTCTATGCGGAGTATGTCGGCAACGGCAACGGTCCGCTGGATTATTCAGCGATCATCCGCATGATCCGGGAGCTGAACTGACGCTCTTCAGCCCGGGTTACGTTTGGGTGGGCTGAACTTTGTCAGATCGCCCAGCTGGTCGCGATCGAGAGGCGTCACGAAGCTGACGCCGGCATCCTTGCGCTCGAAACGCACCTTGTCCCACGGAACCTCGATATGGTCGCGGGCGAGGCCGAATATCTTGTTTACGCCCACGATAAGCGCCAGCGCGTTGCCCTGCTGATCAAGCAGAACATTTTCGACCTTGCCGATCGCTTCGCCGGTTTCGCTGGTCAGCTCGGCGCCGATGACCGCGACTTGGTCATGGCTTGCTTCGGGCATGTGCTCCTGGATCGAAAAGTCCGGCTCCTTGCCGATCACGCCTGCCGGGATACCAGGCTCGGCATTCGGACCCGGTACAGCAGCGCGAGGCTGGCGCGGCGCAGGCACTTCTTCTTTTGGCGCTGGTACCTGTGCGACGGCAGCGGTCGCCCAGAACAGAGTTGCAGCAATGCCAGTTGCCCGGAACATCATTTGCGCTCGCTGCTGGCGCTGACCGGTATCGGCTTGGGCAAAGCGGGCATGCTGTAGCTCGTGCCGGCCTGGCGCAAATCTTCAGCCCACATTGTCACGCCGGGTTGGCGCGGGCTGGTCTGCAGCCATCCGCTGAAGGCGACAAAAGGCAGGCTCGCGATGCAGGCTGCCCCAAGGATCAGTATGAGTTCGCGCATGTCAACCTCCGTCTGAGATGAACGCCGACTGGTCGCGGAGTTCGTAAACCAAACGTAAATGGCTATGCGCAGTTCCGGCTCTGAATGGCGCGGAATCCGTGATTTACTTGTGACAAAATTTCAGGGCGCCACCGGAATGACCGCGGTGGCCTCGATCTCGACCTTGGCGCGATTCTCCAGTAGGGAAGCCACCTGTACCAGAGTCATCGCCGGGAAATGCCGGCCAAGGATCTCGCGATATACTTTTCCGAGATCGGCATTGCGCGCCATGTAGTCGCGCTTGTCGACGACATACCATGTCAGTCGCACGATATGCTCGGGGCGAGCACCGGCTTCCGCCAGTATACGAACGATATTGCGGAGCGCCTGACGCGTCTGCTCGACGAGGTCGTCGCTTTCGAACTGCGCCTGGGCATTCCAGCCGATCTGGCCTGCCAGGAAAATCTGGCGGCCTTCGACAGCGATGCCGTTCGCATAGCCTTTTGGCTTGTCCCACTCGGCCGGATTGAGAATCTGCATTGGTAGCCTCAACGGAAATTATTTCATATATAAAATACTATTCGGAAAACGGCAAGTGGGCCTCTCATGCGGCAATTAAATTTCCCTCAAGTTGCCGGTCACGCAGCATGACGTCCGGACTTGTGCAAAAACTCTGGTAAGTCTTGAGGATAGTGACAATTAAATGTACAGACGATTCATGTCAGACGCGACAGGGAGCGATGACGGGGACTGGGAAGCGATCGTCGAGTTTCGCCGCATCGGCACGGCGTTGCAGGTAATCGCGATTGACCCGGAGACGGGCAGGGAAGTGTCGATGGTGGGCGATCCGCGCCTGTCGCGTCACGAACTCGGCCGGCTCGCGGTACAAAAACTCCGCTATGTGCTGAACAAGCGCGCGGACCAGTCGAACGGCTGATCGGGGGATATTTGGAATATTTCTTACAACAGTTGATCAATGGCCTGACGCTGGGTGCGGTCTATGCGCTGATCGCCATCGGCTACACGATGGTCTACGGCATTATCGGAATGATCAATTTCGCCCATGGCGAAATCTACATGATCGGCGCCTTCATCGCGGTGATCACGTTTTCCAT
>JAEYSS010000249.1 GCA_023434425.1 Pseudomonadota bacterium | reverse complement strand
TTGGCCTATATGATGGGCTCGTCGCCGTTTGAGTCGGTGATCCCCTACAGCCTGTCCACCGTGCCCTTGTTCGTGATGATGGGCGTCTTTGCGACCTATGCCGGACTCTCCCGTCAATTATACGACGCAGCCTACGCCTTCCTCGGCCATTATCGCGGCGGTTTGGCGCTGGCCACCATCGGGGCCTGCGCGGCTTTCGGCTCGATCTGCGGCTCGGCCATTGCCACGGCCGCCACCATGTGCCGCGTGGCGCTGCCTGAAATGCGCCGACGCGGCTATGCCGACAGCCTGGCCAGCGCCACCATTGCGGCCGGTGGCACGCTGGGCATTCTGATCCCGCCCTCGATCATCCTGCTCATCTACGCGTTGCTCACGGAACAGTCGCTCGGCAAGCTCTATGTCGCCGCACTGCTGCCGGGCCTGCTTGGCACCGCGCTCTACATGCTGGCAATTACAGTCGCCACGCGGCTCAGACCTGGCATAGGTCCGGCCGGCGAGCGGATGTCCTGGCCGCAGCGCCGCCGGACGCTAAAAACGGTCTGGCCGGTATTTCTGCTGTTCGCCATCGTGATCGGGGGCATGTTCGTTGGCGTATTCTCGCCCAATGAAGCTGCCTCGGTGGGTGCGGTTGGCGCGTTGCTGTTCGCGCTGCTCAGCCGGGCAATGACGCTCAGCCGTTTTCGCGATTCCCTGCGCGAAAGTGCGGCGACCAGTGCCATGATTTTCCTGATCCTGATCGGCGCGGGCCTGTTCAACTTCTTCCTCGAAGTTACCAGTGCGCCCCAATTCGTGGTGCAGCAGATCCAGGCATTGAATCCCAGTCCGGTGGTTTTCCTGATTCTGCTGACCGGATTCTACGTCATCCTCGGGGCATTGATGGATGATCTGGCGATGATGCTGCTGACGCTGCCTTTCGTGTTTCCGCTGGTGCAGGCGCTCGGCATCGATCCGATCTGGTTCGGCATCTACATGGTCACCATCATCGAGATTGGCATGATCGTGCCGCCGGTCGGCATGAACCTGTTCGTGATTCAGGGTGTCGGCAGGGTGAAACTGGAAACCGTGGTCCGCGGCATCCTGCCCTTTGTACTCGCCGATCTGGTCCGCGTCGCCCTGCTGATCGGATTTCCGGCGATTGCGCTCTGGCTGCCCAGTCTTATGGACTAACTGGCCTTATGGACTGGCAGGCTGCTTCGGCGGCACGACGCCGTAGTCCCTGATCCAGCCGAGACTTTCCACCGTGCTGCCCGACGGACGGTATTCGCAACCGATCCAGCCGTCATAACCCAGCCGGTCGAAGGTGTCGAAAATCCAGCGGTAGTCGATCTCGCCATTGCCCGGTTCGCGGCGGTCGGGCGGGTTGGCGATCTGCACATGGCCGATCCATGGCATCTGCCGCTCTATGCGCTTCGTGAGGTCGCCATGGGTGATTTGCGCGTGGTAGACGTCGAACTGCAGACGAAGGTTGGGCGCGCCGATATCGGCGATCACCTTCTCCGCGAAATCGAAATCGCTGAGGAAAAAGCCCGGGTTGTCGCGCTGGTTCAGCGGTTCCAGCATCAGCATGCGGCCCAGTCCCGCGGCCTGCTCGGCCGCCCAGGCCAGGTTGTCCATGAAGCAGGCTTCCATGGCGCGGCGGTCTGCGCCGGCAGGCTGCATGCCGGCCACCACATGGATGCGCGGGCAATCATAGGCCTCGGCATATTCGAAGGTCCGTGCCATGGCAGCGCGGAAATCCTGGCGCCGGCTGGGCAGGGCGGCCAGTCCGCGCTCGCCCCTGGCCCAGTCGCCGGCCGGGGTATTGAACAGCACCACCTGCACACCGGACGCCCGTACGGCCGACGCCACCGCGGCGGCAGAATGGTCGTAGGGGAACATGAATTCGACCGCCTGGAAGCCCTGGTCGGCGGCGGCGGCGAAACGGTCGAGGAAGGGCTCGTCCTGGAACAGGAAGCTCAGGTTGGCGGCAAAGCGCGGCATGGTTTCCCCTCGGATGATGCCCGGCCGGGGCGGGTCTGACCACCCTGTCATCGGGCATCGGTTTTCTGAGACTGTCATTTCTGCTAACTGTTCGGCAAGGCTTCTTCTTTTGCGTTCGGGGGCGCATGGTCGACGGAAAGCTGCAGGCAGGACGGGACGGGCGCGCCTTGCGGCTCAGCCTGACGGGCGACTGGACCCTGGCGCATGCCAGCGGGCTGCTCGCGCGGCTGGGCGGGCTGGCGACGGCCGGGCTGCTGCGCGACCATCTGCGCGATGGCGGCGAGCAGCGGGCGCGGCTCGAAACGGAAAGCCTCAACCGGCTCGACACCGCCGGGGCATTGCTGCTCGCGCGCCTGTATCGCCAGCTCGAGGATCAGGGCTTTTCCGTCGAATGGCCCAACCCACGGCACGAGCATCGCGCATTGTTCGACTATGCGCGCGGTTGCGGCGAGGCGATCACGGTCTGGCCCAAAATCGACGGCGGCTTTGCCGGCTTCGTGCGACATCTCGGTTGGCTCACCATGTTCTTTGCGCGCGAGGCGCGTCGCTTCACTGCTTTCATCGGCGAGGTAACCGAAACGGCGTTCCTGACCGCTTTCCGACCCGGGCAGATGCGTTTCACCTCCATGGTGCATCATATGGAGGAGACCGGGCTCAAGGCGCTGCCCATCGTGGGCTTGCTGTCATTTCTCATTGGCATGGTCATGGCTTACCAGGGCGCCAGCCAGTTGCAGAAATTCGGCGCCGAGCTTTTTGTTGTCGACCTGATCGGCATCTCCGTGCTGCGCGAACTCGGCGTGCTGCTTACGGCGATCCTGATCGCCGGCCGGTCGGGCAGTGCCTTCACGGCGCAGATCGGCACCATGAAGGTGAATGAGGAAGTCGCTGCCATGCAAACCCTCGGGCTGGATCCCGTGGTCGTGCTGGTGCTGCCACGCATGTTTGCACTGATCCTCACCCTGCCGGTGCTGACCTTCTTCGCCGATGTCATGGGACTGGCGGGTGGCGCGCTCATGGCCTGGAGTACGCTTGGCATCAACCCGGAGATGTTTTTCCATCGGCTGCATGATGCCGTGGCGCTGCGCACCTTCTTCGTAGGTATTATCAAGGCACCGGTCTTTGCCGCGCTGATCGCGCTGGTTGGCTGCTATGAAGGCTTGCGGGTGAAGCGGGACGCCGAGAGTGTCGGCCGGTTGACCACGCGTTCGGTGGTGCAGTCGATCTTCCTTGTCATCGTCTTCGATGCGCTGTTCTCGATCATGTTCAACCTGCTGGAAATCTGAACATGGCAGGCGCGAACACAGCCGGGCAGAACGGACAGCGGGAGGTCGTGATCAGTGTGCGCGGCCTGGTCAACCGCTTCGATGACAATGTCGTCCATCAGGATCTCGATCTCGATGTTTATCGCGGTGAGGTGCTGGGTGTGGTCGGCGGCTCGGGTACCGGTAAGTCGGTCCTGCTGCGCACCATCATCGGCCTGAATCACCCGGTGACCGGCAGCGTCCGCCTGCTCGGAACCGATATGGTCAACGGCAGCCCCGAAGAGCTGCGCGCGGTGCGGCAACGTTTTGGCGTGCTGTTCCAGGATGGCGCGCTGTTTTCCTCGCTGACGGTGGCACAGAATATCCAGGTGCCGCTGAAGGAATTCTACGACCTGCCGCAGGACCTGCTGGACGAGATCGTGGCGGCGAAGCTGCATATGGTTGGGCTGCCGGCCGACGCCGGTTCGAAATATCCGGCCGAATTGTCGGGCGGTATGCGCAAGCGGTCCGGGCTGGCACGCGCCCTGGCACTGGATCCGGAAGTGGTGTTCTTCGACGAGCCGACCGCCGGGCTGGATCCCATCGGTGCCGCGGCCTTCGATCAGCTGGTGCGCGACCTGCAACGCGCGCTGGGACTGACCGTCTTCATGGTGACGCACGATCTCGACTCGCTGCATGCCATCTGCGACCGGATCGCCGTGCTGGCCGAGAAGAAGGTGCTGCTGACCGGGCCGATGGATGTCATGCTGAAGGCGCAGCATCCCTGGCTGGTCGAATATTTCCATGGGCCGCGGGCCCGGGCCGCCGCCATCACGGCGACGCTGGAAGAGAGGATGTAGGATGGAAACGCGGGCGCATCATCTGCTGATCGGCAGCTTCATGCTGGCCTTCCTGGTGCTCATCGTGGCCTTCGTGCTCTGGCTGGCGAAGACCGAGGTCGACCGCGAAGTTGCCCGCTACAACATCTATTTCAGCGGCTCGGTGGCGGGTCTGGGTGTTGGTGGCGATGTACGCTTCAACGGCATCAAGGTCGGCAGCGTGTCGCAGATCCTGATCGACCGCGAAGACACCAGTCGCGTCCGTGTGATCGCCGAGGTTTCCGGCGACACGCCGATCCGGGCGGACTCCGAAGCGACGTTGCAGCTCCAGGGCATCACCGGCGTTTCCTTCGTGCAGATTTCCCCTGGTACGCGCGAAGCCGCGATCCTGCCCGTGGTCTCGGGCCGCGACATGTCGAAATACCCGACCATCCGTTCTCGCCCGTCGGCGATCGAGGCATTGTTCGAAGCGGCGCCCGACCTGGTCACCCGCGCGGCGCAGGTGCTGAGCGATGAGAATCTGGCAAATCTCGGCGGCTTCATCGCCGATCTGCGTTCGCTGTCGCAGACGCTGGTGCAGCGCCAGGATGCGATTGCCGGCGCGGTCGACAGCTTCTCCAAGACCAGCACCGACATCGCCAAGGCGGCGGCGGCGGCCGAGCAGATCGCCACCAAGCTGGATCGCGTGATGGATCAGGCCGAGGGCACGCTACGCAATGCCAACCAGATACTGCAGGGCGATGGTGCGGCGGCGGCGCAGGATGCGCGCAAAGCAATGGCGCAACTGAACGAACTGCTGGCGGCGCTTAACGTGGTGATCGAGGAGAACCGTGTGCCGGTGAATGCCATGACGACCGACGGCTTCGGCGAATTCCGCCGCCTGATGGCGGAAACCCGCATCCTGGTCGCCAGTCTGGCGCGCGTGGCGCAGCGGCTGGAAGACAATCCAAGCGCCGTGCTGTTCGGCAACCGCGATGCCGAATATCGCAATGAAGGGGGGAGTGGACGTCGATGAGCAACACCACCAGACGCAGCCTGCTGCTGGCAGCGGCCGCTTTGCCCTTGTCGGCCTGCGGCGGCCTGATCCCGCAGGCGCCGCCGTCGAACATCTACAATCTGTCGCCCAAGACGACTTTCCCTGACAGCCTGCCGCGCGTCGACTGGCAGCTGGTGGTGGAAGAGCCTTATGCGGCCGGCGGCCTCGACAGCCACAAGATCGCGATCTACACGAATCCCTATGAAGTGAAGTATTACGCCGAGGCGCGCTGGGCCGAGCGGGCGCCGCGCATGGTGCAAACCCTTCTGGTCGAGAGTTTCGAGAACACAGGCAGGATCGTTGCGGTCGGGCGGCAGTCGGTAGGCCTGCGCTCGGATTTCAATCTGAAAAGCGACCTGCGCGAATTCCAGGCCGTGCTGAGAGACGGCCAGACGGCGCCGGAGGTGATCGTGGTGCTGCAGGTGAAACTGATTGCCCAGCCGCGCCAGCAGATCGTCGCTTCGGCGACTTTCGAGCGGCGTGCAACGGCAAAGTCGGCTGCCATTCTCAATGTGGTGGAAGCCTTCGACGACGCGCTGGGCAAGATCCTGCGCGATACGGTCGCCTGGGCGATGACGACGGGGAAGAAAGAGTAACGAAAATTATACTCGTCATACCCGCGAGAGCGAGTATCCAGTTTGCTGCTGCTTGAGTCCCGCTTTCGCGGGTATGACGATTGTTTTCTTACGGCTGCCTGCGCAATTCCACGATGGGCTTCGACATCACCGCTTCCATATCCCAGGGGAACAGGATCCAGGTATCCTGGCTGACCTCGGTGATGTAGCTGTCGACCATCGGCCGGCCCGAAGGCTTGGCGTAGATGGTGGCGAAATGGGCCCTGGGCAGCAGCTGGCGCACCGCCTTTGCCGTAATGCCGGTATCGACCAGATCGTCGATGATGAGCCAGCCTTCGCCCTGGTCGGGCATCGCGGCGGTGGCGTCTTTCAGCACATTCACCTTGGTGCCGCGCTCCAGCTCGTTATAGGTCGAGCAGGAGATCGTCTCGATCACCCGCACATTCAGCTCTCGGGCCACGATGGCGGCCGGCACCATGCCGCCGCGGGTGATTGCCACCACGCCCTTGTAATGCGTGCCATTGTCGAGCAGGCGCCAGGCCAGCGCCTTGCAGTGACGATGCAGCTCCTCCCAGGATACGGGAAAGAATTTGGTATAGCCGTGGCTGTCGGTCATGCTGCGGGTTCCGTGACTAGGCTGCGGTTGCCTGGCGATAGGCTTCGATGGGGGTGCGGATACGCTCCGGGATCTCCACCGACTTGAGTATCTTTTCATCGACGATGCAGGAGATATGCGTGGCGGTGAAGCAGACCTCGCCAGCCGCGTTCCGCCCCTTGAAATCGTAGGTGATGGTCGAGCGGCTCAGCTTCTCGACTCGCAACTCGACCGTGAAGGGGTCGCCGCCTTTCAGGGCGCGCTGGAAATCAAGCTTGGTGCTGACGGTGGGCGAGCCGTAGCCCAGTTCCTTGTGCAGGCGCAGGAAGCTGAAGCCGATCACATCGCGCCAGAAGGCCTCCAGCGTTTCCATGACGTAGTCGAGGAACTGCGTGGTGTAGACCATGCCAGCGGGATCGCATTCGCCCCACTGCACGATGCGGGGGCAGGAAAACGGTTGGTCCGGATTATATGCGGCAGGTGAATCGGTCATGGCGCCGGATCATACGAAGGCCGGCCCCAAAAAAGAAGGGGCGTCAGGATGGTCCCGGACGCCCCACTGCCTTGGGGAGGTATCTCTCTTTACATCACCCCCCCGGCTTGACCCGGGGCCCATTTTTCTTGTTGCCGCAGGCAAAACGGGATTCCCGCTTTCGCGGGAATGACGAAATAAAAAAGTCTTACGGCCGGACGTATTCGAAATCGACTGGCTGGTTGTTGATGCCGCGGGCCGGCGGCGCAATCCAGTTGGCAAATTTGCCGATTTCGGTCACCGGCTTCATCAGGCTGATGACGTAAAGGCGGTCTTCCTCGGTCGGCAGCCAGTCGTGATGCCGTGCGTCCCATTCGGCCTGGCTTAAAATCTTGCCTTCCGGGCTCACCTTCAGTTCCGAGAACTGGCCGATCTGGCGGTGGAATGCGCGATGCGGCAGTTTCAGTTCGAAGTCGATGCCATGGCGCTTGATGACCTGGTTCCAGCGCATCACGCCGCGGGCACAGTCGGCCACATAATCGTCGCGCAGGCGCTCGTTCAGCGCGGTGAGGGCCGAAGCCTCGGTTTCGCGGAAACCGTCGCCATGCGCTTCCAGCACCTTGTACGCCGCATCGGTCAGTTTGTGGTCGTCACCGATGCGGGTCTCATCGAAGCGGCCCTTGATGCCCATGGTGTAGTAGTTGGCGGCATTGGTGGAGATTTCCGAACCGAACAGGTCGACCGATACCGAGAAGTGGAAGTTGAGATACTTCTGCAGCGTTGGAAGGTCGACCACGCCATGCTTGCGCACATCGTCGGTCTTGAAGTCGCGCATGACTTCGCAGGTGCGCTGGATCACGCGGCTGATGCCGGTTTCGCCGACGAACATATGATGCGCTTCTTCGGTCAGCATGAAACGGCAGGTGCGCGACAGCGGATCGAAGCCGCTCTCGGCCAGCGAGGCCAGCTGGAACTTGCCGTCGCGGTCGGTGAAGAAAGTGAACATGAAGAAGCTGAGCCAGTCCGGCGTCGCCTCGTTGAAGGCGCCGAGGATGCGCGGCTTGTCATCGTCGCCCGAGCGGCGCTGCAGCAGCGCCTCGGCTTCCTCGCGGCCGTCGCGGCCGAAATAGGCATCCAGCAGATAGACCATGGCCCAGAGATGGCGGCCTTCTTCCACGTTGACCTGGAACAGGTTGCGCATGTCATAGAGCGACGGGCAGGTCTGGCCAAGCAGGCGTTGCTGCTCGACGGAAGCGGGTTCGGTGTCGCCCTGGGTGACGATCAGGCGACGCAGCACGCCGCGATATTCGCCGGGCACTTCCTGCCAGGCGGCTTCGCCCTTGTGATCGCCAAAATTGACCTTGCGCTCGGCTTCCGGCTCGGCGAGGAAAATACCCCAGCGATAGTCCGGCATCTTTACATAATCGAAATGCGCCCAGCCCTGGCTGTCCACGCTGATCGCCGTGCGCAGATAGGCCTCGCGTGCCTGGAAACCGGCCGGGCCCATATCGCCCCACCAGTCGAGGAATTTTGGCTGCCATTCTTCCAGCGCGCGCTGCAGGCGGCGGTTGTCGGAGAGATTGACGTTGTTGGGAATGAGAGAGTTGTAGTCGATAGCCATCGTCGGTCTCCCTGTCTTACACGCGCTTGCGGTCGTAGCCGGCGCGCTGGCCGGTGCCGTAAAGCTTGAGCGCACCCTGGTCGCCGACGGCGTTGGGACGCTGGAAAATCCAGTTCTGCCACGCGGTCAGTCGACCGAAGATTTTCGTTTCCATCGTCTCGGGACCGCCGAAGCGGAGCGAGGCTTCCATGCCGGTGAGGGCATCGGGCGAGAAGGCGGCGCGCTCCTCGATGGCGATGCGCACTTCGTCTTCCCAGTCGATATCGTCGGGTGTGAAGGTGACGAGGCCGGCCTCGTCGGCGGCTTCGGCATCCAGATCGTTGCCGACCAGCTTCTTCAGTTCATCGACGCGGGCTGGATTGTCGAGGTTACGGCTGGCGATGCGGCTGAGCCCATTGCCCATCGGATAGGCGCCGAAATTCATCGGCGTCATGCGCACGGTGGCCGGCGGCCGGTTGTCGCCTTCCATCTGGCCGTCGAGCATATATGAGCGGTCAGACGCCACCACCAATTCAAGCAGCGTGCCCGTGAAACAGGAGCCCGGTTCGATCAGCGCAAAGGTCGAACGCGACGACACGTCGATGCGCTTGAACACGCGCTTGAGGAACAGGCGGATTTCGCGTACCAGCCAGTTGGTCTTGTAGCGCTCGAGCACTTCATCGTAAGCCGCCACCAGATCGGCATCGCCCTCGGTGCGGAACACCCACATGCCGGTGGTCTCTTCGTTGGTGCGCAGATGCAGGATCAGATCGTCCAGCTCGCGGGCCAGTGCCAGCGACCAGAATTTGTCACCCTGCGCCTGAATGGCCTCGGCGGAAGAGGGCGGAGCCTCCTTCGGACCGTGCACGGTGATCTCGGCGATGCCCTTGGCGCGGTCCAGCTTGGCCTCGACATGGCTGTAGCTGATCCTGTCGCCGTCGATCTTGCGATCCAGCTTCGACAGCGCGACGCCCTTGGCGTCTGCCGGGCGGTCCGACTTGGCGGCGAATTTCAGCGCGGTTTCACGCATCGCATCCGCCAGCCTGGTGCGCGGCACGACCTCGTCGACCAGGCGCCAGTCGACGGCACGCTTGCCCTTGATGCCTTCCTCTATGGTGCAGAAGAAATCGGCGCGGTCGCGGCGCACCATGCGCTTGTCGACCAGGCGGGTAAGGCCGCCGGTCCCCGGCAGCACGGCCAGCAGCGGCACTTCCGGCAGTGACACGCTGGTGTTGCCGTCGTCGGCCATCAGGATGTAGTCGGCGGCGAGTGCCAGTTCATAGCCGCCGCCGGCGCAGGGGCCGTTCACGGCGGCGATATAGGTCTGCTTCGACTCAGTTGTCGCATCTTCGATGCCGTTGCGGGTCTCGTTGGTGAATTTGCAGAAGTTCACCTTCCAGCCATGTGCCGACTGGTTGAGCATGCGGATATTGGCGCCGGCGCAGAAGATGCGCTCCTTGCCCGAGGTGAGGATCACCGACTTCACTTCCGGATGCTCGAAGCGCAGGCGCTGCACGGCATCGTGCAGTTCGATATCGACGCCGAGATCGTAGGAATTAAGCTTCAGTTCATAGCCGGGGCGCAGGCCGCCGTCTTCGCGCACATCCATCGCCAGTGTGGCGACGGCGCCGTCGAGGCTCAGCTTCCAGTGCTTGTACTGGCTTGGCTCGGTGCGGAAATCCACCGGCGCATGCTGCGTGCCGTTGTTCTGTTCGGCCATTTGGGGCAATCCTCCCTGAAACTGGAACGTGCAATATAATGCAGTTTCGGGTCGATGCAAGAATTATCTTGCAGCTATTCCGCGGCCTCGCGGGCGAGCCAGGCCGGGTGGGCGCGCAGCGCCGCGGCCAGATCGGCGGCCGCCTGTGTCACGGCCTTGCCGGCCGTGTCGAAGCTCATGTCGGCGCGCGTATAGAGCGCCTCGCGCTGCGCCAGAATCCGCTTGAGGTCGGCCATGGCTTCCGACTGGCCGGTGATCGGCCGCATGTCACCCTGGGCGACGACGCGGCTCATATGTTCCTCGGGCGAGGCCTTCAGCCAGATGGTGAAGCAATGCGTCAGCAGATGCGCGTAAGCTTGAGGCTCCGAGGGCAGGCTGCCGCCGGTGGCGATCACCTTGGGGGCGGGATCGGCGGTCACGCGCTCCAGCGCGCGCCGCTCGAAACGGCGATAGGCCGCCTGACCGTAGAGGTCGAAAATCTCGTTCAGGGACAGGCCGGCTTCGATCTCGATTTCCTTGGCCATTTCGATGAATTGCAGACCGAAGGCCTGTGCCAGCAACTGCCCCAGCGTGGTCTTGCCGGCACCGCGCAGGCCGATCAGCGCGATATGCCGCTTCACGCCGGGTGCAACCCCGAAACGGTCGCGCACGAAACCCTGCAGTTCCTGCAGCTGCTCCGGCGACAGATCCTCGATCTGGCGCAGCAGCAAAGCCTGGTCGACTCCCAGCGGCGCGCGGTCGCCGAGGAAATCGGTAATCGGCAGATCCATGGCGCGGGCGATCTGGCGCAACAGCAGGATCGAGATATTGCCGGCGCCGCCTTCCAGCTGCGCCAGGTAGCGTTCGGAAACGCCGGAATCCTTCGCCAGAATCTTGCGGCTCATGCCGCGGCGGGCGCGGGCGTTTCGAACGCGTTCACCTACCGTCTGCAGGAAGACGGTATCTTCGGGGGCGGTTTTGTCCCGGGTTTCGCTCATGCAGTGCATTATAGTGCAATTTCCTCTGGAGCGCCAGCAGATGATGCGTTATAGTTCGGGCTCACTACCATTCAGGCGTTGCCACTAAAGCGTTGAGGAGCTGTTCATGCAGGTATCCATTCTGGTCGGCACCATGACCGGCACGGCCGAGCTGGTGGCGGGCGATGTGAAGAAGGCGCTGGAAGCCAAGGGCCATGGCGTCGAGATCCTGCTGATGGACAACCTGAAGGCGGATGTATTTCAGCGTCCGGGCGCCTTTCTGATCGTCACCTCCACCTATGGCCAGGGTGATGTTCCCGACAATGCCCGCGATTTCATCGCCGATCTGCTGGCCGTGCGTCCGGATCTGAGCGGCAAGTATGTCGGCGTGATCGGCCTCGGCGACACGACCTACCAGGACACCTTCAATCACGGCGGCAAGCAGTTCGAGGATGCGTTGCGCAGCCTGAAGGCCACGATGATCGGCGACCGCATGCAGCATAACGCCTCGGGCGGAACGCTGCCGGAAGACGATGGCGTGGCCTGGGCGCTGGAATGGGCCGAGCAGGTCGCGCCGCTGGCCAAGGCTGCGTAACTGCCTGCTTTCACAGCGGGCGGCATAAACAATAAGACAGAACATCCCCGGGAGGATTCCATGCCGCGCTTTCTGGAGCTGCCGCGGCGGTATAACGCCGCGACGCATTTCATCGACCGCCATATCGCGGAGGGGCGCGGGGCCAAGACCGCCTTCATCGACGACAAGGGCAGCTACACCTATGCCGAGCTTGCCGCACGGGTGAACCGCGCCGGCAACCTGCTGAAGGCGCAGGGCGTGAAGCCCGAGCAGCGCGTGCTGCTGGCGCTGCTGGACAGCATCGACTTCCCGGCGATGTTCTGGGGTGCGATGAAAATCGGCGCCATTCCGGTGCCGGTCAACACGCTGCTGACCACGCCGGATTACGACTTCATGCTGCGCGACAGCCGCGCCGTCGTGCTCTGCGTGTCGGACGCGCTGATGGAGCGCTTCCGCCCGATCATTTCCGGCCAGCCCTGTCTGGAGAAAGTCCTGATCTCGGGTCAGGTGCCGCCGACGGTGATGCCGCTGGCCAAATTGCTGGAAGAGCAGTCCGACCAGCTCGAGCCGGCCGCGACCACGCCGGACGATATCGGCTTCTGGCTCTATTCGTCGGGCTCGACCGGCTCGCCCAAGGGCACCATGCATCTGCACAGCGACATCGTGCATACCTGCGTGCTCTATGCGGAAGAGGTGCTGGGTATCCGTGAGGACGACGTCGTTTTCTCCGCGGCGAAACTGTTCTTCGCCTATGGCATGGGCAATGCCATGACCTTTCCGCTGCATGTCGGCGCCACCAGCGTGCTGATGGCCGAACGGCCGACGCCCGCTGCGGTGATGAAGCGGCTGAAGGAACACCAGGCCACGATCTTCTACGGCGTCCCGACATTGTATGCCGGCATTCTCGCCGACCAGACGATCACGAAAGAGAGCGGATCGGCGAAACTGCGCCGCTGCGTGTCGGCCGGCGAGGCGCTGCCCGAGGATATCGGCAAGCGCTGGGAAAAGGTTTTCGGCGTCGAAATTCTCGACGGCATCGGCTCGACCGAGATGCTGCATATCTTCCTCTCCAACCGGCCGGGCGACGTGCGCTACGGCACCACCGGCACTGCTGTTCCCGGCTATGAGCTGCGCATCGTCGATGAGCATGGCAAGGACGTGGAACAGGGCAGTATCGGCGAACTGCTGGTCAGCGGCCCGAGCTGCGCCGTGGCCTACTGGAACAATCGCGCCAAGAGTCTGGCGACCTTCCACGGGCCCTGGACACGCACGGGCGACAAATACCTGCGCACCAACGACGGCTATTTCGTCTATGCCGGCCGCAGCGACGACATGCTGAAGGTCAGCGGCATCTGGGTTTCGCCGTTCGAGGTCGAGTCCGCGCTGCAGGGGCATCCCAAGGTGCTGGAGGTCGCGGTGGTGGCGCATGCCGATACCGACGACCTGATCAAACCCAAGGCCTACGTCGTGCTGAAACCCGGCATCGGCGCCGATGCGGCGCTGGATGAGGAGCTGAAGGCTTTCGTGAAGGAGCGCCTGGCGCCGTACAAGTATCCGCGCTGGATCGAGGTGGTGGACGAGCTGCCCAAGACCGCGACCGGCAAGATCCAGCGTTTTAAGCTGCGCGACCGGGCCTGACCGTTCGGATATGGCGGCGGCTCTGCAGCATATCGACACATCGGCCGGCCGCATCGAATACCGCTGGGCTGGAGGATCCGGGCTGCGGGATACCGCGCTGCCGGTGCTGGTCTTCCTGCATGAAGGCCTCGGCTGCGTCGCGCTGTGGAAGGATTTCCCCGACCAGGTGGCGCAGGCGACCGGACTGCCGGCGCTGGTCTACAGCCGCATCGGCTATGGCGGCTCGTCGCCCTGCGCATTGCCGCGGCCTGTTACCTACATGCACGACGAGGGCGAGGCCGGTCTGCCCGATCTGCTGGCGGCGCTTGGCATCCAGTCGCATATCCTGATCGGGCATTCCGACGGCGCCTCGATCGCGCTGATCTACGCCGGCGCGCCAAAAGCTATTTCAGTGCGCGAAGGCCTGCTGGGCGTCGCAGTCATGGCGCCGCATGTCTTCTGCGAAGAGGTTTCGGTCCGCTCGATCCGCGCCGCCGACAAGGCCTATACCGGGGGCGACCTGAAGGCACGGCTGGCGAAATACCATGGCGACAATGTCGACTGCGCCTTCCGCGGCTGGTGCGACTCCTGGCTCAATCCGGACTTCCAGCACTGGAATATCGAAGCCTATGTCGACCGGATCACCGTGCCGGTGCTGGCGATCCAGGGGGAGGACGACGAATACGGCTCCGTCGCCCAGGTCGACAGCATCAAGGAACGGGCAGGGGCCGACGTCCTGCTGATCCCCGTCTGCGGTCATTCGCCGCAGCGCGACCAGCCCGCCGCAACGCTCAAGGCCCTTGTCGGCTTCATCGGCAGCCTTGGCTCCTGACGGCCGCTTCTCTCGATAAACGCAGGCTTTTTTTTGCCCGAGACGGCGTGGCGGCGCTTATTCAGCCAGGCACGGATGAATCTATATGTTTTTTACTCTGCGTTGCATTCGCAACTCGGTAGTGATAGTTTCTGCCCTTGCAATTCATTTGCATAAAGAAAACGCATTGCTCAGGGAGCATTTTTATGCGCCTCGTCTCGAAAGATACCGCTTCGCTGTCCCGTCGCCTTCTGCTGCTCGGCTTCGCTGCCGCCGCCACGGCGATTCTGCCGCAGGTCGCCGCCGCGCAGGACAAGGTCGTGAATCTCTATTCCTCGCGCCACTACGACACCGACGAGGCGCTGTACGCCAGTTTCACCAGGCAGACCGGTATCAAGATCAACCGCATCGAGGCGGGCGAGGATCAGCTGCTGCAGCGCATGCGTGCCGAAGGTGACAAGAGTCCGGCCGACGTGCTGATCACCGTGGATGCCGGCCGGCTGTGGCGCGCGCAGCAGAACGGCCTGCTGCAGCCGATCCGGAACGCCACGCTGGAAAAGGTGATCCCGGCCCATCTGCGCGAGCCCGACGGCCATTGGTTCGGCTTCTCCAAGCGCGCCCGCGTCTTCGTGGTACATAAGGACAAGGTGAAGTCCGGTGATCTCGCCCGCTATGAGGATCTCGCCGATGCGAAGTGGAAAGGTCGTCTGCTGATCCGCTCCTCCACCAACGTCTATATGCAGTCGCTGGTGGGTTCGATGATCGCCACGCTGGGCGCGCCGGCCACCGAGACCTGGGCCAGGGCCGTGGTCGCCAACCTGGCACGCGCGCCCAAGGGCGGCGATACCGACCAGATCAAGGCAGTGGCGGCGGGCGAGGGCGACGTGGCGGTGTCGAACACCTATTACTTCGCGCGTCTGGCCAATTCCGCCAAGGCCGAGGACAAGGCCGTGGTGGCGAATCTCGCCGTGATCTTCCCGAACCAGGCCGACCGCGGTACCCACGTCAACATCAGTGGCGCCGGCGTGGCGAAATATGCGCCGAACAAGGCGAATGCGATCAAGTTCCTTGAATACCTCGCCTCGGCCGAAGCGCAGAACTACTTCGCCAAGGGCAACTACGAGTTCCCGGTGATCGCCAATGTGCCGCTGCATCCGGTGATCGCCTCCTGGGCCGAGTTCAAGGAAGACCAGATCAATGCCGCCGTCTTCGGCCGCAACAACGAAGAGGCGCTCAAGCTCATGGACAGGGCTGGCTGGAAGTAACTGGGCCGGCTGGAAGTAACAGCCGCACAACGCGAGCGACTGAAGGGCGGGGGAAACCCCGCCCTTTTCTTTGCAGGATCGTTCAGTCGACGGCGGTCAGCTTGCGCAGCGCCGCCGTCACCAGGGCGTTGCGCTGATCCATCTGCTGCAGATGGATCAGAAATGCCGCGCGCAGTGAGTCGGCGTCGCTGGTCTCCAGGGGAGTCCAGAACCGGCGGCTGGGCCGGAAGAAACCGACTTCATCCAGGAACGACACGCCGAAATAATACGCCTCGGCCGGGCTGGTATAGGGTTCGTCGTCGAAATGGCCGTCAGGCCGGATCGAGACGCTGAGCGACCGCGCCACCATAGTGGTGAGTTCGGCGGTGGCGCGCGCCTGCTGTTCCGCTGTCATGTAGGGCCAGGTGCGACGCAGTAGCCGCGCCACGTCATAGGCATGATGGTTGTTCTGCTTGCCCTCATCGCGCCAGCCATAGGGATAGCGACTGGCGCGCATGGCAAACAGCGTCTCGGCCAGTTCGCGCATATGCGGCGGGTCGTCCGGCCGGTAGCTGATCGCATGGAAGGTAATACTGAGATCGTTGGTTTTCTTCAGCTCGCCGTCGATCATGTACCAGGCGCCCCAGAAGCCGGTTTCCGGATTCTGCGCGGTGTTGTCGAGGAAATCCTGCAGCGTGGCGGCCAGCGCGGCCACCGGTGTGCCCTCGGGCAACAGCGCGGCAACCTTCGGCTTGAACAGGATCTGCGCCAGGCTGGTGATCGCGTAGTTCAGTTCCTTGCGGTTGTCGACGCCGGTCGCCTTCACATCGGATACCAGCAGGCTGTCCAGATAGTGGCGCATTTTTTCCGGCGTATTGACCGGTTCGAAGAAGCGTAGCGGATGCGGCGGACGCCTGCCGGCCTCGACCAGTTCTTTCATCGGATCGACGCTGGCATCCAGCCGGAGATACCAGGCCTTGTAACAGCCGCCCCAGGAACCGTCCTCGGCCGACTGCGCGTAGGCATAATCCTGGTTCGCCTGATTCAGCGTGGCACGCAGATCATCCAGCCGTGCGCGAACGGCTGCCGCATTGTTGGTGTAGTTCATCAGATCGCGTGCTTCGCCGAGAATCTGCGTCGAGCAGATCGGCTCATGGCCGGTGCGATGCATGTCCATCACCCGGCGGCGCAGCTCCTGGATCTCGTCGCGGAAGCGGCCGTTCATGTCGCGTTTGAACGGCGACTCCGGAATGAAATTCGGCCTCTGGCGGTGGTGGCCCGGTGTCTGCTGGCTGACGGTCATGCGCGGTACGGCGCTCCGCTCCGGCGGCAGGACAGCGAAGTTGAGCAAGCCCGGCGCCAGTGCGGCGGCCGCAGCGAGCGGCAGCGCCGGCCGGCGCATGGGCCTGATCCGATCAGGCGCGACGGGCGAGTACCATAAAGCATGGTACCGGCTGGCCCATCTCTTCGCGGCCGTGCGTGCGGTCGAAGCGCAGCAGACTGAAGCCGGCCTGCTCCAGCGCCTGCTTTACATAAGCCTCGTCATGCTGATACCGGCCTGTGGGACCAAGGCGGTAGCCTTCGCTCGTCGGCGCGTCTGCCGGCAGGGCCTCCACCGTGAAGCCGAATACGCCGCTGGGAGTCATCTTTGCCGCAAGAGCGCTGAAGCTCGGCGTCAGTGCACCGAAGTAGCAGAACACGTCGGCCGCCACCGAGATGTCGTAACGGTCGGTCGTCTGGGCGAGGAACGCGCCGAGCTCGGTTTCATGCAGGGCGTCGTAGATGTTGCGCGCCCGCGCCTTTTCCAGCATGCCGCCGCTCAGATCCACGCCCACCAGCGATTTGGCGACCGGGCGCAGGAAGGGGGCGCAAAGCCCGGTGCCGCAGCCGGCATCCAGCACGGAGAGGCTGGTGCGGCCCGCCATCTGTTCATTGATGGCGGCACAGAGAATTTCCGGCACGCGATAACCGAGGCCACCCAGCACTTTCTCGAAATCCTGGGCAAACCGGTCGAAGGTTTCGCGCACATATGCATCGCCGGCACGCTCGGGCACCTGGCCGCCCAGCACGGCCGAGGCCATATGCTGCGCCACGGAATCATCCGGGAAGGCAGCCTTCCAGCGTGCGGCATGCTCGCGGGCCTTGGCGTCCTCGCCGGTGCGCACCAGACCGTAAAGCATCTCACCCATGTGATACTGGAATATCGTGTCCTTGGGCGCGACGTTGAGGGCCAGCAGTGCAACCTGCGCGCCCTCGGCAAAGCGGCCGAGCTTGTACAGCGAAACCGAGACGTTGCGCAGCGCGTCGATGTTGTGGGGATCTACCTTCAGAGCGGCAAAACCCTGTTCCAGGGCGCCGGCGTAATCCTCGCGCGCGCTCAGCAGGCCGGCGAGGTTGATGCGCGCGCCGGCAAAATCGGGCTGCAACTCGATGGCGCGCCGATAGCTGGCTTCGGCTTCCGGAATCCTGCCGCCCTCGCGCAGGGCGTTGCCAAGGCTGAAATGAGCGGGTGCATAATCGGGATCGAGTTCAAGCGCGGTATGATAGCTGGCGATCGCCGCTCCCGTGTCGCCCGACTGCTTCAGCGCTACACCGAGATTGAAGTGCAGCAGCCCATGTCTGGGATGGATCTTGAGTCCATCGCGGTAGGCCTGCATCGCCTGGCTGATGCGGCCATGGCGCAGATAGGCATTGCCCAGATGCACATGGCCTTCGGGTGCCTGCGGAAGGATGCCGACCGTGCGCTTGAAGGCCGCGATGGCCTGCTTGACCTCGTTGCGGCTGTTGTGAATCTGGCCAAGCCTGTACCAGGCTTCGGGGTGATTGGGGGCACGCTTCAGCACATCCTGCAGCATCTTCTGCGCAGTATCGAGCTGGCCCTGATTGGCCAGGGCCACGGCGGTCGCTACCGGATCGGCACCGACGCCTGCCTGCTGCATCAGCATGTCGCTTACTGGATTGGTCATGATCCTCAAACCCTGACGCCATCCGGTCCTGACCGGAGGCCATAATTATACGGACTGATTGTGATTGCCGACTGACGCCTCAGGCCGAATCGCCCGGACGAGATCGCGCCACCACCCTATGCAGCCAGATTACGGGAATGAGGCTCACCGCCACAATGATCAGGGAGCCGGTCGAAGCCTCCGCCAGCCGCTCGTCGCTGGCCAGCTGGTAAACACGGACGGCCAAGGTGTCGAAATCGAATGGCCGCACGATCATGGTCGCCGGCAGTTCTTTCAGCACGTCCACAAAAACCAGCAGGGCGGCGGTCAGCAGGCTGCCGCGCAGCAACGGGGCGTGAATCCGGCGCACGACCCCCAGCGGCGTTTCGCCCAGGACGCGTGCGGCCTGGTCAAGGCTTGGCCGTATCCGGTGCAGCCCGCCATCCACGGCATTGAAGGCCACAGCCAGGAAGCGCACCAGATAGGCATAGAACAGGGCCAGCACTGTGCCGCTCAGCAGCAGTCCGGACGAAAAGCCGAACAGTCCTTCAGTCCAGCGATCGATGGCATGGTCGAATGCAGCCAACGGCAGCAGCACGCCGATGGCGATCACCGAGCCCGGCACGGCGTAACCCATGGTCGCAAGCTGGATCAGCCAGCTGGCGGCGCGGCTGTTGATGATGCGATGCATGTAGGCGAGGCCGAGTGCCACAACGATCAGCAGAACCGCAGAGACGCCGGCGAGGATGAAACTGTTGGCCGTAAAGCCCGCAAGCCGGCCGAAACTCAAGCCGTCGCCGCCGACCCATGCCAGATGCAGCAGCCAGCCGCCCGGCAGCAGGAAGCCGAGCAGGATCGGCAGCAGGCAGGCCAGTATCGCCAGCGTCGCCTGCAGCGTCGGCAAGGGGCGCAGCGGCAGCGGCCGTGTGCGTGCCGAAGTATGATGAAAGCGCTTGGCCTGCCGGCTGGCACGTTCCAGCATCACGGCGGCCAGCACGAAGATCAGCAGCACCGCGGCCAGCTGTGCGGCGGCCGTCACGTCGCCCATACCGAACCAGGTGCGATAGATCGCGGTGGTGAAGGTGGGCACGCCGAGCCAGCTGACGGCGCCGAAATCGGCCAGCGTTTCCATCAGCACCAGCGCCACGCCGCCGGCGATCATCGGCCGTGCCAGCGGCAGCGCAATGCGCCAGAAGCGCGTCCACGGCCCGAGGCCCAGCGTACGCCCAACTTCCAGCACGCAGACCGACTGGTCGAGGAAAGCGGCGCGCGCCAGCATGAAGACGTAAGGGTAGAACCCGACGATGAAGAGCGCGATGGCGCCCTGCAGCGACATGAAATCGGGGAACCAGTAGTCGCCGCGCTGCCAGCCGAAGATATCGCGCAGCGTCGTCTGCACCGGTCCGGCGAACTGCAGCAGGTCGCTGTAGACGAAGGCGCTGACATAGGCTGGCATGGCAAGCGGCAGGAACAGCGCCCAGGACAGCAGGCGGCGGCCGGGGAATTCCGTCATCGTGACCAGCCACGCGCAGCCGGTGCCGATCACCATTGCGCCGATCCCGACACCCACCATCAGCAGTACGGTATTCCGCAACATCTCAGGCAACACCGTGGAGACCAGATGTTGCCAGACCTCGGGTGCCGGGCGGCCGAGGTTGATCAAAATGGCCAGGATCGGGGCGGCGATCACCAGTGCGACCAGCACGGCGAATGCCAGCCACGCGGCGCTCTGCCGGTTGCGCAGGCGCAGCGGGCGGGCAGACGGCAGGGATGGGGCAGCAGCGTCGGTCATTCGCTCTGCTTTAAGCTATATGCGATCTATTCGCAAATGTTCGGGCCGGTCGCAGGGCCGGTATTGCCGGCCGGACGGCGCATCACATAGGATGCTGACGAGCAGGAGGGGGCGATGGCCGACAACAGCCGGTTCGTTCGCATGGCTCAGGGCAGGCCATCGGACGCGCAATTGCGCTATCTGCGCCGCGGGCTGCGCCAGCCGGGCGGCAAACTCCCGTTGTTCGACGAACACGGCCAGCAGATCAGCACTCACACAATCGAATCCTGCGTGAAGGCCGGCTGGGCGGAGCCCTGGTTTGAAAATCCGATCAAGCCCGACTGGCTGGTCTGCAAGCTTACCCCGGCGGGTCGTGCGCTGTTCGACATCAGGCATTGAGCATGTTCCCCTGTTTTTCACGTCGCGCCCGCTTGCTGGCGCTGTCGGTTTCTGTTCTGGCGATGCTGCTGGCCACCCAGGCTGTCGCGCGGCCGAGCGATCGATATTCCGTGCCGCAGTCGCCGCCGTCCGTGGCGCCGGTCGAAGACATGCCTGCGCTGCGGCGGCGGGCGGAAGCGGGCAATGCCGAGGCCCAGTATCAGATCGGCGTGATCCATCAGTTTTCGCTCGGCGTGCCGCGCGACGATGCTGCCGCCCGCGCCTGGTTCACCAGGGCGGCGGGGCAGGATCATGCACGGGCGCTGGGCAGCCTGGGTTACATGCTGATGGTCGGTGCCGGTGGGCCGCCCGATGCAGCCGGCGCAGAACGGGCGCTGCGGCGTGCAGGCGACCTGGGTGAGCCGACCGCCTGGGCCAATCTGGCCGAACTGATCCTGCAGACCCGCCCGGCCGACGCGAAAGAGGGCATTGCACTGCTGGAACGGGCCGCTGCCGCCGGTGCTGTCAATGCGCGCTACCGGCTGGGGCGTTTCCTGATCGAAGGCGAGACCGTGCCGGCCGATCCGGTACGCGGCCGTCAGCTGCTGGAAGCGGCGGCGGAAGCCGATAACCCCTTCGCCCAGACCTATCTCGCCTACCTGATTTACGAGGCGCGCGACGAGGCGCAGGCCGGCCACGGCTTCGCGATGGCGCAGCGGGCGGCCTCGGGCGATCTGGCCCCGGCGCTCAATGAACTGGGCCGCTATCACATGACCGGTTTCGGTACGCCGCGCGACCCCCGCCGCGCCGCGACCGCCTTCGCTGCCGCTGCCGCGCAGGGCGAGGCGAGCAGCTGGTACAATCTCGCGCTGCTGCATAGTGGTCCGCAATACGGCCTGGCCAACCTGCCGCAGGCGCGGCAGGAAGCGATCCGCGCCGCCGATATGGGGCATCTGCCCGCTGCCGCGCTCGCCGGGCAGATGCTGTTCAAGGCCGAAGGCGGTCCGCGCGACCGCGTCGCCGCACGACCCTATCTGCAGCGTGCGGCCGAGGGCGGCATTGCCGATGCGCAGAATCTGCTGGCCAGCCTGCTGTTCAACGGCGATGGCGTGCCGGCCGACCAGAAAGCTGGGATGGACTGGTGGGAGAAGGCGGCAGCCCAGGGCCATGGTGCCGCGGTGAACAATTTCGCCACCTATCTTGCTACCGGTCGCGGCCGGCCGGCCGATCCGGCACGGGCGCAGAAGCTGATCGCCGCCCAGGCCGAGGCCGGCTATGCGCCGTCGCAGTTCCGCTGGGGGCTGTGGCAGGAACTGGGCTGGCAGGGCACCCGGAAGGATCTGCCGGCGGCGATTGGCTGGTTCCGCCGGGCCGCCGAGAACGGGCACGCCTCGGCGGCCTATAAATACGCCGCCTACCTGGAGGCGGGCGAGGGGATCCAGGCGGATCTGCCGGCCGCCCGGCACTGGTACGGCATCGGCGCCGCGGCCGGCAATGCGGATGCGCAGTTCCAGGTCGCCCGCATGCTGGATGCCGGCGAAGGCGGTCCGGCGGATCCGGTCGCCGCGCAGCGCTGGCTCGAACGCGCGGCCATGCAGGGCCATCCCGAGGCGCTGTTCGTGCTGGGCGACCTGACCTACCGCGGCGAGCGGCGGCCGGCGGACCCGGTCCGGGGCTGGGCCTATCTGCGGCTGGCGGAAGAGTTCGGCATGACCGAGGCCGGCAGTAACCGCCGCTACATCGAAAGCCGGCTGCTGCCGTCAGAATTGAGCCGCGCCGCCGCGGTTGCCCAGGAACTCGCCGTCGGTATCCGGCGTGAGCGGGAGGAGGAATGAACATGAGCGATTCCGGGCTGTTACCCCTGGCAGCGGCGGCACTCGCCTGGGTGCTGCTGCATGTCGTCGTCGCCGGCGCGTTGCGGCCGGGCCTGGTCGGGCGGCTCGGACTGCCCGCCTACCGTGGGTTGTTCTCTGTGCTGAGCGCCGTGGCGCTGGCCGCCCTGATCTGGACCTATCGGAAGGCGCCATATGTCGAAATGTGGCCCGCCGGTTCGGTGCTGGACCTGGTGCCGCTGCTGGTCATGCCGGTGGCGGTCCTGCTGCTGGTCGGCAGTCTGCGGGCCAGCAATCCCACCATGGCCGGCCCGGATATGGTGCTGAAGGGAGACCTGCCGGTGCGGGGCTTCACCAAGATCACCCGACATCCGATGCTCTGGGCCTTCAGCCTCTGGGCCGGGAGCCACATGATCGCCAACGGGGATGTGGCGCACTGGCTGCTGGCGGGCGCGATCCTGATTACCGCGGTAAATGGGATGGCTTCGATCGATCGCAAGCGCGCAGCACAATTCGGCCAGCAGTGGCAAAGGTTTAGGGGGAAAACCTCGATCTGGCCGCTACAGGCGGTTTTACAGGGCAAAGTGCGGCTTCGGTGGTCAGATATCGGAATCTTGAATATTTTAATATCTGCAGTGCTTTATGCCGGATTTATATATGGACACGAGAAGTTGCTTGGCGTCCCGATATTTCACCGATGATGCGCAAAATCGCACATATTAATATGGAAAAATATAAGAAAAACAATATATTAAACTATATAGTAAACCTGAAGTGTGAGATCTGATGGCGCGCCGTGCGGCAGGGCGCTTTATCGGCTGGTTCCGGCCCGCGCGCGGCGCCGGCGATCCGAGCCTGCAGGAGCAGCTCTATGCCGCCATCCGCAAGGCGGTGCTGGCCGGCGAATGGTCGCCGGGCGAACAACTGCCGTCGAGCCGGACGCTGGCCGCCGATCTCGGTCTCGGCCGCAACACCGTGGTGGCGGCGAGCGAGCGCCTGGTGGCCGAGGGTTACCTGGAAACCCGCCGGGGCGCCGGGCTGTTCGTGGCCGCCGACCTGCCCTTCGAGGGTATCGGTGACGCGAGTGGCCCGGCGGCTCAGCCGGTCCTGTCCCGCCGCTCCGACCGCTTTGCCCGGCTACACGCGGAAGGCGAGTCACCGCCCGGGCAGTTTCCGGCCAAACCCTTCGCGACCGGGCCACTGGCGCTGGATGAATTTCCTCTCGACCTGTGGCGGCGGCTGACCGCCCAAGCCCTGAGAGGCGCCGGCGCGGCCCGGCTGCTGGGCAGCGGCCCGGCCCAGGGCCTGCCCGAACTGCGCCAAATGTTGTCAGGTTATCTGACAAATTCCCGGGGTGTAGCCTGTTCGCCGGAGACCATCGTGATCGTCTCCGGGGCCCAGCAGGCGCTCGACCTGATTGGCCGGCTGCTGCTCGATCCAGGCGACGCCGTGGCGGTCGAAGACCCCGGTTATGTCGGCCTGCGCGAGGCGCTGGCCGGTGTGGGTGCCAGGCTGCATCCGGTGCCGGTCGATGGCCAGGGCTTCGACCCGGCCGCGCTGGCCCGGCTGCAGCCGGCACCCAAGCTGGTCATGCTGACCCCCTCGCACCAGTTTCCGCTCGGCATGACGCTCCCCCTGGCCCGTCGGCTCGCCTTGCTGGCCGAGGCGCGGGCCCGCGGCCTGTGGATCGTCGAGGACGATTACGACTGCGAGTTCCGCTATGGCGGTTCGCCGCTGCAGGCCCTGCAGGGGCTCGATGGCGGCGAGCGGGTGCTCTATGTCGGCACCTTCAGCAAGGTGCTGTTCCCCGGTTTGCGGCTGGGCTACGGCGTCCTGCCCCCGGCC
>JAEYSS010000200.1 GCA_023434425.1 Pseudomonadota bacterium | reverse complement strand
CGCCTGCAGGTTCTGCACGGCGGCTTCGGCGGCTTCGGCCTCGACCAGCACGCGCTGTGCATGTTCCAGCACGATGCGGCCGGTTTCGGTCAGCGAGAGTTTCCGTGTCGTCCGCTGCAGCAGTTGGGCGCCGAGCCGCCGCTCCAGCCGCGAGATCTGTTTCGACACGGCGGATTTCGACAGGCCGAGCGTTTCGGCGGCGCCACTGAAGCTGTCCTGCTCCACCACGCGGGCAAAGACGGCCAGGTCGGCGAGATGGTCCATACTGTTTCTCATAGGAAACAATCATATTCCATGGATCGTATTGTTTCAATTTAGGAAAGATATAGGTTTGTAGCGAACCCACACCAACCCAGACCGCCCAGGAGGCAACCATGACCAAGGTTCTCGTTCTTTATCATTCGATGTACGGCCATGTGGAAAAGATGGCCGAGGCCGTCGCCGCCGGCGCGCGCGAAGTCCCGGGCGCCCAGGTCACCATCAAGCGCGTGCCCGAGACCATGCCGGAGGAAGCCTTCAGGAAGGCCGGCGGCAAATGGGACCAGGCCGCCCCGATCGCCAATCCGGCCGAACTGGCAGATTACGACGCCATCATCTTCGGCACCGGCACCCGCTTCGGCAACATGACCGGCCAGATGCGCACCTTCCTCGACCAGACCGGCGGTCTGTGGGTGAAGGGTGCGCTGGTCGGCAAGGTCGGCAGCGTCTTCGTCTCGACCGGCACCGGCGGCGGCAACGAAACCACCGCCAGCAGCTTCCACACCACCCTGCTGCATCATGGCTTCGTGGTCGTCGGCCTGCCCTATGCCATCCCGGAGACGATGGATGTCTCCGAGGTGAAGGGCGGCTCGCCGCTCGGTGCCGGCACCATCGCAGGTGCGGATGGCAGCCGCAGTCCGAGCGAAAAGGAACTCAAGACTGCCCGCTTCCAGGGCAAGCATGTGGCGGGCATCGCCGCCAAGCTGAAGGCTTAACTCTCTCTACCAATGCGACGGCCGGGATATGATCGGCCGTCGCTGACGGAGGTTTCCATGATTCACGTTGTTCCCTTCGACAATCTCGGCCGGATGAATATCGACTGGCTGAACAGCCGCTTCCACTTCAACTTCTCGGGCGTTGCCGCGCCGATGGGCTTCGGCTTCGGTCCCCTGCGGGTGTGGAATGACGACGAGATCGCAGCGCAGTCGGGCTTCCCGATGCATGGCCATCGCGACATGGAGATCATCACCTATGTCACCAAGGGTGCGATCAGCCATGAAGACAGCCTGGGCAACAAGGGCCGGACTCCCGCTGGCGATGTGCAGGTGATGTCGGCCGGCACCGGCATCATGCATTCGGAGTTCAACGCCGAAGACGAGATGACGCATCTGTTCCAGATCTGGATCGAGCCGCGTCAGACCAGGCTGAAGCCGCGCTGGGACCAAGCCCAGTTCCCCAAGGGCGACCGCGCCAATCGTCTGGTGCCGCTGGCGTCGGGCGAGGAAGCGGTGCTCTCCGCCAACACGGGCACGCTGCTGATCCATCAGGACGCCACGCTGTTCGGCGCGCTGGTCGAAAAGGGTAAGTCGGTGACCTACGAGCAGAAGCCCGACCGGATGGCTTACCTCGTCGTGGCCGAAGGCAGCGTGGAACTCGACGGCGTGACACTCAAGACCCGCGACGGCGTGGCCATCGCCGCCGATGCACCGGTCGAGATCAAAGCGCCTGAAGGTGCTGAATTCCTGCTGTTCGACCTGCCGCGTCCGCAGCAGAGGCCGAACTGACCTAAGTCAGCCAAACTCAACTAAGCCTGGTCGTCTGACTTTGGGCGGTCCTGCGCGGAAGCGCGCAGGCCGCCCAGAGCGTTTTCAAGCCTTTCGATATCGGCCAGATGCAGCGTGTTGGGCCCGCCGTAGGGCAGGCCGACGCCGCTTTCCTTCAGCGCCTTGTGAATCGCGAAACGCAGATCGCTTTCGATCACGTGGCGCTTCTCGACATTGGCAATATGACCGCGCAGCGCGAATTGCAGCGTGCCGGCGCCGAAATCGCGGAAGATCACCAGCGGAGCCGGCATGCTGAGGATATCGGGGTGCTCGGTCAGGCATTTCAGCAGGACGTCGCGCGCCTTTTCCAGGTCGGCGGCATAGGACAGGTTGAGCTGGATG
This sequence comes from Pseudomonadota bacterium, assembly GCA_023434425.1. GTDB lineage: Bacteria > Pseudomonadota > Alphaproteobacteria > Ferrovibrionales > Ferrovibrionaceae > Ferrovibrio. The sequence continues at coordinate 7,400 of JAEYSS010000200.1, read as the reverse complement.
TCGACGCGGCCCAGGCGATTGCGATGCGTCCAGTTCATCACCGACTGCGAGATCAGTTCGGAATTCGGGATGATCACCGAAGCGCGCGGAAAGGTCTCGATCTCGGTGGAGCGCACATTGATGCGCCGGACATAGCCTTCGCGGCTGCCGACCACCACCCAGTCGCCGACCTTCACTGGCCGCTCGATCAGCAGGATCAGGCCGGAGACGAAATTGTTGACGATATTCTGCAGGCCGAAACCGATACCGACCGAGAGCGCACCGGCAATGATCGCCAGGTTCGACAGGTCGAGGCCCACCACGCCGACACCGGCGACGATGGCGAGCAGATAGCCGGCATAGGTCAGGCCAGTCACCATCGAATTGCGCACGCCAGGATCGATGCCGCTCTGCTGCTCCAGTCGCGCATTCAGGCCGCCGCTCAGCAGCCGCGTCACGCCGATGCCGATCACCAGCACCACAACCGCGGCCAGGATATTGCCGAGCGAGATTGTCACCGGGCCGATGCTGACGCCGTAGAACAGTTCGAGCGTGTAGCTCATCAGGGTGGCACGGCTCACACCCCAAGACACCGCGAGGCCGCCCAGCAGAAATACGAACAGCACCATATCGGCCAGCAGGCCCAGCAGCAGTTGGCTGGTGGTGCTCAGCGGGCCGCTCAGGCCGAGCGACTGGCGCCAGATGCGGAAGCGGCTGTCGGGATTCTCCGCCAGATTGGCGAGGCCGTCGCGGACGGCAATGCGGACCAGCGCATAGACGCCAAGCGTCAGCGCCGAACCGAGCAGGCCATAGGACAGGAAAGCCGCGGCGCCGTAATAGCCGAGCAGCAGTGCCACCAGGGCGATCAGGTTGACGCCGAAGATCAGCCCTGCCAGCAGGCGCAGCGGCCGCCAGTCGTCGGGCAGCGACCGCCACAGCCGCGGATCCGAGAAAGCGAGATTGGACGCGAACAGGAACAGTGCCACCGCCGCGATCACCATATTGCGACCGGCAAAGCCAAAATCCGGCACGCGCGACGGGGCCACCAGCACGGCCAGCAGGATCATCCCGATGGCGACCGCAACAGTCCGGCGCAGCAGCTTGGCGCGTTCGGACAGTTGCAGCGGGATCAGCGCCCAGGCCGAATGACCGGGTGCCAGCGTCGCCTGCCCCAGGCCGTAGGCGAGCAATGCGACGGAAATCGCCTGCATCAGCATCTGCACCATGCTGCCCATGAGGCCGTTCAGCCAGTCGTTGCCGAGCAACACGCCATAGGCAGCCCACAGCACCACCAGCGGCATGGCGGTACAGCGCAGCAGCACGGTGAAAGCGGCAATCGTGCGCCGCACCGGTGAAGGGGACGCCATGTCAGCCTGGATACCGTAATGCCGGCTGAGCCAGCGCTGCGTCGGGATCAGCAGGATGCCCGCGACCGCGATCACGATGCCGATCTGCAGCAGGGTGGTCCGCCCCGGGCGGCGCCCCTCGTCTGCCGCCCACCATTGCGCGGGAATTGCAGCGACCTGAGTCGAGATCGCGCCTATATCTTCTGCGCCGCTGCGCCAGAAATCGGGGTTGAACGGCGACGCGCCGCGATAGAGCAACTGGCGCGTGAACTGCCGGCGCGCTTCATCGGCAACTTCGTCCTGCAACGCTATAATGCGCGTCAGCGCCAGCTCGGCCTGTTTGGCGCTGTCCTGCGCCGATTGCAGACGCACGGCCAGCTGTCGGCGCGACTCCGCCACCGCCGCGGCTTCACGTGGCTGACCGGCTGCCGGCGGCGGGCCCAGCGCTTCGAACTGGGTCTGCATGGCCGTCGCAGCCTGCCGGAACTGGTCGCGCTCGGTGGTCGCATGCACACGAAGCCGGTCGAGATCGGCGCGCAGCGCGGCAAAGCCCTCGTCATCCATGCGGGGATCGCGGAGCTGACGTGTGACCGGCGCGAGCGCCGCGCTCCAGTCTGTCGGCGTCAGGGCATTGGGTGCGGTTCCGCCAGCCGGCTGGGCGACGGCCGGGGACAGCGCCCCCGCGAGCAGGCTGAACAGCAAGGCCAAACGGAACAGGAACTGGATCGGACGAAGTGTCATGGCATGGATGGCGGATCTGTGACGGACGACGGACCGAAGCCCGCGCGGATGCGGGTCAGCTATATCTCAAATGGACGCTAAAAGCTTCCTTTGGCGCGCCTTTGCGGCAAAAACGGGGCGGCCTGGGAAAATTCCGCCCCGAGTCGATTGCTTGACTCTGCAAGTGCCTCTGTCTTTGCTGGCGCCATGAGCGAAAGCATCGACTGCGACATCGCCGTCATCGGCGCGGGGACCGGCGGCATTGCAGTGGCGACCGCCTGCGCGTTGTCGGGCCTCAGGACCGTCCTGATCGAGCGCCACCGTTTCGGCGGCCATCGCCTGCATGGCGAATTGCCGCTGCAGGTGCTTGCCGCCGCCGCCCGTCATGCGACCGGCTGGCGCGAAGCCGCCAGCTTCGGCATCCGTTATGACGAACCCGATATCGATTTCCCCGCAGTGCTGCGCCATGCAAAAAATATGGTGACATTGCAGGCTGCCAACGACTCACCCGAGCGCCTGGCTGCTTTCGGCGTCACGATTCTGCAGGGCGAAGCGCGCTTCACGTCGTCCGACAGCATCGCGGTGGGCGATCGTACTGTGACGGCCAGACGGTTTGTCATTGCGACGGGGGCGCGTCCCGCGCAGCCCGATATTCCTGGTCTGACCGACGTCCCGTGCCTGACGCCACAGTCCGTCTTCGACCTGAGCGAGCGCCCGCTGCATCTGCTGATCATCGGCGGCGGCGGGGCTGGCGTTGCCTTCGCGCAGGCCCTCTGCCGTATCGGCGTGAAGGTCACGCTGATTGAACAGGGCCGGTTCCTGTCTCGCCACGATCCGGAACTGAGCGATCTGGCGATCGATGCGCTGCGCCGCGATGGCGTGACCCTGCATGAGCAGACCGAGATCGCGCAGGTCGAGAATTCAGTGCCGGGTATCGTACTGACCCTGCGCCACGGCGACGGCAGCAGCACGCGCATTGCTGCCTCGCACCTTCTGCTCGCTGCCGGCTGGCAGGCCGACCACAGCGCCCTCAATCCGATGGCCGCCGGCATCGAAACCGGTGCGCAGGGCATCGTCGCGGATCGCAGGCTGCGCACGGCCAACCGGAAAATCTTCGCCATCGGTGCCGCCATCGATCCGCAGGCCACCACCCCGGTCGTGCTGCATCACGCCGGCGTGGTGCTGAAGAACCTGCTGTTCCGGCTGCCTGCCAGCGTCATGTCAAATGCGGCTGCCGGCCTCGTGCCCTGCGACCCGGAACTGGCCTTCGTCGGCCAGAGTGAAATCGCTGCCCGGCGGGCCGGCCGCGGCATCCGCATCCTGCGCCGGCCCTTCGCGCTGAACGAGCGCGCGCTGGCCGAGGGCCGCAGCGAGGGTCTGCTGAAAGTCGTGACCACGCCACTGGGCGGTATCCTCGGTGCAGCCGCGGTCGGCCCCCAAGCCGCAGAGGCGTTGCAGCCCTGGGCCCTGGCCATCGGCAAGGGATTCGGCGTCGGCGCGATGCAGGCCATGATTGCCCCCTTCCCGGCGCGCGGAAACACCGCCGCTCAGGCCGCGGGCGACTTCTACCGTCCGAAACTGTTCAGTCCGCTCGGCCGGCGCGTGGTGCAGTTCCTCGCCCGTTTTAACTGAGACATTGTATTATTCCACGCCATGACCGCCGATCCGGATACATCGACCGATCTGCCGCGTCCGCCCGTGGCAGCCAGCCTGTCCGGCCGGCTGCTGCTGCTCACGGTCGGCTTCACCATGCTGTCGGCCGTGCTGATCTACCTGCCGGCGATGAGCCGCTTCCGCATCAGCTATCTTGAGGCTCGCATCGAACTGGCCGACCAGGCCGCGCTGGCGTTGCTGGCGGCGCCGAACGGCATGGTAAGCGCCGAACTCGAGGACGAGCTGCTGCACAATGTGGGCGGCAAGCTGGTTGCCATGCGGCGCAAGGATTCGAATGCGCTGATCCTGAGCGACCGCCAGGAACTTCCCATGCTGGGCAAGCCGGTCGATCTTGCCACCCAGCAGTGGTGGGAGGCGATCATGCATGCCGTGATGGTCCTGGTTGCGCCACCCACCGACTATGTCCGTGTGCTCGGTCCGTCGCCACGCGATCCGCAAACCCGTATCGAGGTTGTGCTGCCGACAGCGCCGATGAGCGAAGCCCTGCGCGACTTCTCCTGGCGTGTGCTGTGGGTGGCATTGCTGATCTCGGTGACCACCGGGAGCCTGGTCTACATCAGCCTGCAGCTGCTGCTGGTGCGACCGATCCGCCGCCTGATCGGCAGCATCGTGGGCTTCCATGCAGCGCCGGAGGATGCGCGCCAGATCATCCGCCCCACGCGGCGGCGCGACGAACTCGGTCTGGCTGAACGCGAACTGCAGATGATGCAGCAGGATTTGCGCCAGGCTCTGACCCAGCGCACGCGGCTGGCGCAGCTCGGTATCGCCGTCAGCAAGATCAGCCATGATCTGCGCAACATGCTGGCCGCCGCCCAGCTGGTCTCCGATCGCCTGGAGGCCTCGGACGATCCAACCGTGCGTCAGGTGGCGCCGCGGCTGGTTGGCTCGATCGACCGGGCGATTGCGCTTTGCGCGCAGACGCTGCAGTTCGGCAAGGCGGAAGAACGCGCGCCGCAGACCTGCCAGATCGCGCTGCGCAATTTCGTCGACGACGTCGCCTCTGCACTTGGTCTGCCCGACGGTACGGGCATCCGCTGGCACAATGCAGTGCCGGAAACGCTGCCGCTGCACGCCGATCCCGACCAGCTCTACCGCGTGTTGAACAACCTGATGCGCAACGCCGTGCAGGCCATGCCGCAGGGCGGCGATCTGCGGGTGGCGGCGACCGCGACGGATACCGACGTGGTGATCGAAGTGGCGGATAGCGGCGGCGGCTTAAGCGATGCGGCGCGCACGCATCTGTTCGAGCCGTTTCGTGGCGGGCGCAGCGGCGGCACCGGACTGGGACTGGCCATCGCCCGCGAACTGATCCGCGGCCATGGCGGCGACCTGGAGCTGATCCGCACCGGGCCACTGGGCACCACCTTCCGCATCATCCTGCCGCAGGCGCCGTCCCGATTTGGCGGTTAAGCCTCGTACTGCCGCAGCCATTCGCGGCATGGCTAATGCATTTTAACCATATCACTTAACTGGATATTCAAACGCCGGGGCACGATAATGGATGCTGCCAGAATGGCAGACGGGCCTCAGGAGAGGCTGCGTGCAGGAGAGAAGCCCATGCGTTACGCAATCCAGAGCGTATTGTTGCCGATGCTGCTGGCCGGTTTGCTATCCGCCTGCGCCGATCAGCGCAAGGATCTGACTCCGACGGCGCAGAGCACCATTGCCGGCGTCGGCTACGAAATCTTCAAGGCGCGCGTGGAGCACCGCCTTGGCGTGACCTGCAACCTCGAGAATATCGTGGTGGAAGGCAGCTACTGCGTCAGCAATTTCAAGCCGACCGACCGCCAGGAAGTTTTCTGCTTCAAGACGCTGGGTGGGGTCGACTGCTATGCCGAACCCGACCCCTATTCGCTGGAAGGCCGCCAGCTGCCGGCGCCGCCGCGCGCTCTGGCCGATCCGCGCATGCCGATGACCCCGCCCGGTCGCCGCACCGAGCCGCAACTCGCCACCATGCCCTATGAGGCGCCGGGCAGCACCCCGAGCTACCCTGACAGCCAGCCGCCGCATCAGCCGCTGCCGCCGTCGCGGCCCCTACCGCCCGGCATCATCATCACGGAACCGGCACCGGACCCGAACACCCGGCCGATGTGATCCGCGTCACCGAACCTGCCTCTTGCCAATGACGCCGACGTGCTAGCTTCTGCTCCATGCAGAAGCAGCATGAGCGCGTCTGGATCTGGGAGCTGCCGGCGCCGCCGGCAGCCCTGTGGCCCTATCTCTCGGATACCGCCCGTTTCAACGAAGCCGCCGGCACGCCGAGATACGCCGTTGTCGAAGAAACCCAGGCCGACGGTTCGGTAAAGCGTCGCGCCAGCACCAGCTATATGGGTGTCGCGGTCGAATGGGACGATCCGCCTTTCGAATGGATCACCGAACGCGAATTCCGCCAGACCCGGATTTTCCGGCGCGGCCCACTGAAAAGCCTCAGCCCGACCCTGAAACTCGAAGCCCGGCCCGATGGCGGAAGCCGCGTCACCTACCGCCTCTCCGGCATGCCTCGGGGGGTGGTCGGCCATGTCCTGTTTGCCACCGGGCTGCTCGATAAAATCGGCAAAGGGCTGGAAGATATGGTCCGCCAGGTCGGCAGCTTCGCCCTCGGACAGGCCGAGATGCCCTTCGACTATGCCCCACCCGATCCGACGCCGGAGCAGCGGGCGAGGCTCGACAGTCTGACTCGCCAGATTGCCGCCGGCCCCTATCACCATGACCTCGCCGACCGCCTCGCACGCCATATCGCGACGGCACAGGAAGTTGACCTGATCCGCATCCGGCCGCGCAGGCTGGCGCGGGAATGGCAGGTTCCGGTACGCCACGTTGCCGAACTCTGCCTCGATGCGGCCCGGCTCGGCCTGCTCGGCCTGGCCTGGAACCTGCTCTGCCCGCGCTGCGGCGGCGCCAAGGCATCAGCCGACACGCTGGAGGCATTGCCGAAACAGGCGCACTGCCCCTCCTGCAACATTGCCTATGACGGCAATTTCACCAGCAATATCGAGATCAGCTTCCGGCCGGCCGCCGCCATCCGCAGCATCGGCGAGGGTGAATTCTGCATGGGTGGCCCGCATGTCTCGCGCCACATCCTGGTTCAGCAGATCCTCGCGCCCGGCGAGCAGCGCCGTGTGGCCGCAACGCTGCCGGCCGGCGAATACCGGCTGCGCACGCTGGAACCCGGTGGCGAATGCGTCGTCAGTCATGACGGCGGCATCTTCCCGGCGATGGAAGCCGAAGACACCGGCGCACCGAACTTTACGATGCGGGCGGGTTCCGGCGACGCCATCGGCGTGATCGCGATGCATAACCGCAGCAGCCGGGAACTGACCTTCGTGATCGAATCGCGCGCCTGGCGCAGCGACGCCCTGACTGCCCATGAAACGACCACCCTGCAGGCTTTCCGCGACCTGCTGCCGGCTCAGGTGTTGCGGGCCGGCGAGGATGTCGGCATCGACAGCATCACCCTGATGTTCACGGACCTGGAAGGGTCGACCGCGTTGTATGAGCGGTTGGGCGATGCCGCCGCCTATCGTCTGGTGCGGCGGCATTTCGGCGTGCTGGCGGAAACCATCCGCGAGCATGACGGCGCCCTGATCAAAACTATTGGCGATGCGGTGATGGCGGCTTTCGCGACGCCTGAACAGGCCGTGCAGGCCGCCCTGCTTATCCATGACCGCATCGCTGCCTTCA
>JAEYSS010000123.1 GCA_023434425.1 Pseudomonadota bacterium | reverse complement strand
ACGCGGTAGGTCATATACACTCCAAGGGCGTCATGCCCGGGCTTGACCCGGGCATCTCATGCAGAATGGCGCGAGATCCTCGGGTCAAGCCCGAGGATGACGGGCCTGTAACAGATCAGATGTCGGCGTATTCCGACACTTCCCTGGCGCCGCCGGGATGCGTCACCGCGCCGTCATGGGCATCGCCCACGGTCTGCGCGTATTTCCACAAGGTGCCCGACTGGTACTCGGTCTTGCGCGGCTTCCATTTCTTCTTGCGCGCCGCCATTTCCTTCGCCGACACGTCCACCGACAGAATCCCCTTCACGGCGTCGATGGTGATGATGTCGCCGTTTTTGATCAAACCGATGGGACCGCCGACCGCCGCCTCGGGCCCGACATGGCCGACGCAGAAGCCGCGCGTGCCGCCGGAGAAACGCCCGTCGGTGATCAGCGCCACCTTCTCGCCCATGCCCTGGCCGTAAATCGCCGAGGTGGTCGACAGCATCTCGCGCATGCCCGGACCGCCCTTGGGCCCTTCGTAGCGGATGACGATCACGTCGCCGTCCTTGTACTTCTTCTTCTGCACCGCCTCGAAAGCGGCTTCCTCGGAATCGAACACGCGGGCCGGGCCGACATGTTTCAGCCGCGCCATGCCCGCCACCTTCACGATGGCGCCGCGCGGGGCCAGGTTGCCCTTCAGGCCCACCACGCCGCCGGTCGGCGTGATCGGATTGCTGATCGGCCGCACGACGTCCTGGTTCTTCGGGAAAGTGACGCCCTTCAGATTCTGCTCGATGGTCTTGCCGGTGACGGTCAGGCAGTCGCCATGGATATAGCCGCCCTTCATCAGCTCGTTCAGCACCACCTGCACGCCGCCGATCTCGTACATGTCCTTGGCGACATAGCGCCCGCCCGGCTTCAGGTCGGCGATATAAGGCGTGGACTTGAAGATCTTGGCGACGTCGTCGAGATCGAATTTGATGCCGGCCTCATGCGCAATCGCCGGCAGATGCAGCGCGCCGTTGGTCGAACCGCCGGTGGCGGCCACCACGCGGGCGGCATTCTCCAGCGCCTTGCGGGTGACGATGTCGCGGGGACGGATGCCGAGCTTGATCAGCTCGATGATCTGCTTGCCCGAGGCTTCGGCATACTGGTCGCGTGTCTCGTAGGGCGCCGGTGCGCCCGCCGAACCCGGCAGCGCCAGGCCGATGGCTTCCGACACGCAGGCCATGGTGTTGGCGGTGAACTGGCCGCCGCAGCTGCCGGCCGACGGACAGGCGACGCATTCCAGTTCGTGCAGATCCTTGTCGCTCATCTTGCCGGCGGCATGCTGGCCGACGCCTTCGAACACGTCGACGACGGTCACGTCCCTGCCGCGGAACTTGCCGGGCAGGATCGAACCGCCATACATGAAGATCGACGGCACGTTCAGCCGCACCATGGCCATCATCAGGCCGGGCAGCGACTTGTCGCAGCCGGCCAGGCCGACGATGGCGTCGTAGCAATGGCCGCGCACGGTCAGTTCGGTGCTGTCGGCGATCACTTCGCGGCTGATCAGCGACGACTTCATGCCCTGGTGACCCATGGCGATGCCGTCAGTGACCGTGATGGTGGTGAATTCGCGCGGCGTGCCGCCATTGGCCTTCACACCCTTCTTCACCGCCTGCGCCTGGCGTCCCAGCGTGATGTTGCAGGGCGCGGCCTCGTTCCAGGTGGTGACGACGCCGACGAAGGGCTGGTGGATTTCCTTCTCGGTCAGGCCCATCGCGTAATAGTAGCTGCGATGCGGGGCGCGTTCCGGCCCTTCGGTGACATGCCGGCTCGGCAGCATGTTCTTGTCGATTTTCCCGCCCTTCATCACGGACGCGCGTTTCGGCGCCTGCTTGGGCTTACGCGCTGCCGTTTTCTTCTTCTTGGTCGCCATGGTTGCTGGTCCCATCCCTCGAGGCAAAAGCACAGGGGACGGAGCATAATCCAGCGGATCAGTGTCCGGCCAGAGCCTTGGGGCCGGCCGGCGGTGGTTTTTCGGCCTTCTTTTTTTCGCGCCGCAATAGAGTGGAATTCAACTCGGCGCCGAAGATGAAGAGCACCGCCGAGACATAGAAGAAGACCAGGGTGATGATCACCCCGCCGAGACTGCCATAGGTGGCGCTGTAGCTGCCCAGTTCGGCGACATAGATCGAAAACAGGCTGGCAGCCAGCAGCCAGAGCACCGTACTGATAATCACCCCGGGCAGCAGGCTGCGAAGCGCCAGGCGGCGGCCGGGCAGCCAGCGGTGCAAGGCCAGCAGCGCGGAACCGAGCAGCAGAACGGCCAGCAGATAGCGCACGGCGCTGTAAGCCCATTTGTCGCCCGCGCCGAGCGGAAACAGCCAGAGCAGTCCTTTCCAGATCACGGGGCCGAGGATGACCAGGACCGACAGCAGCAGGAAGACCACTCCGCCGACGATGATGGCCCCGATGCTGCCCAGTTTGATCAGCCACCAGGGCCGCTGCTCGTCGATGTCATAGGCCGTGTTGAGGGCGATCCGCAGCGCGTCGATGCCGTTCGATGCCACCCAGAGCGCACCGAGCAGGCCGAGCGTGAGCAAGCCACCGTCACGGCTGTCGATCACCTCGTGGATTACCGGCGACAGGGTCTTCGCGACATCCTGCGGCAGCAGGTCGAGCATGCTCTCCACCGAGGCCAGCCCGCCAGCGGAAGTCCCCAGGAAGCCGGCAAGCGCCGCCAGAAAGATCAGGAAAGGAAAGATGGCCAGCAGGCCGGTATAGGCAATATGCCCGGCGAGTTCGAAGGACAGGCTGTTGATCATGGCGCGGCCGGTATTGATCAGCAGCCGGCCGACAGTCTGGAACCGGATTTTCATCCCCGCCGCCCGTCCCGCACCTGTTTCAGCAGGGCGGCGCAGTCGCTGTCGCTTTCCAGGCCGGGTTCTATGAAGGCCAGGATGGAGGCCAGCGGCGTCAGCAGCACGCCGAGCGCCACCGCGCCCGCACCCCGCGCGGCCAGCGGGCCGGCATCGAGGCCGATGGCAGGCCGGCTGAAGGCACCGTTGACGTTGATCGGTGTCCGCGCCGCCAGCAGGCTCGGGTCTTTCGGGTGTGCCTTGATCTTCAGCCCGAGCAGTTCCTGCGTCAGGCTGATGCTGCCCTCAGCCGTCACCGTGGTGTCGGTGGTGTCCAGCACGAAGACGCGTGGCGTCATCAGGCCCTGCTCGACGTTAAAATCAGTCACGAAGCAGCGTAGAGGAATCTGTTTGTCGCCGCCAGCCCAGAAACGCGCCGCTTCCGCCACGTCCAGACCTACCAGCTCCATGGCGAGGTTCGACAGCGAGCCGTCCTCCATTACCGTGCGGATCTGTCCGTTCGCGCTGCCGAGCGACTTCTGCACCGTGTCGCCATAGCCAACCAGCTGGATGCGCCCGTTGATCTCGCCGTTGCCGCTGTCCTTCAGGCCGGCAGAGTCTAGAAAACGCTCCAGCCGGAATTTATTGAGCTTCACGTCATACTGCGTCACCACGGCATCGTTCCGCGCGTCGATGCGGATATCGGCATTCACCTGCCCGCCGGCCACACCCAGCTTGAGCGGCCGCAGATGGAGCACGCTGTTTTCCAGCCGCAGATCGAGGTCGACCCCACTGAGCGGCGTATTCGGCGCCTCCACCTTGTCGCCGTGGAATTTCACTCTGGCGTCGACTTCGCGGACCTGCTCGATGGCCAGCGGCGCATCCGGCAGAACCTTCGGCGGCGGGCCGGCTTTCGCTGCCACCTGCCCGGCTTTCTCCGCCGCCGCTTTCTGGTTCCCGGTCATTGCCGCGGTGTTCGGTGCGCGCTCGTCTTCCGGCCGCAAGCCGATCAGCGGGCCGATATCCCGATAATCCAGCACCTTCGAATGCAGATCTGCCTCCAGGTAGAGCCGCTCGCGCCCTGTGTCGATCAGGACCATGCCGCCGAGATCGCTGTTGCCGACCTGGCCCGCCATCTTCTCAATGCGCCAGATCCCGCCATCGCGATACAGACGGCCCTTCAGGTCGTAGGGGGGCGTCATCGGCAGCGGCACACCGGTGATGATCTGCAGCCTGCCGAGATTCGGGCCGCTGAGCGCCACATCGAGATCGAGCCCCTCGAATTTGATCGGATCGTCCAGCATGCCGGAAATGCGACCGCGGGTCGGCCCGGCGATCATCTCGATGGTCAGAGGATAAGGCTGCTCGTTCTCGCGCAGCGACAGCAGCGACCCACCGACCAGCTGCAATGTGAAGGGCTCGCCGTGCATGCTGCCCTGCCCGGTCAGGCGCACTTGGCTCTCCCCCGACCCGCCGCCGCCCACTGCGGTCGAGATACGGGCGTCGATGTCGATCTCGGCCTTCCTGTCGAGATAGGCCAGACGGCCATCCTCGATCACCAGCAGGCCGATGACCGGCATTTCTGTGCGTTCCTCCGGCGCTGCCACGTCCTTGGCGGCCTCGGCGCCCAGCGTCCAGTTGGTTTCCCCGTCCTCGCGTCGCTCCAGGGCGATTTGCGGTTTCACCAGTTTGATTTCAGGCAGCACCGTGCGGCCGCGCAGCAGCTCACGCAGATCGACCACCACTTCGACCCGCTCGAAACTGGCGAGTTCTTTTTCCTTCGCCCACTCGGCATTTGCCATGTGGAAATCTTCGACAACGAAGCGCGGCGTGAGCGACCATTCGCCAGCCAGACGGCCGTTGATCACGGTCTGGCGGCCGGTCGCAGCGGTGATGAAGCTCTGGGCCGGGTTGCGCAGCCAGTTCCAGTCAAACAGCGCGGCGACCGCGACGAGCGCGACCGCCAGCACAGCAAGGCCGCCGGCGACCCAGTGCCACCACGGGCGGCGCCAGAAAGAACCCTGGTCGCGTTTTTCCCGCGATTCCGGTGTTTTCCACCGGGGATCGGACATGGCCATGACAATCTCCAGTTGGTTAACCAAACCACTGGTATGTCCTTGCAGTTCCGTGGCAAATCGGCCAGGTCACGGAAAAAATTAACCGGCGTTTAAAATTCGTTAATCGTGACCTGACACAGTCGGCGTCATGGGCGTCCAGGCGGAAATCATTATCCCGCGCTATGTCGTGATGACACGACTGGCTGACAGCTGGATTCCGCGCGCCTCGCATGGCGATGCCGACCGCGCCGAGGCCGAGGCTTTCCGCTGGCGGCGCATCTACGGTCCCGACCGCACTCGTGTCGCCGAGTTCCTCGTGCCGGAAGACACCGACAGCCCGATCCGTGAGGCCGTCACTGTCACCGCAGTCCCCATCGTGCCGCGCGCCCCACCACGCCTGCAGCCGGATAAATACCATGCCTGGCGCGAAGCCGGCCTGCGCGCGCTGGCGCTTTACCTCGGCTTCGGACTCGCCACCCGCGGCGTCGACCTGCTGATCATCCTGGTCCAGCATTAGTTTTAGGCTACGGCCTGGGCTAGACTCATCGGCAGCATCTCCCCGCCCGAGTCCAGCATGCTCTCCGTCATCTTCGCCATTATCCCGGTCTTCCTGCTGATCGCGCTCGGCGGTGCGCTGAAGCGCTATAATTTCCCCGGCGACGCCTTCTGGCCCCTGGCCGACAAGATGACCTATTTCATCTTTTTCCCCGCCCTGCTGATCGACAATCTGAGCAGCGCCCGGCTCGGCAGTCTCGACCCGACCGGTATGCTGGGGGCACTGCTGGCGGTCATCCTGTTGCAGGCGGCGCTGGTCTATCTGCTGCGGCCTTTGGCAAAAGTTGATGGACCTGGATTTACATCGCTGTTCCAGGGTTCGGTGCGCTTCAACACCTTTGTCGGACTTGGCGCGGTGGCGGCGCTGGACGGCGGCGCCGGCCTCACGCTGTTTGCCATCGCCATCGCGCTGGCCATCCCGGTGCTGAACGTGCTCTGCGTCCTGACGCTGGCGCGCTATGGCGCGCATGGCCAGAGCACCAGCTTCAAGGGTCAGGCACTGTTCCTGATCAAGAACCCCCTCATCATCGCCTGCCTGATCGGCATCGCCATGAATGTCACCGGCCTGTCGCTGCCGCGCGGCATCGAGCCGATGTTCAAGATGCTGGGCGGCATCGCCGCACCGATGGGCCTGCTGACCGTGGGCGCCGGCCTGCAATGGCAGGCCGCACGCAGCGGCGGTCGTGCCCTGTTGCTGGCCTGCGCACTGAAGCTGGCGGTCTATCCGCTGATGCTGTTTGCCGCGGCGAAGCTCTGGGGGCTGGGGCCCATGGAAACCAAGGTGATGGTGCTGTGGGGCGCCATGCCGACGGCCAGCGCCAGCTATATTCTGGCGCGTCAGATGGGCGGCGACGCACCGCTGGCGGCTGCCATCGTTACGGTCAGCACGATTCTCGCCTTCGTCACCGTGCCACTCTTCATGCTGCTGGCAGGCGTCTAGGCCACAGTCAGCCCTTGGGGAAATCCAGTCCCATGGCTTCGTAGCGCTCGGGGTCGTCCCCCCAATCCTCACGCACCTTCACGAACAGGAACAGGTGCACGCGGCGCTCGAACTGCTC
>JAEYSS010000161.1 GCA_023434425.1 Pseudomonadota bacterium | reverse complement strand
AGATCCTTGTCGTAGCCGTTCAGGCCCTGGCCCACCATGAGGGCGCTGGGACGCGACTGGTTACGCATGACGGTGCGCTTGATCGCCTCGACGTCGATGGCACGATAGAAGGCTTCGCGGACCTTCTTGTCCTTGAAGGGATTCTTGCCCTTGACGCTCGACTCCGGCAGTTCATTGACCTGCTGGTTGAAGCCGAGGAAGACGATGCGGGTTTCCGGACCTTCGATGATGCGGCGGCCGGCAGTCTTGCGGATGCGCTCCACGTCCTGCGGCGGCACGGTGTAGATCATGTCGAGTTCGCCCGACAGCAGAGCCGCGACGCGCGTGGCGTCGTTGGCGACGCGCTGGAAGATCACCTCGGTGAGGTTATGCTCCGGCTTGTCCCACCAGCCCTTGTTCGGCTCGAGAACCGTGCGCACGTCCGGCTCGCGGGTCTTCACGACGAAGGGGCCGGTGCCATTCGAGTTACGGGTGGCGAAGTTCTCTTCGTTCTTGGTCATGTCGGCGGCGAACTGGGCATTGTTCTTCTCGGCCCAGGCCTTGGACATGATGCCGATCAGCGCCAGCTTGTCGGCCAGCAGCGGATCCGGATACTTCGTATCGATTTCCACGACGGAGTCGCTGACCTTGCGCACTTCCTTCACCGAGGTGAAGTTGCCGCCGAGGTTCGAACCCTTGCCCATCGCGCGATTGTAGGAGAACACCACGTCGTCGGCCGAGAAGGTCTCGCCGCCGCTGAACTTCACGCCCTGGCGCAGTTCGAAACGCCACAGGGTCGGGCTCGGATTGCTCCACTTCGTCGCGAGCGACGGCTCCAGCTTCAGGTTGCGGTCACGACGCACGATCGGCTCGTAGACGTTGGCCATGAAGGTCAGCAGGAACGTCTCGTTACGGGCATACGGATCCATCGAGCTGACGTCGCCGTCATTGCCCCATTTGAAAGTCTTGGCCGAACTCGGCTGTGCGCCGAGCAGAGCGACCGTGGCAACCGCTGCAACCAGCGACGCCTTGAAGAACTTGCTTTGCATCGTCCCCTATTCCTTCTCCCAACGAATGATATCGACCTGTTATGGCAGGCCGCTAGCTGACAGGCCCGCCCCCGCGGTGCCTGCAGCGCTGGCCGGATCATAGGCGGGGGGACGTATATACGTCTACTGCTGACTGTAAAAACATCAGGGGCGAAAAATCGGCCCCGTGCCTGCCCTTAAGGCACTTGCGAGTGGAATTAACGCCACGGGTAAACGGACCAATCCGCGCGAGAATGGTTCGTATTCCGGCCGTCGCGCGACTCCGTAAATCGCGGGTGGTTAAGACAGCCTTCGCGCCAGCAACACGGCATCCCTGCCCTTCACAATCCGGCGAGCCGGCATCACCAGCGTGCAGCCGCCCGCGGGTGCCCGCAGTTCCTCGCCGTCGTCGGTGGCGATCAGGGCGCCGGCAGGCAGTTCCTCGAAGCCGATAAAATCGCCGGCAAAGCGGAAACGATCGGACTTCGCGACCATGGCATCGGTCACTTCATAGCGCTTCGGCGCGCCGGATTCGGCGCCGTATTTCGCTGCCAGATCGGTCGGGATCAGGCCGTAGAAATCGAGGAAGCGCATGGTGACGGCGATGGCGATCTCACCGCTGCTGCGCGCAAAGTGCTGGCCGCACTCTACCACCACCGCGAGCGGACTCGCCTCGGGCTTCCCGAATGCGCCGTACTGGATCAGCGGCCGGCCGGAATGCTTTACACCCGGAAGGATGACGTGATGCAGCGGTGCATGCAGGTGCCGCACCAGCGGTTCGAGCTTGGCATGCGGTTCGTAGATCAGCATCGACGGCACGGCATAGGAGGTGGAATGCAGATCCAGCAAACCATCGGCCTCGGCATAGATATGTCGCAGCGCGCGGGCGCGCTTCACATCCACCGTGGCATCCGGCCCCTCCAGCGTGTCGACGTCCCAGACGCGATTGAAGTCGCGTTCGACGTAGCGCGATTCGAAAGGCTTGGCGGGATCGAAATTGTGATAGGCATCGACGTTCGCGAAGGCAAGCGTGAGTTTGCCGCGCAGCGGACGGATGCCCTGCTCGAACAGATGCGTCACCGCAACCATGCCGCAGAATTCGTTGCCATGCGTCAGGCCATTCACGATCACATGCGGACCCGGCCGGCCTGAATCGAAGGTATGCACGTAATCGACGCCGCGATTGCCGGCTCGATAGGCCGACAGATCCTTCGGCGTCACCTCGATCGGCGGCAGTTCCAGATACTGACTCGTCATTGCCCTCTGTCTTCCTCAAGAAAAAAAGGTCTATCGAAACAAAAAACTGCCCACACCGTAGAGGCCGAAACCCAGCATCAGCAGGCCCGAGGCGCCATTGATCCATGTCATGCCGCCATTGCCAAGTCGCTGGCGAAATGCGCCCGCAAGGCCGGCGAGCGACAGCCACCAGACCGAGGAGCCGGCGAAGACACCCAGCACCAGCCAGGCGGCCATGGCATTCGACAGGCCAAAGGCGCCGACGCCGAAAAAAGCAAAAACGCCGAGAAAGGCGACAATGGTGATCGGGTTTGTGGCGGTCAGAATGAAGGTCGAGACGAAGCAGGCAATCGGCTGCTCGTTATAGCTGCTCTCGGCCGAGACGGCCGGCTCTGGATGCAGCGCGGCGCGCAGCATGCGCCAGGCCATGAACAGCAGGAACAGGCCGCCACCCAGACGGAACAGCGCTTCGTGCATCTGCAGCCAGCTGGAAATCAGGCTGAGACCGAAGGCCGCAACACAGCCATATGCCGCGTCTGCCACGGCTGCGCCGAGGCCGGACATCAGCCCTGCCACGCGGCCCTGGTGCAGGGTGCGCTGAACGCAGAGCACGCCAACCGGGCCGACCGGCGCAGCGATGATGAACCCCGCCACAATGCCCTTGCCCAGCATCAGCAGGTTTTCCCACACCGCATCGAACTCCGAGAGATGAAACGCAGCCCGTCGCGCCAGAGAGCAACAGACCAATTCTGCAGTGTTGGCCTGTAGCATGCCGGTGCCGGGGGCGCAAACGCTGCCGGAGCGATACTGGCTCCATCGATTTTATCAAAACTGGCGCTTACCCAGGAGCCTGCCGCCAGCTATCCCTTTGGCCGACAAGGAGTTCCCCAAGGAGTCTGCCGTGAATCAGAGTACCCCGAAGCCTGCCTCTGCCCCCAGCACCCGCAGCCGTGTCGTCCGCGTCGGCGAGCGCGGCCACTATGATGTCGCCACGCTGCACGCCATCCTCGATGCCGGCTACGTCTGCCATGTCGCTTTCGTTCATGACGGCCAGCCAATGGCGATCCCGACGGCCTACTGGCGCGAGGGCGACCATCTCTACATCCATGGCTCGACCAAAAGCCGCATGGCCATGGCGCTGGCGACGGGTATCCCGGCCAGCGTGGCCGTCACGCTGCTGGATGGCCTGGTGCTGGCGCGCTCGGCCTTTCATCATTCGATGAACTATCGCTCCGTCGTGGCGATGGGCGTGTTCGAGAAGGTATCCGACGATCACAAGATGGCGGCACTGCAGGCCTTCACCGAGCGTGTCGCGCCCGGGCGCTGGGCGGAAATCCGCGCGCCCAACAAACAGGAGATGAAGGGCACCATGGTGCTGCGCATGCCGCTCACCGAGGCCTCGGCCAAGGTCCGCAGCGGCCCGCCCAGGGATGACGCGGAAGACATGGCGGTGCCGGCCTGGGCCGGCGTGCTGCCATTTGCGCAGGGTTTCGCCGCACCGGTGCCCGACCCGCTGCTGGCGGGCGGCGTGGCCGTCCCGGACTATCTCAGGACTTTGACCAGCCGCTGAACCGCGGCCTCCAGCTCGGCTTCCGGGAAAGCCGCGAAGCCGAGCACGAGGCCGCTCACGGGCCGGGTGATGGCATAGCGCGACAGCGGCATGACGCTCAGCCCTGCCGCCCGGGCGGCTTCGGCAGCTGCGCGGTCGTCGCGCCCGTCGCGAAAGCGGACTGCCAGATGCAGGCCGGCCTCGGTGGCGCCGATCTCGAACAGGTCGGCGGCCTCGCGCTGCAGGGCCTCCAGCAAAGCCGTGCGGCGCCTGCGATACAGCACGCGCATCCGCCGCACATGCTGGGTCAAATGGCCTTCGGCGATGAAACGCGCCAGCACCGCCTGCGAGGCCGGCGGCGCAAACCCGTCCGCCGTCGCCTTCAGCCGCAGGAAACCCTCCACCAGGGCCGGGGGCAGGACGACGTAGCCCAGCCGCAAACCGGGGAACAGCACCTTGCTGAAGGTGCCGACATAGAGCACCCGCTCGCCGCCATCGAGCCCCTGCAGGGCCTGCAGCGGCGGACCGCCATAGCGGAACTCGCAGTCGTAATCGTCCTCGACGATCCACAGGCCGCGGGCCCGCGCCTCGGCCAGCAATGCCAGCCGGCGGGCCAGAGGGAGCGTCATGCCGAGCGGGAACTGGTGCGAGGGCGTCAGCATCACCAGCTTGGGTGCCGGCTGCAGACGGGCCAGCGCCGCCGGGTCGAAGCCCTGGGCATCGACCGGCACCGGGTGCAGCCTGGCGCCGACCCCGGCCAGCGCCTCGCGCAGGCCGACATAGCCGGGGTCTTCCACCGCCACGGCGTCGCCTGGATCGAGCAGCAGCCGGCCAATCAGGTCGAGCGCCTGCTGGGCCCCGGAGACGATCACGATGGTCTCCGGCGTGCAGGCTACACCCCGGGAATTTGTCAGATAACCTGACAACATTTGGCGCAGTTCGGGCAGGCCCTGGGCCGGGCCGCTGCCCAGCAGCCGGGCCGCGCCGGCGCCTCTCAGGGCCTGGGCGGTCAGCCGCCGCCACAGGTCGAGAGGAAATTCATCCAGCGCCAGTGGCCCGGTCGCGAAGGGTTTGGCCGGAAACTGCCCGGGCGGTGACTCGCCTTCCGCGTGTAGCCGGGCGAAGCGGTCGGAGCGGCGGGACAGGACCGGCTGAGCCGCCGGGCCACTCGCGTCACCGATACCCTCGAAGGGCAGGTCGGCGGCCACGAACAGCCCGGCGCCCCGGCGGGTTTCCAG
>JAEYSS010000144.1 GCA_023434425.1 Pseudomonadota bacterium | reverse complement strand
GGGCGCCGCGCCTGATGGAACTGGCAGCCGAGAATCACGTCCGCGCGGGCTGACCAGCTCGTTACGGGCTTCCCGACAATTCGTGATACTGCCGGGCGTAGAACATGCGATGCGCGGTCTGGGTCTGCGCCGCCGCCTGTCTGGCGAGCAGCGGCGGAACGGCTTCGGCCGGCACGGTCTGCAACTGAAACGGTCCGGGCTGCATCGCGTAGGTGTGCATGCCGCCTTTTGGGTTCAGCACCACGGCATGGCGACCGTTACCCACCGCCACATCGAAGTTATGCGCCATGGCGATGCGGCCGCTACCTGGCGGCACGCGGCGCAGGTCGATGCCGAAGAACGGGCTGTCGTAGCTCAGGCCCAGCAGACCGAGCAGGGTGGGGCCCACATCCATGCTCGAACCCAGCACGGCATTGCGGGCCGGATCGATATGCTTCGGCGCATAGATGACCAGCGGAACACGGAAGGCCTGCACGGGAATCTGCGCCGCGCCCCAGACCTTCGGCCCATGGTCGCCGAGCAGCACGAAGATGGTGTCATCGAACCATGGCTTGCCGCGCGCGGCCTCGATGAAACCGCCCAGCGACCAGTCGGCATAGGCCGCGGCCTGCTCCTTGAATCCGTTGCCCGGCCGCTGGGGAATGCGGCCATCGGGGTAGCGAAAGGGTCGATGGTTGCTGACGGTCAGGCAGGCGAAGAAAAACGGGCCGGGCTCGGCCGCCATGCGGTCGATGCGCGACAGCGCTTCCTTGAACATGTATTCGTCGGCTACGCCCCAGATGGTCTTGAACCCACGGTCGGCGACATCACCCTGGCCCAGCACCTGGTCGAAACCGATGGTTTCCCAGAAATGCCCCATATTGTCGAAGCTGGTCGGCCCGCCATACAGGAAGGTCGAGCGATAGCCGAACTGCCTGAGCAGGAAGGGCAGTGAATTCATGCCCTCCGAACCGCCGCGGCGCGCCGTGGAAATGCCCGGGATCGGTGGAAACGAGGTGAGTACCGCTTCCAGCGCGCGCACCGTGCGATCGCCGGTGGCATAGATATTGGTGAAGAGGAGGCCGCCATCTGCGATGCGGTGCCAGTTCGGCGACACGGTCGTTTGGTAATCGCGCTGCTTCTCCTCGAAGACGTCCTCAAAATAGACCGAACCGAAGGATTCCTCGAAAACGAGAACCACGTTCAGTTTTTTTGCCGGGATCGGACCATTATCGACATGTCGCCGCAGGCTGCGTTCGCCGGGTGCCGCCAGATCGGTCGTGTTGTCCTGTCGCACCATGTCGCGCAGCAGCGGGATGGCTTCGGCTTCGTCGATGCCGGGATAGACGCCGTCATACCTGCTGTCGTTGGTCAAAAAGGCATTCAGGATACTGTGCATGCCATTGACGGCCAGTTCGTTGGTCGTGCGCGCTGTCACCGGCTCGTAGGGGCCGGCATGCAGGAATGGCAGCGCCAGCAGTAGGGCGACCGCAGCGACGGCAGCGCTGCGCCGCCACTCGCCTGGCGGCAGCGGCGCATCCAGCGCGCGGCTGAGGCGGCGTCGCAGCAGGGCGTAAACCGCGAGCACGATGGCCGCGATCACCGGCAGGTAGATGCGCAGGTCGAAGGATTCACGGATATTGCCGAGCACTTCCTTGGGGAAGATCAGGTAGTAGACCGCGATGCCGTTGAAGCGGCTGTTATACTCGTCCCAGAAGAACAGCTCTGCCACGGCGCTGAAAATCGCCAGACCAAGCAGCCCGATCAGCAGCAGATGGGCCAGGATCTTGCCGGTCCGCCAGCGGAAGACCCGATGCAGCAGGTAGAGACCCGGCAGGAAGGGCAGGCCGAGCAGCACGGCGGTTGCGGCATCGTCCGCCAGCCCGATCAGCCAGACCGCTGCGAAGGACAGAAAAGAATCCGGTGTGTCGGCGGCGATCCAGATCGTCAGGGTCAGTCGTACGGCGGCCGACAGCAGCATGAAGACGCCGAGGCACAGCAACCAGAATCGGAGTCGAGGCGGAAGGCCGCGCGGCTGGGGGGAAACGGCAAGCTCGCGCAGGGGACGAAACAGCATGGTGCGGCCGGGGTAATTGGATCCTGCCGCTGTGTACCCGTGCCTGCTTACAGCCAGCTTACGCCGCCCCGCCGGGCGGAAAATGCAGGACGAACTCGGCGCCGCCACCACTAGCGTCACCGACAGAGACATGGCCGCCATGGCCGCGCATGGTTTCCGCCACGATAGCCAGCCCGAGCCCGGCGCCGCCATTCTGCGGGCGGTTCCTGCCCCGCCAGAAGCGTTCGAAGATTTCGCTGCGCTGGGCGGGCGGCACGCCGGGGCCATGGTCGCGTACGGCGATGGCGGGCTCGGGCAATACCAGGATCGCCACTTCGGTGCCGGGCGCCGTATGCGCAATGGCATTCTCGATGAGATTGCGCAGGGCATTTTCCAGCGCTTCGGCGGAGCCTTTCACCAGCACCGGCCGGGATGCGGCGGTCAGCGCCAGCGCCTTGTGCGCGGCAATCGCCAGCGGCGCCAGAAAGGCGACGACGGTTTCGGCGACCGCGTTCAGATCGACCGTATCGAATTGCGGCCGGGCCGCCTCCAGGCGCGAGACCTGCAGCAATTGGCTGACCAGCCGGTTCATGCGGGCGATATCTTCTGCCAGGCGGCGCGTTTCCGGGCCGGGTTCCAGTTCCGCCACGCGCGCCGTCAGCACCGCCAGCGGCGTGCGCAGTTCATGGGCGGCATTAGCAGTAAAGCGGCGCTGCATCTCGAAGCCTTGCTCAAGCCGGTCGAGTGCCGCGTTGATGGCCAGTGGCAGCGCACGGATTTCCTCCGCCACATCATCGGTCGGCAGGCGCAGGTTACGGGTTTCCGGTCCGATCTGCAGCGCGCGCGCCGACAATTCCTTGATCGGCCGCAGGCTGGAGCGGATCGTCCAGGTCGCCATCAGCAGTGCGGCGGCAAGCACCACCGGCACGGTCCAGCCGATATGCGAGGCGAATTCGCTGAGCAGGGTGTCGATATAGACATCAGGATGCACCTGGCCTTGCGCCACGATGACGCGATAGCCCGCAGGCAATCCGTCGCTGCTCTGCAGCGCGAAATAGCCGCTTTCGCCGCCACCTGCGTCGAGCAGGTGGAAAATCGTCTCGCCATCTGCGGGGCGATTGACGGACAGGCCGGCAAAGGCGGTGCGCGCCTTGTCGCTGGACGCCGCCACGATCTGCCCGGCGGGATCGATCACGGCGTAGAGATAGCTGTCGCCCGAATTGCGGTAGGCCTGCTCCAGATCGGGCGGCAGGCTGATCGCCATGGCGCCATCGCGGATGCCGGCATGCACTGCGATCTGCTTGGCCTGGATCTGCAATCCGACGTCGTCGAGATTGTCGAGGGCGAACCAGGCATATTGGCTGACCACAAGTGCGACCAGCAGCGTCGATCCCAGCAGCACCAGACCCATCCGCCAGGCCAGCCGCGCCTGCAACGACCACCGATGGCTCACAGGGCGGTTCATGCAGCGGGTTCCGCCAGCAGGTAGCCCACGCCGCGAACGGTGTGAATCTCGCCGGAAAAGCCGCTGCCGGTCAGCTTGCGGCGCAGACGATGCAGCAGCACCTCCAGCGAGTTCGGCGTCACCTCATCATCGAAGCCATAGATGCGTTCTTCAAGGTGGCGCTTGGGCACCACGCGGCCGACCCGCCGTAGCAGGTTTTCCAGCAGCGCCATTTCGCGTGCGGTCAGCGGCAACGCGCGCCCGTCGATCGTGACCGTGCGGCCGATGGTGTCGAATGAGATGTTACCGGCCTCCAGCACCATACCCAGGGCGCCGTTCGGCCGCCGCAGCAGCGCTTTCAACCGTGCGATCAATTCGTCGATGGCAAAAGGCTTCAGCAGATAATCGTCGGCACCGCTGTTCAGCCCGGCCACGCGGTCATCGACGCCATCGCGCGCGGTCAGGATCAGAACCGGTGTGGTGTCGCGCCTTGCCCGCAATTCCCGCAGGATCGCCAACCCGTCTTCATCCGGCAGCCCGAGATCGAGAATCATGGCGTCGTAACGCGAGGCCGCCAGTGCATCGCGCGCCGCCTCGGCGGTACCGGCCATATCGACGGTGAAGCCGGCGCGAACCAGACTGCGCTGGATCAGGTCCATCAGTGCGGTTTCGTCTTCGATCAGCAGGAGGCGCATAGAAGGGCTCTTATCGGGTGGCAGGCTTACCGCCACCTTACGAAAGTGGGCCTGCCGGCGCAGAAGTTGAAGGTGGTGCCGGAAATATTATAGCGGTTCTCCGGCTCCTTTTTCGGCATGGAAAGCTGGCGGGCGCGGCGGTTGCGACAATTCAGCCATTGCACGGGCGCCGGAGTCCGGGTAGAAGGGCCGCGGGACACGCCCCCCCAACGGGGCGCTTACTATCTGGAAGGATAGACAGATGACCAAGCCTGCCGCGCGGCCCAAGTCCGCGCATTTCTCCTCCGGCCCCTGCGCCAAGCGCCCTGGCTGGACCCCCGAACTCCTCAAGAATGCCCTGGTCGGCCGCTCGCATCGCTCGAAAGAGGGCAAGCAGCGTTTGGTCGATGCCATCGAGCTGCATCGCAAGCTGCTCGGCATCCCGGCCGACTACAAGATCGGCATCGTGCCGGCCTCCGATACCGGCGCCGTGGAAATGGCGCTGTGGTCGATGCTGGGCGCGCGCGGCGTCGATGTGCTGGCCTGGGAAAGCTTTGGCGCCGGCTGGGGCTCGGATATTTCCAAGGAGCTGAAGCTCAAGGATGTCCGCACCCTGAAGGCCGGCTACGGCGAGATTCCCGAACTGAAGCAGGTCGACTGGACCCGCGACGTCGTCTTCACCTGGAACGGCACCACCTCGGGCGTGAAGGTGCCGAACGGCGACTGGATTGCGGACAACCGTGAAGGTCTTGCCATCTGCGATGCCACCTCGGCCGTGTTCGCCATGGATCTGCCGTGGAACAAGCTCGATGTCACGACCTGGTCGTGGCAGAAGGCGACCGGCGGCGAAGCGGCGCATGGCATGATCGTGCTGAGCCCGCGCGCCGTGCAGCGTCTGGAAACCTACACGCCCGCCTGGCCGCTGCCGAAGATCTTCCGCATGGCCAAGGATGGCAAGCTGATCGACGGCATCTTCAAGGGCGAGACGATCAACACGCCCTCCATGCTCTGCGTGGAAGACATCCTCGATGCCCTGAAATGGGGCGAGAGCGTCGGTGGCCTGAAGGGCATGATCGCCCGTTCGGAAGCCAACCTGAAGGCCATTGCCGACTGGAAGGCGAAGACCCCTTGGGTCGACTTCCTCGCCGCCGATCCGGCCGTGCGTTCCAACACCTCGATCTGCCTCAAGGTGGTCGATCCCTGGTTCACCGCGCTGGGTCCGAAGGACCAGGAAGCGGCGGCCAAGCAGATCGCCTCGGTGCTGGAGAAGGAAGGCGTGGCCATGGACATTGCGGCCTATCGCGATGCGCCGCCGGGCCTGCGCATCTGGGGTGGCGCCACGGTTGAAACCAGCGACATCGCCGCACTCTGCCCCTGGCTCGACTGGGCCTTCGCGGAAGTGAAGGCCAACTACAAGCCGGCCGCAGCCGCCTGACCGAACGATCCACGGGCGCGGCCTTCACGGTCGCGCCTGTTTTTCTTTCCCATTCTGACATTCGAGGACTACGCAAATGGTCAAGGTTCTGATCTCCGACGAACTGAGCCCCGCCGCCGTCGACATCTTCAAGACCCGCGGCGTCGAGGTCGATATCAAGACCGGCCTGAAGCCGGACGAGCTGCTCGCCATCATCGGCAACTATGACGGCCTGGCGATCCGTTCGGCCACCAAGGTCACCGCCAAGGTGCTGGAAGCCGCCAGCAAGCTGAAGGTGGTCGGCCGCGCCGGCATCGGTGTCGACAATGTCGATATTCCGGCCGCCACCGCGCGCGGCGTCTGCGTGATGAACACCCCGTTCGGCAATTCGATCACCACCGCCGAACATGCGGTTGCCATGATGATGGCGCTGGCCCGCGAGATCCCGCAGGCCGACCGTTCCACCCAGGCCGGCAAGTGGGAAAAGAACCGCTTCATGGGCGTCGAGCTGTATGGCAAGACGCTCGGCCTGATCGGCTGCGGTAATATCGGCTCCATCGTTGCCGACCGTGCTCAGGGCCTGAAGATGCGTGTTGTGGGCTACGATCCCTTCCTCACGCCGGAACGCGCCACGTCGCTGGGCATCGAGAAGGTGGAGCTGGACGAGCTGCTCGCCCGCGCCGACTTCATCAGCCTGCATACTCCGCTGACCGACCAGACCCGCAACATTCTTGATGCCAGGGCGCTGGCCAAGGCGAAAAAGGGCGTGCGCATCGTCAACTGCGCCCGCGGCGGCCTGGTGGACGAAATAGCCCTCAAGGAAGCGCTCGACAGCGGCCAGGTGGCCGGCGCCGCCTTCGACGTCTTCGTCACCGAGCCGGCCAAGGAAAACGTGCTGTTCAATCACGAGCGTTTCATCGCCACGCCGCATCTCGGCGCCTCCACCAACGAGGCGCAGGAGAATGTGGCCCTGCAGGTGGCCGAGCAGATCAGCGACTACCTGCTGACCGGCGCGGTGACCAATGCCCTGAACATGCCGTCAGTCTCGGCCGAGGATGCGCCGAAGCTGCGCCCCTACATGAAGCTGGCCGAGCAGCTCGGCAGCTTCGTCGGCCAGCTGGCCGAAGCCAACCTGACCAAGGTGATGATCGAATACGAAGGCCATGTCGCGACGCTGAATACACGTCCGCTCACCGCCATCGTGCTGGAAGGCCTGCTGCGCCGCCAGCTCAGCAGCGTCAACATGGTCAATGCCCCGCTGGTGGCCAAGGAGCGCAATATCGAGGTCTCCGAGGTCAAGCATGAGCGCGAAGGCGACTATGCCACGCTGATGCGCGTCACCATCCATGCCGACAAGGTGCGTCATCTCTCGGGCACGCTGTTCGCCAACAAGAACCCGCGCGTGGTCGAGATCAAGGGCATCGATATCGATGCCGAACTGGGCCCGCACATGCTCTATGTCACCAATGCCGACAAGCCGGGCTTCATTGGCCGTCTGGGCACGGTGCTGGGCGATGCCGGCATCAACATCGCCACCTTCCATCTCGGTCGCGCCGCGCGCGGCGAGGATGCGATCTGCCTGGTGGAAGTGGATGGCGCCATCCCCGCCGATGTGGCCGAGAAGGTGAAGGCCATTCCGGGCGTGCGTCAGGCCACCCCGCTGCAGTTCTGAGTCAAGCGTCCGCAAACAAGTTTACCACTTTACCGGGGCCGGGTTGGTTGCTTAACTGACCCGGCCCCTTCGATTCACGGAGTAACTGATCATGGCTCGTCTGGCCCGCCTCGCATTGACGCTTGCATTGCCGCTGGCTCTGATCGCCTGCGGTCCGCCGTCCACGGAAGAAGCACTGAAGAAAGCCGAGCCGGCCAAGACCAAGGCGCAGCTGGAAAAGGCGCTCGGCAAGCCGAGCGAATTGCAGAAGCTCGGCCCGCTGGAGCAGTGGACCTACAAGACCAGCGATGGCTCGGTCACCTTTGTCATCGCCGGCGACAGCGTCACGCTGGCTTCGGGCGGCACGACGAAGAAGCAGTAGTCGCTACTGCGCCGGCGGATAGCTTCGCCCGCCAAAGATCGCGCTGCCCACGCGCACATGCGTGGCGCCCAGCATCACCGCCGTTTCGAAATCGCCGCTCATGCCCATGCTGAGCTGCTCCAGCCCGTTGCGTTTGGCGATCTTGTTCAGCAGCGCGAAATGCGGCGCCGGCTCTTCCTCGGCCGGCGGAATGCACATCAGGCCCACCACCGGCAGATCGAGCGTGCGGCAGGCGGCGATGAAGGCGTCGGCCTCCTGCGGGGCGCAGCCGGCCTTCTGTGGCTCCTCTCCGGTATTCACCTGCACGAAGCAGGGCAGGCGGCGGCCGCTCTTCTCAAACTCCCTGGCCAGTTCCCTCGCCAGGCTGTCGCGGTCCAGCGTATGGATCACGTCGAAATGCGCCACGGCCTGTTTCACCTTGTTGGTCTGCAGCGGGCCGATCAGATGCAGCACCAGGTCGGGATGCGTCTCGCGGAGGGCCGGATATTTCGCCATACCCTCCTGCACGCGGTTCTCGCCGAAATGCCGCTGACCGGCCGCCAGCGCCTCGGCCACCGCTTCAGCGGGGAAGGTCTTGGCGACGGCCACCAGTGTCACGGCCCCGGCTGCACGCTTGGCCGTCGCGGCGGCATCAGCAATCTGCTGCCGGATGGCAGTGAGGCGCGAGGCAACTGTGGCTTCCGGTGAGGGCTGGGTCATGGCACGCTGCTGACATGAAATCTGGGCTGACATGAAATCTCGGATCCGCAGGCTACCAACCGCGCCGGGCCGGCGGAAGTCCTGCCGCCTCCTGCTGCCGTCGCGCTGGCTGGTCACGGATGCGCGCCGCCTCGCCGATCCGCTGCCGGCCATCCGCCGGCTGAAGCGCGGCGATGGCGTGCTGTTCCGGCATTATGAGTTGCCGCTCGCGAAACGCCTGGCGCTGGCGCAGCAGATCGCGGCGCTGTGCCGCCGCCGCGGCCTGGTGCTGGTGGTGGCCGGCGATGTCCGGCTCGCCCGGGCGGTCGCCGCCGATGGCCTGCATCTGCCGCAGGCGCTGATTCACCGGGCCGGCACGGCGCGGCGGGTCGGACTGCCGCTGGTCACCGTTGCCGCGCATGATGCCGGCGCCGTCGCACGGGCCGCCCGCTGCGGCGCGGATGCGGTGCTGATCTCGCCGGTTTTTGCCACCGCGAGCCACCCCGGCGCTGCACCGCTGGGCGTGTTGCGCCTGGCGGCCCTGACAACCGAGGCCAGACGTCGCGGGCTCGCAGCCTATGCGCTGGGCGGCATCACGCCAGCCGGTTTCACCCGGCTGCGGCAACTGCCGCTGGCGGGCTACGCCGCGGTCGGCGCCCTGTCTTTCACATAATCTGGCGCAGGCATAAAAAAACCGCCGCCATCTGTGCGATGGCGGCGGCTCTCGAACCGCCCGAAGGCGGGATCGGATCAGAACGTGTAGGAGTAGTTGAGCGACACGACCACGGCGCTTTCGCAGGTGCTCAGGCCGCTGCATTCCGTCTTGGACAGGTTGGTGTCGACATACTGCACACCGGCGGTGAAGCCCCAGTAGGAGGCGAACAGGCCGATGTTGTAGTCGATGTAGTCGTCCTTGGTGATGCCGAAATTGAGCGGCTTGTCGATGGTCTGCTTGCCGATATTGGCCTTGATGGTCGGGCTGAACTCGGTCACCGGGATCGGAACCGCAACGCCGGCCGTGTAGTAAACGGCGGTGCCGCTGTTGCCGTAATATTCCGGGCTGTAATAGATCGCGGCGCTCGGCAGCACGTAGCCGAAGTCATAGCTGACCGCGAGCTTGCCTTCGGTGAAGTCCTGCGACTCCGGGCCCTTGCCGGTATAGTTGTAGCGGATGAAGCCGACATCGACGCCGAACTTGTCGAAGGTGCCGCGCAGGCCGCCGACCAGATCGACTTCGGCGGTGGTGCCGTTGTTGAAGTCGACGCTGCTGCCCCACACGCCGGTGTAGATCGTCAGCCAGTCATTCGGCGCCAGGGTGGCGTCGATGCCGCCCTGGACGGCCGGGTTCTTGTCGCTCTGGCTGATGCCGCGGAAGCGATAGTCGGACACCACGCCGGCATTGACGGCGACGCCGAGCGGAATGTCGGCAGCCATCGCAGGAGCGGCGGCAACCAGGCCGAGCGCCAGAAGGGTGGCGCGGAAAGCAAATTTGGTCATAGGGGAAACCTCCGGAAAGAAATTCGCGGATGACATAATCAGGCAAACCCCTGTCCGACAAACACTTCCCCTGTATGATGGCCGCCGTGGCCGGGAACTGTGTCTCCACGGTTACACTCGTACCGCGAAACGATCACGTTGAATAAAATCTGTGCAGTGAGCATCGGTAATTTAATTACCAGCGTCCTATAATAAGGAGTGGAAACGGCCATGAGCGCGGCGCAGCCTCTGATTCTCGTCGAGACATCTGCCGAATCAGCCGCCATCCCGGCCGGCGTGCAGGTGATCCGGCTGAACTACCCCTCGAAGCGGAATGCCCTGTCGCTGGATCTGCGGGCCGAACTGATCGCCGCCATGGCGGCCGCCATGGCCGATCCGGCGGTGCGCGCCATTGTGCTGGCCGGCAGCGGCGGCGCTTTCTGTGCCGGCGGCGATATCTCGTCGATGCAGAATGTCGCCGGGGTGTCCGGGCGGCAGCGCCTGGCCAATCTGCACCGGCTGGCCCGGCTGATGGTGGCCGGGCCCAAGCCGGTGATCGCCGCCGTGGAAGGTTACGCCTATGGCGCCGGCATGTCGCTGGCGCTGCTCTGCGACCAGGTGGTGGCGGCCAGCGACGCGAAATTCTGCTGCTCGTTCGGCAAGATCGGCCTGATGCCCGATATGGCGGCCTTGTGGACCGTGCCGCAGCGGGTCAATGCCGGCTGGGTGAAGCGGCTGCTGATGCTGGCGGAAGAAATCGACGGCGACACGGCCGGCCGCATCGGTCTGGTGGATGAGGTGACCGCGCCGGGCGAGGTGCAGACGGCAGCGCTGGCGCTGGCGGCGAAATTCGCCAGCCTTGCGCCGCTGCCGGCCGGCTTCATCAAGGCGACCTTGTCGCGCGGGCCGCAGCCGCTGGAGGCGCTGCTGGCGCAGGAAGCCGACGGGCAGGCGCTGCTGTTCAACTCGGCCGACTTCGCCGAGGGGCGGGACGCCTTCCTCGCCAAACGCAAACCGGTCTTTACCGGCAACTGACTTGCGGCCTGACGTCGCGGCAATGCGTGGCGGCCGGCCGCCGCTTGCGGCGGGTTTTTCACCCCCATAGACTAGCCGCGACAACCATAAATTTTCTGCCAGGAGGAAACCGATGCTGGGCCTGATTCAGGACCGTCCGCTGCTGATTTCGCAGCTGATCGAATATGCCGCGCTGTACCACGGCAAGACGGAAATCGTCACCCGCACGGTGGAAGGCCCGATCCATCGCTACACCTATCGCGACCTGCGCGACCGTTCGCGCCAGCTGGCCAATGCGCTGACCCGGCTGGGCGTCAAGCTCGGCGACCGCATCGGCACGCTGGCCTGGAACACCTACCGGCATTTCGAACTCTATTACGGCGTCTCGGGCATGGGTGCGGTGCTGCACACCGTGAACCCGCGACTGTTCCCCGAGCAGATCGACTACATCGTCAACCATGCCGAGGACCAGTATCTGTTCTTCGACCTCACCTTCCTGCCGCTGGTCGAGAAGCTGGCGCCGCAGTTGAAGACGGTGAAGGGCTTCGTGCTGATGAGCGACCGCGCGCATGTGCCGGCCGACTGCAAGATCCCCAACCTGATCGTTTATGAGGACCTGATCGGCAAGGAACAGCCGGACTTCGCCTGGCCGGAATTCGATGAACGGACAGCCTCCTCCCTTTGCTATACATCCGGCACGACGGGCAATCCGAAGGGCGTGCTGTTTTCGCATCGCTCCAGCGTGCTGCACAGCTATGCCGTCTGCCAGCGCGACGGTCTCAATCTCGGCTCGGGCGATTCCGCGCTGGTGATCGTGCCGCTGTTCCATGCCAATGCCTGGGGCGTGCCCTATGGCGCCTGCATGAGCGGCGCCAAGCTGGTCTTCCCCGGCCCGGCCCTGGACGGCAAGAGCGTCTACGAGCTGCTGCGCGACGAGAAGTGCAACTTCTCGCTCGGCGTGCCGACCGTCTGGCTCGCCTTCTTCCAGTATATCGACGCCAACCCCGCGCTCGATGTGAAAGCGGATATCAGGATCGAGCGCTGCGTGATCGGCGGCTCGGCGGCGCCGCGCGCGATGATCGAGCGCTTCGCCAAGCAGCTCAACTGCTTCGTCATCCATGCCTGGGGCATGACCGAGATGTCGCCGCTCGGCACCACCGGCAACCTGCTGAAGAAACATGCCGAGCTGCCGCTGGAAAAGCGCCTCGACATCCAGTCGAAGCAGGGCCGCACCGTCTACGGCGTGGAGATCAAGATCACCGACGACGACGGCAACGAGCTGCCGCGCGACGGCAAGGCCTTCGGTAACGTCAAGGTGCGCGGGCCCTGGATCACGCGCGGCTATTTCCGCGGCGAGGGCGGCAACGTGCTCGACAAGGACGGCTGGTTCACCACCGGCGACGTCGCCACCCTGGACGAAGACGGCTACATGCAGATCACGGATCGTTCGAAGGACGTGATCAAGTCGGGCGGCGAGTGGATTTCCTCGATCGACCTGGAGAATGCCGCGGTCGGCCATCCCGCCGTGCAGGAGGCCGCCGTGATCGGCGTGCATCACGAGAAGTGGCAGGAACGCCCTCTGCTGCTGGTGATCAAGAAGCCCGGCCAGGAGGTCACGCGCGACGAGATGCTACAGTTCCTGGAAAGCCGTGTTGCCAAATGGTGGCTGCCCGACGACGTGGTCTTTGTCACCGAGCTGCCGCATACCGCCACCGGCAAGCTGCTGAAGGTGAAGCTGCGCGAGCAGTTCAAGGACCACAAGCTGCCGACACCTGGCGCATAAGGTCGGGGCCGACAAGCCATCCGGGAAGGGCCGCTCTCACGAGTGGCCCTTTTCTGTTCAGGGCTTGCCGGCCCCGGCTTCGTTGCGGTCGCGCGTGGCCAGCAACTGGCGGATGCGGCGCTCGACCTCTTCCGAGTCGTAGGGCTTCGGCAGCAGCGGCCCGTCATGGCAGAGATCGGCGGCGCGGTGCGCGGCGCTGGCGGCGCCCGAGGTGAGGATCACCTTCACGTCGGGCCGGTGCTGCCGCAGCCAGCGCGCCAGGCCGAAACCGTCCATCTCGCCCGGCATCTGGATATCGCTGAACACCGCATCGACATCGATATCGGCCTTGAAGAGCGCCAGCGCTTCCTGCGCGCTGCCGGCTTCGATCACCATGAAGCCGCAGTCGCGCAGGTATTCGGCGACCACCATGCGCACCAGCACCTCGTCCTCGACGATCAGCACGACCGGGCGGGTGTCTTCGATTTCATCCGTGGAATGCAGGTCGCGGGCGGCTGCCAACATGCAGGGGGTCTCCTGGCCTGGATACATGCAACTCTTTACCGAAACGCGCGCTCCGGCGGGGAGATACTCCGGCCTGGCGACAAAACCGGGGCCGTAGCCCAGTTTGCACAGGCGCCGCCGCCCTGTCCTGTAACAACTGCCGGCGGCGCATGACTTATTTACGCGCTGGCCACGCCTAACTCCGTGTCTTTCCGGGCTTATTCCGGCTTCAGGGCGCCTTGTCCGGGGCTTATTCCATGCTTATTCGGGCTTATAACGTGCTTATTTTTGCTTATTTGGAGCTTATTCCGGCTTATCGCGGGTCTGTTTCGGGCTGTGCGGCTGACGTCCCGATCTCCGGAGTCCAGTCGCGGCTTCGTGCCTTCCTTCAGTTGGGTCATGGGGGCAGCGTGCCTGCAATGATATGCAGGCACGCAGATTGTCATTATAGAACAAATCAGGGTTAAATGATAGGAAAAATATCATCTCAGAAACCTGCCCTCTCGCGGCTGGCAGCGCATTACCCTCGATGACCCGGGCAGCTTCCCGCTCGTCCGCCGCGCCGGTTTCACGACTGCAAGAGCGCTGCTGCGGCAACGCGAAAGGCGCGTCATCCGCAGGGGTTACGCCGCATGAGTGATGACGGCGCAGTCCACAAAAGCACTCAACACACCGGAATAAAACCGTCAGACAGCGGTCTCACCCAGACCGCAACACAACGAGGTTTACTCCGTCATGCGTTCGTCCGTCGCCGCAACTCTTCTTCTCTCGTCACTAGGGCTTGCCGCCTGCAGCACCACGCCGGCCACCGTCGCCGTGCCCGATGCCATCAGGGCGCAGCCCGGCGAGCAGGTCGCCATGGTGCTGCCGGCCAAGGGCGTGCAGATCTATGAATGCCGTGCCAAGGCAGGTCAGGCCGGCGCCTTCGAATGGGCCTTCGTCGCCCCGGACGCCGCGCTCTACAACACGTCGGGCACGCAGATCGGCAAGCATTTCGGCGGCCCGACCTGGGAGTCGACTGACGGCAGCAAGCTGATCGGTGCCGTGAAGGGCCGCGCCGATGCGCCCCAGAAAGCAGGAACGGCGGCCGGCAGCGTGCCGTGGCTGCTGCTCACCACCACCGCCTCGGGCGCGAAGGGCAGCTTCAGCAATGTGACGGCGATCCAGCGCGTGAACACCGTGGGCGGCATCGCGCCTACTGCTGCCTGCGCGCAGGGCAATGCCGGCAGCCAGGCCCGCGTGCCCTATACCGCCGACTATTACCTGCTGGCGAAGAAGTAAGTCGCCGCATCCCGCTGATGATCAAGCCCGGCGCTGATGAAGCGCCGGGCTTTCTTCTTTTGATGGCGAGACTTACGGCTGCGCGGAGACTGCATCTGCCCCGGCCACCGGCGCGCGGATCAGGCTGTCCGGTTCGATGGTCTTGAAAAAGCCGGAGACGCTGTGGCCGTCCTGCGACAGCGGCAGGATCAGGCGCACATAGCTGAGCTGGCTGCCATCCAGCAGCACATAGGCGCGGCGCGCCAGGCTGGCCTGCCGCCGGCCCGCCACCTGCTCCATGCTGGCAAACACGATGGCGGCGTCATGCGCATTGAAAAAATTGCCGAGGCGACGGCCGCCGTCATCGGCACTGGTGCGTTCGCCGACATAGTTGCCGGCCAGCCGCACACGCACGTCGCGCTGCGCCGGCAGGTAGTCCAGCAGCATCGTATAGGGCAGCACCTCCGCGGGCAGGGTGTCCATTTCAATCGCGGCCGGCAGTCTGTCGCCGCGATGCGCCGCCAGCCAGGCCTGGTGGCAGCGCGCCAGCATGGGAAACTGCGGCAGCGCCGTCAGCGGCAGTTCTTCATAGCCTTTCACCTGACCGGCCACGGCAGCGGACGGCGGCGGAGGCGGCGAGGCATCATGCGGTTCGGTCATGGGCGCATCCATGGGCTGGGAAACGGGTGAAGGGCATCAGTCATCGAAACCGCCTGCCGGGCGCGCCGGCGCGGGGATGAAGCGGTCGGGATTGAAGCCGGCATAGCGTTGCAGGGTCAACCGCAGCAGGTCTTCGAGATCGCGCAGGCGCGGCCCGCCGTCGCTGCGGTCGCGCGCCGCCTGCCAGCGCAGCAGAACCGGTTCGACATCGAGGATGAGCGCGCGCAGCGCGCAGATGGCGGGCCAGGCCTTGTGCCGCAGCCGCGCCGGCTCGGCCAGCAGGCGCTGGATGTCACCCACCGCCGCGTCGGCGGCCATCGCCTGGCCGGTGCCCCAGATCGAGATCTCGCGCAGCTGCAGCGCGGTGCGCCGGCTCAGGTCGCCGGCCGGTTCGCCGGCATGCCGGGCGGAGAACTGCGCCAGCTCGCCGACCATGCGTTGCAGGGTGGCGGTGGCGCGGCGCAGCCAGTCGACCCGCGCCAGATCCTCCACCACCGCCTGCAGATGCGCTTCGGCCTGCGCGAGGCCGAGATCGGGAAACAGGCCGAGCAGGCGCCGGGCCACGGCGAGCCGGTCGAAATCTGCGGAGTCGGCCTGCAGCGGCGGGGCGTCGGTGGCCGCCGGCGCCAGCGGGTCCTGCACGGCACGCCAGACCGTGCCGACCGCGCGGTTCAGCACATGCGGTTTCGGCAGCCAGGAGGGCCGTCCGTCGATCAGTTCGGTGGGGACGGGATCGTCGGCGCGGATCTGCCGCAGATAGCACAGCGCATCGGGCACCAGCGCCAGCAGGGCCTGATCATGGGCGTCAGGCGCCGGTTCCAGGCTGCGGCCCAGCCGGTTGAGCGGCAGGCTGGCCTTCAGCTCGCCGAATTCCATTTTCAGCAGGGTGCCGCGGTCGTCGCCGCGCACAAACACCGTGCCAGCGCGGCGCAGATCGGCATGCCGGAAGCTGAAACGGTCCGGGATCGCAGGTGTGTCGGGGGACAACAGCATCACTCACTGGCGGTTCGTACCTGCCGGGCGACGGCCCGGTTCCAGTCCCTGATACGCAATACGGGGCCGGGTGGATGACTCGCGGCTGACCGGCCGGGGCGGGGGCGGTCAGAGGCGATACACCGCCGCCTCGTCCGCCGCGCCGCCGCCCTCGACCCGGCTGCTTCAGTTCGCCTTTGCCGCGCCAGCTTAGGCGACGACGGAAAAATACTGCATGTTGGAGCAGCGCATATTCACATTCGGATGATTGCCAAAGTCGCCCAGGTCGCTGAAGAGGAGCAGCCGGGCCCGCAGGGGAAACAGCACGGCCGTGGAATAGCCGTCGATGTCGTCCTCCTCCTCCGGATGTGCCCATTCCACAGTCGCGCCGAATTCCACGCTCAAAGCGTCAACGGCCGCGCCGCGATCCTCGCGGGAGAAGTCGGAGCCGGCAGTCAGCACAATCTGATAGGGCTGCGCCGCCATCGCCGTCCGCATCCGGCGCACGGCACGCAGCAGGGGATCGATCCTGTCCACACCATCCACATGGCCTAGCGCGCCGGCGTGATCGCGGCTGAGCATGGCAACGATAATACAGGGCCCGGCGGCTGCGGTGATCATGACGGGATTCTGCTGGCTCAGCGCGACCGGCGAGACGATGAACTGGCCCATATCGACCGAGCCCATACGCGCTGAGATGATCGGGAACATGTTGGTCCGCCAGAACGCGTCGCGCTGCTGCGCCTGCCGGACGCCCAGAATGACCATCGATACCTCCTCGCGATTCAGCCGAGGCGATACACCGCCGTCTCGTCCGGTGCACCGCCGCCGTCCACCTGCACCCGCCCGTCGCCGACCATATGGATCAGATGCGCCAGCACCGAGCGGGCGGCGGCCGGGTGCATGAATTTCGGAATCGCGGCATACATCACCGCCACCATCTGCGGGATGGTCTGCGGCCCGCTCTGGCTCAGGCATGCCACGATCTGCGCCTCGCGCCCTTCGCGGTGCCGGATCAGTTCGCGCACGAAATGCTGCGGCGAATGGCCGGTGCTGAGCGCGTCGATCGGCGCGCCATGGGTGGGATAGTAGCGCACGTCGTCGCGCGCCAGCAGCTTGTTCAGGCTGGCGTAATAGTCGGTCATGCTGCCGTCGGGCGGCGAGATCACCGAGGTCGACCAGCCCATCACATGATCGCCGCTGAACAGCGCCTTTTCCTCCTGCAGCGCGAAGCACAGATGGTTCGAGATATGGCCCGGCGTGTGCAGCGCCGCCACCGTCCAGCCGTTGCCCTGCACCACGTCGCCGTCTTTCAGCAGGCGGTCGGGCCTGAAATCGTGGTCGCCGCCTTCCTCCACCGACGAGCCGCCGTCCTTCGGCTGCGGATGCGGGCCGAAAGCATAGGTCGGCGCGCCGGTGCGCGCCTGCAGCAGCGCAGCCCCCGGCGAATGATCGCGATGCGTATGGGTGATCAGGATATGGCTGACGGTTTCGCCGTCGAGATTGCGCAGCAGCGCATCGAGATGCGCCGGATCGTCGGGGCCCGGGTCGATCACCGCAACATCACTGCCATGTCCGAGGATGTAGGTGCCGGTGCCGTGGAAGGTGAAAGCGGATGGGTTCGGCGCGATGATGCGGCGCACCAGCGGCGACAGGCCGCTGACCGTTCCATAGGCAAATTGCAGCTCTTTGATGAAGGGGATCGACATGCCGGTTCCTTGGGCACAGGCCGCAGACAGCCCGGAGTGTAAACCGGGCCCAGCAGGAGCGAAAATTGACGCTACGTCAAGTGATTAGCATTCATCCGAGCGCGAAAGCGATTGACCTGTACGTCAGCCATTCCATAATCTCGGCATAACCACGGCGGCATCAAGAACCGCCTTTTCATCTGGGAGGATGAACTCTGTCCGAGATTGTCCAGTTGCTGCTGAACGGGCTGGCGGCAGGCTGTATTTACGGCCTGGTCGCGCTCGGTTTCGTGCTGATCTACAAAGCCACCGAAATGGTGAATTTCGCCCAGGGCGACCTGCTGATGCTGGGCGCCTTCATGGCCTATGCGCTCATCGAGCATTACAGCATGAATTACTGGGCCGCCTTCTTCGGCGCCGTGCTGTTCATGGCGGTGTTCGGCTACCTGCTCGACACCGTGATCCTGCGCCAGGTGATCGGCCAGCCGCAGTTTGCCGTGGTCATGCTCACCATCGGGCTCGGCTTCCTGTTCCGCTCGGCCGCCTCGATGATCTGGGGCACCGAGACGCGCGCCTTTGCCACGCCCTTCACCGACGGCGTCACCAGGGTGGGCGGTTTCGTGATCGCCGACGTCAATCTCTCGATTGTGATCGGCACGGCTTTGCTCTGCGGGCTGCTGTATGCCTTCTTCCGCTTCACCCGCATCGGCGTCGCCATGCAGGCCGCCTCGCAGAACCAGCTGGCGGCCTATTACATGGGCATCCCGGTGAAGATGATCTTCTCGCTGGTCTGGGCGATCTCGGCCGGCGTCGCCGCCGTGGCCGGTATCCTGCTGGCGCCGGTCTCGCTGATCGACGTCACCATCGGGCTGATCGGGCTGAAGGCCTTCGCCGCCGCGGTGCTCGGCGGCTTCGGCTCGATCCCGGGCGCGGTATTCGGCGGCCTGGTGATCGGCGTGATCGAGCAGTTCTCCGGCATCTACCTGCCGGAAGGCTTCAAGGATGTCGCGGCCTATATCGTGATCCTGCTCGTGCTGTTTGCCCGGCCGCAGGGCCTGTTCGGCAATATCGGCCGCAAGCGCGTGTAAGGGGCGGGGACAGTCATGCGCTTTTTCTTCAAGACGGATTACAACCAGGACATCAACCTGTTCCGCGACAACACGGACCGCTTCTGGTACGGGCTGCTGATCGCCGCCCTGCTGGTCGCGCCCTTCCTGCTGGAGGATTTCTGGCTCGGCGAAATCTCCTATGTCTTCATCCTGGCCATCGTCGGCATCGGCCTGATGCTGCTGACCGGCTATACCGGCCAGGTTTCGCTTGGCCATGCCGCCTTCCTCGGCATCGGCGCCTATACCCATTCGGTCCTGCTGAATCTCGGCGTGCCGTTCTGGATCTCGATCCCGGTCGCCACGTTGCTCTCGGCGCTGATCGGCGCGCTGATCGGCCGGCCGGCGCTGAAACTCACCGGCGTCTATCTCGCCATCGCCACACTGGCCTTTGCCTTCATCATCGAGCAGATCCTGATCCGCTGGGAGTCTGTCACCGGTGGCTTCAAGGGCTTTGCCGTGCCGCGGCCCGAATTCCTCGGCGTCGGCCTGGTCGATGACGTGCCGTTCTATTACATCTGCTTCGGCGCGCTGGTGCTGGCGGTGCTGGCGGCGCTCAACCTGCTGCGCTCGCCGACCGGCCGCGCCTTCGTCGCCATCCGCGATTCCGAAATCGCCGCGCAGTCGATGGGCGTCAACCTCGCCGCCTACAAGACGCTGGCCTTCTCGATCTCGGCCGGCTTCACCGGCTTCGGCGGCACGCTGTTCGCGCACAAGATCGGCTATCTGGCGCCGGATGCCTTCAACATCCTGCTCTCGATCCAGCTGCTGCTGATGGTGGTGGTCGGCGGGCTCGGCTCGCTGCATGGCGCGATCTACGGCGCGATCTTCGTCGGCTCGCTGCCGCAGCTGATCGCCATCCTGCGCGACTACCTGCCGGAAAGCGTGGCGCGCCAGCCCGGGCTGGAGCCCGGCATCTTCGGCCTCATCCTGGTCTTCTTCATCCTGTTCGAGCCGCTCGGCATCTACGGCCGCTGGCTCAAGGTGAAGCTCTATTTCTCGCTCTTCCCGCTCTACAAGAAGGCGACCTTCAAGCGCCAGAAGACCTACACCAAATCGGAGCGCAACCGGTGACGCTGTTTCAGGCCGATAACCTCGCCATCAACTTCGGCGGCATCAAGGCGGTCGACGGCGTCAGCTTCGACGTCCAGAAGGGCCAGGTCTTCACCATCATCGGGCCGAACGGCGCCGGCAAGACCACGGTGTTCAACCTGATCAGCCGCATCTACGACCCGACCAGCGGCGCGCTGCGCTTCGAGGGCAACGACATCACCGCCGTGGCGCCGCACAACATCGCCAATCTGGGCATCGCGCGGACGTTTCAGAATATCGAGCTGTTCGAACATGCCACCGTGCTGCACAACCTGCTGCTCGGCCGCCATGCCCATCGCAGCGGCAACATTGCCTCGCAGCTGCTGTTCCTGCCCAGCGTGCGCAAGGCCGAGCTGGAGCATCGCGAGAAGGTCGAGCATGTGATCGACTTCCTCGACCTGCAGCATTACCGCGACACCTATATCGTCAATCTGCCCTATGGCGCCCGCAAGGTGGTCGAACTGGCCCGCGCGCTCTGCACCGAGCCCAAGCTGCTGCTGCTGGACGAGCCGTCCTCCGGTCTCAACACCGAAGAGACCGAGGACATGGCCTTCTGGATCCACGACATCCGCAACGAGCTAGGTATTACGGTGCTCATGGTCGAACACGACATGACCCTGGTGAACGAGGTGTCGGACCGCGTGCTGGCGCTGAATTACGGCCGCGTGCTGGCGCT
The DNA here is from genome assembly GCA_023434425.1 of Pseudomonadota bacterium. Lineage (GTDB taxonomy): Bacteria > Pseudomonadota > Alphaproteobacteria > Ferrovibrionales > Ferrovibrionaceae > Ferrovibrio. Next base: position 8,608 of record JAEYSS010000144.1, on the reverse strand, counting down.
GGGCACGCCTTCGGAGGTGCAGAGCCATCCCGAAGTCGTCAAAGCCTATCTGGGAGGCTGATGATGAGTGCCGCACCCGCCGCCCTGCCGGCGCAGACCATCGAACAGAAGCTGGCCAATCCGCCGCTGCTCAAGCTGGCCAATATCGAGACCTTCTACGGTCCGATCATGGCGATCCGCGGCGTCAGCCTGGAAGTGCCCGAGGGCAGCATCGTCACCGTGCTCGGTGCCAACGGCGCCGGCAAGACCACGATCCTGAAGACGATTTCCGGCGTGATGGACCCGCAGAAGGGCAGCGTGATCTTCAACGGCCAGGAAATCCAGAAGATGGACCCGGACAAGGTGATGCGTCTGGGCATCGGCCATGTGCCGGAGGGGCGCGAAACCTTCCCGTTCCTCACCGTGCGCGAAAACCTGATGATGGGCGCATATACCCGCAAGGATGCCGACGGCGTCGCGCAGGACATGGAGATGGTCTATGGCTATTTCCCGCGCCTGAAGGAGCGCGAGGACCAGCCGGCCGGCTCGATGTCGGGCGGCGAGCAGCAGATGCTGGCGATCGGCCGAGCGCTGATGGGCCGGCCGAAACTGCTGCTGCTGGACGAGCCCTCGCTCGGGCTGTCTCCGAAGCTGGTCAAGGATATCTTCGAGATCATCGTGCGCATCAATGCCGAGCAGGGCACCACCATCCTGCTGGTCGAGCAGAACGCCAACGTCGCCTTACACGCTGCGCATTTCGGCTATGTGCTGGAAGTCGGCCGCATCGTGATGGCCGATACCTGCGCCCGGCTGCTCGAGAAGGAAGACATCAAGGAATTCTATCTCGGCATGAAGGAACAGGGCGTACGCGGCAAGCGACGCTGGAAGAAGCGGAAAACCTGGCGCTGACAAGCGCCGGTCGCCACAGGGAGGCGGTTATGGTTGCCAAGGTACTCGACCCGAAAACGGGCGTTTCCATCGATGCCGACATCCTCGAGATCATCGAGCGTGACACGCTGCCGCGCTATTTCTGGCGCAAGGTTGCTGAGCGCGGCGACAAGGTGGCGATGCGCGAGAAGCATCTCGGCATCTGGAATTCGATCAGCTGGCGGCAGTATGGCGAGAATGTCAGACATGCCGGACTTGGCTTTGCGGCGCTTGGGGCCAAGCGTGGCGACATCGTGTCGATCATCTCGGAAGGCAATCCGCAGTGGCTCTATGCCGATCTCGGCACCCAAGGCATCGGCGCGGTGACCAACGGCATCTACACGACCGATTCCGCCAAGCAGGTCGCCTATATCGTCAACGACAGCCGCACGGTGATCTATATCGCGGAGAATGACGAGCAGCTCGACAAGATCCTCGAAGTGCGCGACCAGTGTCCGACCCTGCGCAAGATCGTCGTGATCGACATGGAGGGTCTGGCCGATTTCAGCGATCCCATGGTGATCAGCTTCGACGAGCTGCTGAAACTCGGCCGCGAATTCGACCGGGCTCAGCCGAATTACTGGGAAGAGCAGCTGAGCTTGGGCAAGCCCGAGGATCTCGCCATCCTGATCTATACCTCGGGCACCACCGGCGCGCCGAAAGGTGCGATGATCAGCCATCGCAACCTGATCTTCCAGATGGAGAATGCCGGCAAGCTGTTCGAACAGTCGGATACCGACGAGCAGCTCTGCTTCCTGCCGCTCTGCCATATCGCCGAGCGCGGCTTCTCGCTGCTCTGGCCGATCCGCTCGGGCTCGACGATCAATTTCGCCGAAAGCCCCGAGACGGTGGCGCAGAATCTGCAGGAAGTGCAGCCCACCGTATTCTTCGCCGTGCCGCGGCTGTGGGAGAAGTTCTATTCCGGCATCGCCATCCGCATGAAGGATGCCACCAATTTCGGCAAACTTGCCTACAAGATCGCACTGGGCATCGGCTATAAAATGGCGCAGTGCCAGCTGGAGGATCGCGAGCCTTCGGCCGGTCTGAAACTGGCCTTCTGGCTCGCCGACCAGCTGGTGCTCAGAAATATCAAGCGCATCATCGGCATCGACCGCTGTAAATGGCTGGCGACGGGTGCCGCACCGATCTCGCCCGACCTGATCAAATGGTATCTGGCGCTGGGCAAGGACATGCGCGAGGTCTACGGCCAGACCGAGAATGTTGGACTGGCCACCTCGCCGCAGATGGGCCGCATCCGGCCCGGCATGATCGGCACGCCGATACCCAATTCTGAGGTGAAACTGAGCCCGGAAGGCGAGATCCTGCTGAAGGGCCCGCATATCTTCATGGGCTATCTCAACAACCCGGCCAAGACGGCGGAAACCATCGTCGACGGCTGGCTGCATACCGGCGATGTCGGCGTCATGGACAACGAAGGCTGGTACCGCATCACCGACCGGATGAAGGACATCATCATCACCGCCGGCGGCAAGAACATCACACCGTCGGAGATCGAGAACCAGCTGAAATTCAGCCCCTATGTGGCGGATGCCGTGGTGATCGGCGACCGCCGGCAGTATCTCACCTGCCTGGTCATGATCGATCACGACAACGTGGTGAAATACGCCCAGGATCTGAACGTGCCCTTCACCAATTTCGCCTCGCTCTGCCGTGCCAAGGAGGTGCAGGAGCTGATCTGGAGCGAAATCGAAAAGGTGAACAAGAATTTCGCCCGTGTCGAAACGATCAAGAAGTTCAAGCTGATCGACCAGCAGCTGACCGCCGAGGATGACGAACTGACCCCGACGATGAAGCTGAAGCGCAAATTCGTGAACGAGAAGTACAAGCCGCTGATTGAAGAAATGTATGCCTCGGCCTGAGGCCGGGGCAGACACGTATAAAGATAACCGTAAGTATGGAGAGGAAATCCGAGATGAGTATGAAGAGTCTGTCTTATTCGATGGCTTTCGCCGCGACGCTGGCCGCCGGCCTGGCCTGCGGGGATGCGACGGCACAGTCGGTGCGCGGCGTGACCAAGAGCGAGATCGTCATCGGCATGCATACCGACCTGAGCGGCCCGGCCGCCTCCTACGGCGTGCATTCGTCGCAGGCGATGCGGATGCAGTTCGACAAGGTCAACGCCGAGGGCGGCATCCACGGCCGCAAGATCCGTCTGATCGTCGAGGATACGCAGTATCAGGTGCCGCGCGCCGTGCAGGCCGCCAACAAGCTGATCAACCGCGACAAGATTTTCATCATGGCCGGCGCGCTCGGCACGCCGCATAACAACGCGGTCTTCGCCGACCAGTTCAAGGCCGGCATTCCGAATATCAACCCGGTGACGGCCGCCCGCTCGATGGTCGAGCCGCATCATCCGCTCAAGTTCCAGATGATTTCGAGCTACTACGCCCAGACGCGTGCGATCCTGAAGTATCTGGTCGAGAAGAACGGCCGCAAGAAGATCTGCACGCTGTATCAGGACACCGATTTCGGCAAGGAAATACTGGAAGCCGTGCAGGACCAGGCCAAGGCGATGAACATGCCGGTGGTCGAGACCGCCACCAACACGCCGATCGCCACCGACTTCACCGCGCAGATCGCCAAGCTGCGCGGCGCGGGCTGCGATATCGTCGCGATGGGTGCCATCGTGCGTGACGCCATCGTGCCCTATGCCACCGCCCGCAAGATGGGCTGGACCGACGTCGACTTCATGTCGCAGTCGGCCAGCTTCGACCAGATCGTCGCCTCGGCTCCGGGCGGTGCGACCGAAGGCCTCTATGTCGGTGCCGGTACCACCATGCCCTATCGCGACACGGCGGATGCCACGGTCGCGGCCTGGTGGGATGCCTACAAGGCCAAGTACAATGCCGATCCGAATATCGGCGCCGTCTATGGCACCAACACCTCAATGCTGGTCATCGAGGCGCTGCAGCGGGCCGGCAAGGACCTCACCACCGAAAGCTTCCTGAAGGCGCTGGAGGGCATCCAGGGCTATCGCGACATCTTCGGCGGCCCGGTGGTGAATTTCTCGAAAGACAAGCATCTCGGATCGAACGAGGTGCTGATGTACCAGATCCAGAAGGGCCGCTTCGTACAGGTGGCGGGACCTCTGAAACTCTAAAGAAGACCCTGGGGCGGCCAACTGGTAAGTTGAGCCGCCCCAGTCATAACGCCCAGTCCAATGGGCGACATACGCGTGAACTGATTCAACGGTTTACCTGAAAACGGGAGAATGAGGATGCGTACGAGAATCATGACAGTGACGGCGGCAGTCGCCGCAATGGCCGGTCTGGCGGCAACCGGCGATGTGCAGGCGCAGAGCGTCCGTGGCGTCAGCAAGTCGGAAGTGGTGATCGGCCAGCATACCGACCTGAGCGGCCCGGCGGCCTCTTACGGCGTGCATGTGTCGAATGCGATGCGGCTGTACTTCGACAAGATCAACGGGGAAGGCGGCATTCATGGCCGCAAGATCCGCTTCATCGTGGAAGATCACCAGTATCAGGTGCCGCGCGCCGTGCAGGCCGCGAACAAGCTGATCAATCGCGACAAGATCTTCCTGATGGCCGGCGCGCTCGGCACGCCGATGAACAACGCGGTGTTCGAGGACCAGTTCAAGGCCAATGTGCCGAACCTGGCGCCGCTGACCGCTGCGCGGTCGATGGCCGAGCCCTTCCACAAGCTGAAGTTCCAGACCTTCTCCAGCTACTACGATCACACCCGCGCCGGCATCAAGTATCTGACGGCGAAGAACAACCGCAAGAAGCTCTGCACGCTCTACCAGGACACCGACTTCGGTAAGGAAATCCTGGAAGCCGTGAAGGACCAGGCCAAGGCGCAGAACATGCAGGTGGTCGAAACGGCCACCAACACGCCGATCGCCACCGACTTCACCGCGCAGATCGCCAAGCTGCGCGGCGCGGGTTGCGACCTGGTTGCGATGGGCGCCATCGTGCGTGATGCCATCGTGCCCTATGCCACGGCGCGCAAGATGGGCTGGACCGACGTCGACTTCGTGTCGCAGTCGGCCAGCTTCGACCAGATCGTGGCCTCCGCTCCGGGCGGCGCCACCGAAGGTCTCTATGTCGGTGCCGGCACGGTGATGCCGTATCGCGACACTGCTTCGCCGCAGGTTGCGGCCTGGTGGGATGCCTACAAGGCCAAGTACAATTCCGATCCGAATATCGGCTCGGTCTATGGCCATAACATCGCCGACCTGATCGCCACCGCGCTGGACCGCGCGGGCAAGGATCTCACCACCGAGAAGTTCCTGACGGCGCTGGAAGGCATCAGCGGCTATCGCGACATCTTCGGCGGTCCGGTGATCAGCTTCGGCCCGAACAAGCACCAGGGCACCAGCGATGTGCTGTTCTACCAGATCCAGAAAGGTCGCTTCGTGCAGATCGCCGACGGCCCCATCAAGTATTGATCGGCAAGTATTGATCTGAAATCATCCGGCTACGGCCGAATGCGAGACGCCCGCGGGAAACCGCGGGCGTTTTGTTTTGTGCGATGCAGCAGCCGTGGGCGGCATCCCGGGCCCGCGCGGAATCCATCTAGGCCCTGTTTTCGCAGAGGTCTAAGCTTCCCCGGTCAAGCAGAACATAAGACCACAAAAACCAGGGAGGTCCGCATGCGTAGGGTTCATGTACTCACGGCCGCGGTCGTGACCAGTGCAGTGGTGATGGCTGGCGCATCTCATGCGCAGCAGGCCAAGGTGCGTGGCGTAACCAAAAACGAGATCGTCATCGGCATGCATACGGACCTGAGCGGTCCGGCGGCCAGCTATGGCGTGCATTCCTCGAATGCGATGCGGCTGCGCATCGACGAGGTGAACGAGGCCGGTGGCATCTACGGCCGCAAGATCCGGCTGATCGTCGAGGACAACCAGTATCAGGTGCCGCGTGCGGTGCAGGCGGCGAACAAGTTGATCAACCGCGACAACATTTTCCTGATGGCCGGCGCGCTCGGCACGCCGATGAACAATGCCGTGCTGCCCGACCAGCTGAAGGCCGGCGTGATCAACTTCTCGCCGATCACGGCGGCCCGCCAGATGTCGGAGCCGTTTCACAAGCTGAAATTCGCCGGCCTGTCGTCCTATTATGACCAGGTCCGCGCCGGCATGCAGTGGATGGTGGCGAACAAGGGCAAGAAGCGCTTCTGCACGCTCTACCAGGATACCGACTTCGGCAAAGAGATATTCGAGGCGGTGAACGACCAGGCCAAGGCGATGAAACTGCCGGTGATCGAGACCGCCACCAACAAGCCGGCGGATACCGACTTCACCGGGCAGATCACCAAGCTGCGCTCGGCCAACTGCGATATCGTGGTGATGGGTACCATCGTGCGCGATGCCATCGTGCCGTATGGCACGGCGCGCAAGATGGGCTGGGATGTCGACTTCCTCGGCCAGTCGGCGAATTACGACCAGATCGTTGCCGGCGCGCCGGGCGGCGCCACCGAAGGCCTCTATGTCATGGCCGGCACCGTGATGCCGTATCGCGACACGGCCTCGCCGCAGGTCGCGGCCTTCATGGACAGGTACAAGGCGAAGTTCGGTGTCGATTCCAATATCGGCGCGGTCTATGGCTACGGCCTGATGGACCAGCTGATCTTCGCTTTCGACCGTGCCGGCAAGGATCTGACCACCGACAAGATGGTGGCAGCGATCGAAAGCATCCAGGGCTTCCGCGACATCTTCGGCGGGCCGGCCGTCAGTTACGGGCCGAACAAGCACCAGGGCGCCGACGAGGCCTTCCTGTTCCAGGTGCAGAAGGGCCGCTTCGTCCCGGTTGCCGGACCGGTCCGCTACAGTATGTAGAACGATACACCGGCATCATCCTTATACGGCTGATGCATTCCGCGGCCCGGCATGGCACAACCATCCGGGCCGTTTCTTTTTTCCGCCTATTCCTTTACTGGCCCGGTCCGTTTCGCCCAGCAAAAAAAGCCACCGATGTCCGCTTCCCCCGTCCATATCCAGATTTCCAATATTCCGCTCGGCATCGGCTACATCCTGATGGCGGTCTCGCTGTTCGGCGTGATGGATGCGCTGGTGAAGTGGCTGGCCGCCAGCTATCCCACCGTGCAGATCATGTTCTTCCGCAGCCTGTTCGCGTTGCCGCCGATCCTGCTGATGGTCTGGCGCGGCGCTGGCGGCAGGCTCGACAATGCCCTGGTCATGCTGCGCACGCGCCAGCCGGCAGGCCACGCGCTCCGCTCGGTTTTCGGCTGCGGCGCCATGCTGCTGTTTTTCTATTCCTACAAATTCCTGCCGCTGGCCGAGGTGACGGCCATCGCCTTTGCCGCGCCGATCTTCATCGCCTGCCTGTCGGTCTGGCTGCTGGGTGAACGCGTCGGCCTGCATCGCTGGTCGGCGATTGTTGTGGGCTTCGTCGGCATGCTGGTGATCGTGCGGCCCGGCGCCGGCCTGCTGGAAAGCGCCGCCATGATCGTGGTGGCGGCGACCCTGCTCTATGCGCTGGCGATCATCCAGATCCGCAAGCTCAGCCGCTCGGAACCGTCCACCACCATCGCCTTCTGGTTCACCGCCTTCTGCACCGCGATGACCGGGCTGGCCTTGCCCTTCTTCTGGCTGACGCCGGACCTCACCGACCTGCTGCTGCTGATCGCGGTCGGCCTGATCGGCGGCGCGGCGCAGCTCTGCATGACGCAGGCCTATGGCCTGGCGCCGGCCTCGGTGGTGGCGCCCTTCGATTACGTGCATCTGCTGTGGGCGGTGGCGATCGGCTGGTATGTCTGGGGCGATTTCCCCGATCTCGTCACCTGGATCGGCAGCGCCATCGTGATCGCCAGCGGGCTCTACATCCTGTGGCGCGAGACGGTGAAGCGGGCCCCCGTGCCGCCGATCGTGACGGAGTAAAGTGGGTGAGGGAGTAGGCCTCGGCCGTTTCCACCGCAAAATCGTCACCCTCGGATTTATTCCGAGGGTCCATCTGCGGCTTGCCGAGGTGTGGATGGTTGGGATGGACTCTCGGGACAAGCCCGAGGGTGACGGCTTTCCTTATGGGAAAGACGTAATCTTCGCCGCCACAGCAGAATGATTTTTCGGGAGAGATATCGCGCGCTGGTCGGAGCGAGAGGATTCGAACCTCCGGCCCCTAGCTCCCGAAGCTAGTGCTCTACCAGGCTGAGCTACGCTCCGACCGGCGCGGGCCGACTGTATAGCGCCTGAGGGGCGACCCCGCAAGCGGCCCCACACGGGATTCGGGGGAATCTGGGACCAGGGGAAAATCGCGGCAGACCAGAGGTTTAATTGCCGCTCAGATGGCGGCTCAGCGGGCCCGTTCGACGGCGAAATCCACTGCTTCGGCCAGCGCATCGCGCATCGCGCCTGCCGTGAACGGCGCCAGCGACTGGCGCGCTTTCTGGCCATAAAGCCGGGCGCGGGCCATGGTCTCCTGGATGGCGCCATGGCGGTCCAGATAAGCCAGCGCCTGCGGCCAGTCCTCGGCCGTCTGCTCCTCGGGCCGCTCGATCACGCGGCGCCAGAAGGTCTTTTCGGCCTCGCTGCCCCGGGAGAAGGCGAGCAGCACCGGCAGGGTGATCTTGCCCTCGCGGAAATCGTCGCCGGTATTCTTGCCCAGCGTCTCGCCGTCGGAGGCATAGTCGAGCGCATCGTCGACCAGCTGGAAGGCGATGCCGAGATTGTGGCCGTAATCGTCGAGCGATTGCGCCTCAGACG
>JAEYSS010000124.1 GCA_023434425.1 Pseudomonadota bacterium | reverse complement strand
ACATAGACGGAACCGATATAGCGGACGGTGAGGAAGACCGACGCACCGGGAGAATCGCGGCGCATGTTCAGCGGCGTTTCTTCGGCGACGATCCGGTAGGACAGTTCGGTCTTCGGCGCCGGATCGCCAACCCATTTGACGCGAACGCCGCGGCTCGACTTGGGCTGCAGGATGATCTCGGTCGGAAACACGGTGAAATCCTCGGTCTCCGGCATGCTTTCATTGCCATCCGGATCGACGGTGCGACCGGTCATCTTGATCGTCACGGTGACCGGTTCGTTGCGGTCATTCTCAACCTGGAAAACCTGATTGACGCCGCGCCCGCTCGGCTCGAAATCCTGCGAGATCGGCACCAGCTGGAAAGCCGCGGCAGGCAGCGGAACCAGCGCCATGGACATCAGGCCGACTGCAAGACCGGCACTGGCGATCGCCTGGCGCAGACCGGAGGTCATCGAAATTGTGTGCATGGTGCCCTCAATTCATGTTCAGGGATATCGTGACGATATCCTGGTAGGTGCCGGCGCCCAGACTGGGCGTTCCGGCGAAGTTAACATACAGGCTGCTGGTCTCATTGGTGATCTTGGCATTGGTGACCTGGCGACCGATCTGGCCTGTACAGGCCGATGCCAGCAGACCGCTCACCACGGCCTGACTGCCGCCGGTGGTCGGATTGTTGAATTCCGCCGCGTAAGACAGGTATTCGCCCGAATCATCGCTGCGCAGCTTACCGCCCGAAGGTGCCGTCGCACAGTTCATAGAACTTACGGCGAGGGTATAGCTGCGGTTTCCGGTGCAGTTCTGCAGCATGGTCCCCACCAGCACGCGCTGGGCGCCCGCCACGGTGATCGGCAGGTTCGCCGCCTGGGCATCTGCAGTAACTGCCACCGTGCATTTGCCGGCCACGGCACCCGACAGCAGAATGGTGCTGGCCGCATCGCAGACATCGCATTCCCGCACCAGATAGGGAGCGGCAATCAGGCCGCCGATGATCACGGCGACCGCCGCGCCAATCCCTGTCAGTTTGCGCTGCCTGTCCATCATGCCTCGCTGGTCCGGTTGGCCCGTTTGCCGTCACGGGCGGCGGAACCTCCCGTGACGGCCTGCGGCATCTTCCGGCTTACTTGACCGCCAGAACGACGGTCAGCGTATCGGTATAGGTGCCGGCGGCCAGTGCGGCATCGCCGGTGAAGTTGACGAAGACCGTGCTGATCTCGCTGGCGATCTTGGCATTGGTGACGTCGCGCGCAACCTGGCTCGAACAGGCCGAAGCCAGCAGGCCGGTCACGCTGGCCGTACTGCCGCCAGTGGTCGGATTGGCGAATTCGCCCGAGTAAGACAGCGACTCGCCGACCGCCGCATCAACCACTTTGCCGCCGGTGGGAGCCGCGGCGCAGTTGGCGGAGGTGACGCTCAGCGTATAGCCGGCCTTCTTGTTGCAGTTCTGGGTCACGGTGCCGACCTGGATACGCTGCGCGCCGGCCGTGGTCAGCGGCAGCGTAGATGCGGCGGCATCAGCCGTGACATCGATCGTGCAGTTCTGCGCCGCGGTGCCCTGCAGCTGGATATTCTGGGCGGCGGCATCGCCAACGCCCCACAAACCCGCTGCGGCAACGCCTGCCAGCAGCACGGTCGCACCCATCATCGATTTGATCGTCATTGAACGGTTCTCCATGGTCGGCTCCTGTTCGCCTTATAAGTTCAGTATACGGCCGTTGCGCCGGGTTCCGTTGACATGCGTCAACAAAAGCGCACGGATTCCGGTTATTTCACGTTCATCGTGATGGTGAGCGTGTCGGTATAGGTGCCGGCAGCCAGTGCGGCATCGCCGGTGAAGTTCACATAGACGGCGCTGGTTTCCGCCGTCACTTTCGCATTGGTGACGTCGCGGCCGATCTGGCCGGTGCAGGTCGCGCTCAACAGGCTGGTCACGCTCGCCGCGCTGCCGCCGGTGGTCGGATTGGCGAATTCACCGGAAAAGGCCAGGTATTCCGTCGACACGGCATCGATCACCTTGGCGCCGGTCGGTGCGGTGGCACAGTTCTGGGATTCGACGCTCAGCGTGTAGCCCGTCTTCTTGTTGCAGTTCTGCAGCACGTTGCCGACCTGGACGCGCTGGGCGCCGCTCGCGGTCAGCGGCAATGTCGAAGCCGCTCCCAGCGTCGTCACGTCGACCGTGCAATTCTGCGCCACCGTGCCGCGCAGCAGGATGGTGTTGGCGGCATCGCAGAATTCGCAATCCGTCATCAGGTAGGGAATGCCGATGGCGCCGGCGGCCAGCGCGAGAAACGCGGCCAGGCCGGCTTTCCAGTGACGTTGCAGAAGGGGTGACATGGATCGATCTTCGGCGTGATGAAATCTGTCTTGGGCAGACCTAATCATCACAATCGGCGCGTTCAATGTTACAACTCGTAAACACGTTCTAATTTTTCCGTAATACACGCTCCGGGGGATGATGTTACTCCATACTCCCCTTGAGCTGGATGCGCCGGCGCCAGGCATACCGATGCAGCAGAGCCGCCGCGACCACCAGGCTCGGTCCCAGAGCCAGCATCGCCACGCGCCGCCCGCTCATTTCGACGCCGACCCAGAAGGCAAACCCCTCGGCTGCGAGCACGATCAGCCCCAGCAACCCGAGCAGGCTGCCCAGCACAAACAGCCGCCAGGGGCTGCGCAGCAGATAAGGGCTGAGGCAATGCGGCCGGAAATCGGGATCCTCCAGCATGTTCTGGTGATAGGTGAGCGCGGCGGCAAACAGGAAGATGGTCAACCCGATCGCCAGCCCCATGCCGCGTATCAACAGCGGATCGGCGCGGCTGGTGAATTCGTAAACGCGGCCGAAGGCGAAGGGGAAGTCGTAGAGCGCATGCAGGATGACCGGTACCAGCCAGGCACGGACATAGGCGCGCCAGGGGTGGCGATACCTCTTCACCAGGCGGAACCTGGCGCGGGCAACATAGACGCCGGCGATGGCGCCCAGCGCGCCATGGACCGGCACGGTCACCACCGCCCGCACGAAGGCCACCGTCTGCCAGCGATCCAGATGGATCAGGATGTAGCCGACATTTTCCACCGCGGCGAAGCCCAGCCCGAGCGACGCGCCGAACACAACCCCGGCCATCGGATGATCGTAACGGACAAAACGGTGGCAGACAAAAATCAGCACCAGCCAGCGCAGGGTTTCCCCGGGCAGCGCCACCAGCAGGACAACCCGCGCGAATGCCGTCAGCGCCGCATTGTCGGTCCAGAAGAGGTCATGGGCGACGAACGGCGTGACCAGACCATTGTAAGCGATGGCGCCAACGGCGCCGAAGATGAACAGGCCAACCACGACGGCAGGGGATTCCGCCTTGCGCTCGAAGGTGGTGACCCACCAAAGATAGAAAATCGGCGGCAGGCTTGCGACAACGGCCAACAGCGACGGCAGCGTGTCAGGCGGGAGCATCAAGCGCCTCGATTGGCAGTTCGGCGATCCATGGCGTGCTCCCTAGCATGCCAGCGGCGAAATGAGGACGGCATTATGCGTTCCGGGCACTAAAAATCAGTCACCGCCTGCCGTTTCGTCGATTGCACTGGATCAAATGATTCGCGGCACCGGCCACCTATAGTACCGTTGCAGTAGCGCATAAGAGAGCTCGACAAGATATTGATATGCTTCACGACATCAAGGAATTCTCGACCGAATTGCGACTGCTGATCCGCGCCCGCTTTCCGCTGCTCCATATCTCTACACATGAGGAAGATCGCGCTCTGGCAGTGGTCAATGCGGTCGGTGCCGAGTAGTCGCGGAAGATTCCAGGCATCGGCGGAAGATTGCCCGTGTGGTCGAACAGCACGCGGGCAAGATCGCGGATCTTGCTGTCCTGAATCAGCTGACCAGGCGGTCGATCCGGGCCTGCAGCCACGGGCCAACGAGGAGGATGGCGGGGATCAGGATCACATAGCCAAGCCTTTAGGACCGCTGCATCCGTTCCCTGGCCGTCGTATCGACACTCGGCTCATCGCCGAAACCATCGCGACCATGCCGGATCCGGTGCGCTGGGTGCTGGTTTGCGGTTCCGATCCGTTTGTAGAAGCGGCCGTCTCGGGCGGGGTTGATGCGGCTCTGATCAAGATCGGGCGCTTTGGATCCTGGCCGGTTAGATCGGAAAACACCGCTCAAATCAGTCACAGTCCACATGGCTATCGATCCGTCGCGCCTAAGAGACCGCTCGTTTCACGCTGATTGTGTCATGTAATCTCGCCCCCTGATTTCGGGAACGAATTTCTCCGCAGTGTCCCAAATTGTCCCATCGAGAAGGACAATGCTGCTTAAGCGTCTGATTTCTAGAGAGTTGAATTTGCCGTCGTAAGCTCTGTCAGAAGCGTCATCAGCTAAGCCCTGGAGCGGGTGAGGGGAATCGAACCCCCGTCGTAAGCTTGGGAAGCTTCTGCTCTGCCATTGAGCTACACCCGCCTGCCCGAACAGGCTGGGGCGGAAGATAGCCAAGCGGCCCACGGGTTACAACCGTGCCGTCAGGGCGCCAGGCGTCCTAATGGATGTCGGCCATGGCGGTGGCGATCTGGTCCGGCGTCAGGTCGAAATGCTGCGCCAGACCGGTCCGGCCGGCATCAGTCAGCGTCACGGCGCGGCTGTCGCGCCGGCGTTCCAGCCAGCCCAGGTCGAAGCAGCGCGCGGCCAGCGCCGCGCCCAGGCTGCCGGCCAGATGCGGGCTGCGCTCGCTCCAGTCGAGGCAGGCGCGGGCGAAGTGGCGTTTTCCGTTGGCCAAAGTGTCGACATCGATCTGCAGCATGGCGAACAGCTGGCGCCCGGCATTGGTCACCACGAAATCCTCGTCACCGCCGGGCAGCAGGCAGCCGCGCGCGACCAGCTGGTCGAACAGGCAGACGCCGAGCCTGCCGGCGATATGGTCGTAACAGGTGCGTGCCGCGCGCAGCGCGCCGGCCACGCGGGTATGGTGATGGTGTTTCGGAAGCACCCGTTCGCCGGCCAGCGCCATCAGGCTTTCGATCGCCGTGGCCACCTGCGCATTGGCGAGGTGGTAGTAGCGATGCCGGCCCTGTTTCGCCAGGCCGAGCAATCCGCCATCCGACAGTTTCGCCAGATGCCCGCTGGTGGTCTGCGGCGACACGCCGGCGATCTGCGCCAGTTCCTTCGCCGTGCGGGCGCGGCCATCCATCAGCGCCTTCAGGATATTGGCACGCGCCGGATCGCCGATCAGCGCGGCGATCTTGGCGACATGGGGCTCGTTGCTGCTCATGCATTGACTCTAGGCCGCAGTGTGTCTGTCGTCCATCTGCAACAGTTCGGCCAGGACCGAAGTATCTATGGTGACAGAAGGTGACAGCGACCGGCGCTACAGTCATTTCAGCGTCATCGCCATCCGGCAGGATGACGGCGCAGGATAAAAAGAATGGAGCCTCGCCATGTCACAGATTGCCATTGCCGTCCCGCAGATTCAGGCCCATCGCAACGCCGTTCCACTGTTGCGCCGCCTGCAGCAGGGCGCCGCACAATTGCTGCTGCGCCTCGCCGCCGCCGGGCGCGAACGGCGCGAACGTCAGCAGATGGCCGAACTCTGCGATGCCACCCTGCGCGATCTCGGACTTTCGCGTGCCGATATCTGGGCCGAGCTGAACAAGAG
>JAEYSS010000113.1 GCA_023434425.1 Pseudomonadota bacterium | reverse complement strand
ACCGCCGATCCCGACCGCGGGCTGGAACTCAATCCGGTCGGCCGCGTGCCGGTGCTGGAACTGGACGACGGCGAGCGCCTGATCGAATCCGCCGCCATTCTGGATTACCTGATGGAACTGGTGGGCCCGGCGAAAAGCCTGATTCCCCCGCATGGCAAATCGCGGCGCGACTGCCTCCAGCTGATGGCGATCGGCAGCGGCGTGCTGGATAAATCGGTCAATGCCATCTACGAAGTCCGCCGCCGGCCAGCGGAGAAGATTCACGAGCCCTGGCGTCTGCATCTGCTGCGTCAGGCGGCCGGCGGTCTTGCCGCGCTGGACGCGCGCGCCGCCCGCCGTTCCGGCTCCTGGCTGCTCAACGACCAGATCGGCATGGCCGACATTACAGCGGCCGTCACCGTTACCTTCCTGCGCGTGATGGTGCCCGAACTGGTGCAGGACGGCCTCTATTCCGCGCTTTATGCGCTGACGGAACGGGCCGAAGCCCTGCCGGCCTTCCAGGCCCATCCGCTGGAGAAACCGTAAGTCTCAGCCGGCCAGCGGCTGCGCCGTGCCACGGCGGATCGCGCCATGGCTGATCTCGAGAATCTCCAGCGCGGCAATCCGCCCGCGTACCGGGCGGCTTAGCTCGCCAAGCTGTCTGTCCAGCGCCCTGGCACTGAACACCGCGCCGAAGCGGGTCAGCGTGACATGCGGCTCAAAGCCACGCCCGCCGCCGAGCGCCGCGTAGAGCGCGGTCAGCGGCGCAATACTTTCCGCATCGGCCAGCAGCACATTGAGGAAGCGGTATTTCGGCTGATGCGGGTTTTCGATCCGCGCCAGCCGGTCGAAGGCCACCACCATCGGCGCGGTCACGGCGGCAACAGAGGCCACATGGCCGGCGAACCAGTCGGGGTCGGCGGAGTCGAACGGAAACACCAGCGTGACATGCGCCGGCACAGAGGCGTATTGCGGGTCATGCACGCGCCGGATCGTGTCGATCCAGGCGGCGTCCTCCTCGGCGAAATCAGGTACCGCGATTACTGCCAGCATAGCCAGATCCTATAGCGCCCATCGAGTCTGGCATATTCCGCCGCGCGGCACGATACGCTAGGCTGCGCCCATGCCTGTCTCGCTTTATCTCGCCGCCGCCGTCGCTGGCGCGGCCTATACGCTGACCCCCGGCCCGGCCTTCCTCGCCCTGCTGGGCATCGGCGCGGGTCAAGGCCGCGTCGCGGGGCTGAAATTCCTCGCCGGACATTTCGCTGGCGACATTGTCTGGGGCGCGCTGGCGCTGGTGGCGATCATCGGCTCGGCCAGCCTCGGCACGCTGGTCTTCGATATCCTCGGCACGATCTGCGGCGCGTATCTGCTGCTGCTCGGCTGGCGCGCCGTCACCGTCAAGCGCCGCGAGGACGGCGCACTGAACACGGAAGTGACGCAGCCGCTGCGGCGCGGCCTTGCTTTCGGCATCACCAATCCGAAAAGCTATGCCGTGGCGATTGCCATGTTCACGGCTTTGCTGGCGGCCCATGCCGGCGAGCTGACCTGGGCCAGCCTGCCGCCTTTGCTGCTCGCCGCCTGCGCCGGCTTCGTCATCGGCGATGCGATTCTGGTCTGGGTGATCGGCGCCGCGCCGGTACGCAAACTCTATCGCCGCCACGAACTCTGGGTGACGCGGATCAGCGGCGCGATCTTCTTAGGCTTCGGCCTGCAGGCGCTGACGCAGTCGGGCAGCGGGCTGATCAGGCGTATATAAACGTTCGTCATGGCCGGGCCACCGGGTCCGACCGCAGGTCGGCCCGGCGGTAAAACTTTACGTCCCGGCCATCCACGTCTTTGGCTGTTTCAGAGAGAAAGAAGGCGTGGATGCCCGGCACAAGGCCGGGCATGACATTAAGAGGTTTGTCTGAGCGCCTCGCGCACCAGCGGCAGGCGGTCGTTGCCGAAGAACATCTCGCTACCCACAAACATCGTCGGCGAACCGAAGCCGCCGCGCGCGATCACCTCATCGGTATTGGCTTTCAGCTGTTCCTTCACGCCGGGTTCGGTGATCGCCTGCGCCAACCGTGCCGGATCCAAACCAGCGCGCATCGCGGCCTCCGCCACCACCTCGTCCTGCGAGATATCTTTGTCTTCCGACCAGTAGAGCTCGAAGAAAGCCGTCGCCAACTCAACCTCTTTACCTTGCGTCTTGGCCCAGAGCAGGCCGCGCAGCGCTTTCACGCTGTTGACCGGAAAGACCTTGGGCGGGAACACGATCTTCAGGCCCGCCAGCCGCGCCCAGGCCTGCATGTCCTGCTTCATCCAGGCGGCGCGCGCCGGCACCGGATTGTCGCGCATCTGATAGACGGAGGGATTCACCGCGTTGAACACGCCGCCGACCAGGAACGGCCGCCACACGATCTCCGCGCCTTCTTCGCGCGCCAGCTTCTGCACATTGACGAAGGCGAGATAGGTCCAGGGCGAGGAAACGTCGTAGAAAAATTCGATCTGCTTCGTCATGGCGGCTATACCTTCGCCGGCACGAGGATGAAACCGGCGCGCGGGAAATGCACATGCAGGCGGCCGGTTTCCGGCGTCTCGCGCGCAATTGTCACGCTCTGCGCGGTCAGGCCGACCAGTTCGCCCACCGTAGCATCGCGGCCGGTATCGTCGGGCGTCACGCTCACCATCGCGCCGGCTGTCAGGCCGAGGGCATTCGGCGCCACGCCGCCAGCGACCGGTTCCGGCTCGGCCGCCTTGGCGACAGCGATGGCGTCCCCGGAGTTGATGTCGCTGCGCTGGCCATGACCGAAACCCTTCATGCGGTCGGCCCAGAGATTCAGCGCGGTATAATCGGCGACGACGTCACTGCCGCCGCGTTCGCGCACGAACCAGACGCAGTGATAGACCGCGAGATCGGCCAGCGAAGGCTGGTCGCCGAACAGGAATTTGCGGCCGTCATGCAGCGCATCCTCGATCCAGCCCAGATGCGCGCGCAGCGGCCCGTTCATCACCGCGGCCTGCATCTTGAGCTTGCTGCGATCGATGGTGCGGCCGGAGAATTTCGAACGGTCCTCCAGCAGGGCTTCGGGCAGCTGGTCGCCCATCGCGCCGAAAGCGATGGCAACGGAGGCGGCGAATAGCTGGTGGTCGGCCCAGAAGGCGACGCCCTCGGCCAGGCCCTTGGCGGGGCCGGGATAGAGCGTCGGCGTGGGGAGGCGGCGCTCGATCTCGCGCAGGATGATCTGGGTGTCGCAGTAGATATCGGCGCCGACCTGCATCACCGGCGTCTTGCGATAGGCGCCGGTCAGCAGCGTGAGGTCGGGCTTGGGCATCACGGCGGGGATTTTCACCGACTGCCATTCGGCCTGCTTGATGCCGAGCGCGACACGGACTTTCTCGGAAAACGGCGAGGTGCCGTAATGGTGCAGGATGATACCGCTGCGCATGCCCTGTCCTCCCTTTATGACCTTTAAGGTAAGACTAAGGGCACTGCCCCAGCGTCAATCAAGTGCGGAGATCAGATGCGCCTGCAGATCGCGCAGCTGCCGCGTGAAAATCGCCGGCTCGTCCAGCGCCCGGCTCAGCACCAGCGCGCCCTGGATGCCGGCGACGGCGGCTTCCGCCAGCGTCCGCGGCTGTTTCGCCCCGGCGCGTTTCAGGCAGGCGGCCAGCGCCTCGATCCAATGGGCGAAATAATCCTGCACGGCAGCGGCGAAACGGTCGCGCGTCGTATCCAGCGCGAAGGCGCCGACCAGGCAGATGCGCCGGCCGCTGCGGAAATAGCCGTCCACCGCGGCGAACATGGCAGCGACCGCCGCGCGCGGCTCGGCAGCCGCACGCAATGGCGCATAGACCTCCGCCTCGAACCAGTCCTCGACATGCGTCAGCACGGCTTGCGCCATCTCGTCCTTGCCGCCGGGAAAGTGGTTGTACAGGCTGCCCTTGCCCAGCCCTGAGGCTGCGGTGATCGCGCTCAAAGACGCGCCCTCGAAGCCCTGCTGACGGAAGACTTCGGCGATGCGGGCAATGGCGTCGTCGCGGGATATGAGGGCTGCGGGCATTTTCGCCTCCTTCGTCATGCCGGGCTTTTTGACCCGGCATCCCATTACAAATGGGGCCCCGGCTCAAGGCCGGGGTGACAATGAAAAACTAGAGCCCCAGCTCGCTCAGCCCCGGATGGTCGTCGGGTCGCCGACCGAGCGGCCATTTGAACTTGCGGTCGCTTTCGGCGATGCGCACGTCGTTGATGCTGGCCTCGCGGCGCTGCATCAGACCCTCGGCGTCGAATTCCCA
>JAEYSS010000035.1 GCA_023434425.1 Pseudomonadota bacterium | reverse complement strand
CAGATGGGCTCCGTCATCCCGCTGGTCGCCGAGATCAAGGAACGCCACGGCATCACCCGCGGCAACGTCGTCGGCCATTCGGACGTCGCCCCCGCGCGCAAGCAGGATCCGGGCGAGCTGTTCAACTGGCACGCGCTCGCCCGCCTCCGCCTCGCGCTCCCGCGGCCGACCAGGAACCTGGTCGACCCGGGCTGGCCCGACGCGGGCTTCATGCTCGCGCTCGAACGCTTCGGCTACGACGTCACCGACGGGCGAGCGGCGGTGACAGCGTTCCAGCGGCGCTTCCGCCCCGAGCTGATCGACGGCGAGATCGACATGGAATGCCGCTGCCTGCTGCTCGCGCTCCTCCTCCCCAAGCCGCAGGGCGACGACTGACATCTGCGCGAAAAAGAAGGTATCCGTCGCGTTCAGCAATTCTGGTGACACGCCGTAAATCTCGTCGCGCTACCGTCCGTGCCGGAGGAAATGCATGTCCAGTAGCGGTATCCGGCAATCCACGATCGAGCTCGGGACGATCCGCGTCCGCCTGGCGGGCCCCGCGCGGCTCGACGCGGCGGGGAATGAAATCGCCTCGGTCAACGCGCCCAACGCCGCCGAGGCGACGGCCGCGCTGCACCGGACCG
Organism: Pseudomonadota bacterium; assembly: GCA_023434425.1. Taxonomy (GTDB): domain Bacteria; phylum Pseudomonadota; class Alphaproteobacteria; order Ferrovibrionales; family Ferrovibrionaceae; genus Ferrovibrio. The sequence continues at coordinate 12,483 of JAEYSS010000035.1, read as the reverse complement.
CGCGCGTGACGGGTGCGGACGGCGTGGTGCGCGTAGGGTCCGATTATCGCCGCACGATGCTCGCCGCGGGACTGACGCCGCAGGTGCTGGTCGAGGTCCAGGCCTGGGGCACCGCGATCCGCAACGCCGACGCGCCCGAAGCGGAAGGCCCCGAAGCGCAAGGCCCCGAAGCGGAAGGCCCCGAAGCAGAAGGCCCCGCACCGGAACCCGAACCGGAAGCCGAAGCCGAATAGCCCTTGTCCGCCGCGCGTCCTGCGCTAGATCGGGCGTGCCAGAGGGTCGGGCGGCCGCGGGTGCGCAAGCACGCGAGGAAAGTCCGGGCTCCACGGAACGACGGTGCCGGGTAACGCCCGGCGGGGGCGACCCCAGGGACAGTGCCACAGAGAGCAGACCGCCATGACCTGTCATGGCAAGGGTGAAAGGGTGCGGTAAGAGCGCACCGCGCGACCGGTAACGGAAGCGGCATGGCAAACCCCACCGGGAGCAAGACCAAATAGGGATGGCAGCAGGCGAAAGCCTGCAGAACTGTTTCCGGTTCGTCATCCGGGTCGGTCGCGCGAGGCGTCCAGCAATGGGCGTCCCAGAGGAATGGCCGTCCAGTCCATGCCAGAAGCAATTCTGGTGTGGATGGACAGAACCCGGCTTACAGGCCATCTGGCACCCTGCTTATCCGAATTGCCCGTTTTGTTTCTGAATTGACAGACTCGGCCAAGCTGTGCAATTTGCCACGCAGACGGTGCCCTTCGGGGCCTAACTGGGAACACGGTTCAACGCCGTGGCTGCCCCTGCAACTGTAAGCAGAGAGTCTACTGTCACTAGCCACTGGGGTCGCAAAGCCCCGGGAAGGCGACAGAAGGCGATGACCTGCGAGCCAGGAGACCAGCCGTCATCCGTGGTCACACGCGATCACATCGGGCAGGGTGCACCGGTGGGTTAGCCACCCTGTGCGCCTTTTTTGTAGGGGCACTTCGGGAGCGACCTCGAACGCGGTGACGTGCCACATGGCGAACCGCCGAGGTCTCTATGATTGTCCCGACCATGGCCCATCCGGGCCGCAATCCGTTCGTTCCCTTTCGTTATGTTCTCCTGACCACCGCTGCAGCGCTCACCGTGAGCATGGGCGGTCAGGCCGTCGCCCAAAGCTCAGCGGCACCGACGCAGCTATCCGCAATCTCGGTTACGGCCAATATGACCGAAACGCCGCTCGCGGAAGTCGGCAGTGCGGTCACCATCATCACCGGCGAGCAACTTCAGCAGCGCCAGACCCAACTGGTCTCCGATGTGTTGCGTGAGGTACCAGGCATGGCCGTAAGCCGCACCGGTGGCGTGGGCGGCCCAACCCAGGCCCGCATTCGCGGTTCGGAAGGCAACCAGACACTGGTGCTGATCGACGGGATCGAGGTGAACAACGTGGCCGGCGGTTCGGAATTCGATTTCGCCCATCTGCTGGCGGCTGACGTCGAGCGTATCGAGGTGCTGCGCGGACCGCAGAGCGCGCTTTATGGCTCGGATGCGGCTGGTGGCGTGATCAGCATCGTTACACGACGCGGTTCCGGCAAGCCATCCGTCAGCGGTGCTTTCGAAGGGGGCTCGTTCAACACGTACCAGACGAATGCCTCAGTGCGCGGCGGCGCTGAGCGATACCACTTTCTGCTTAGCGGGTTGGATTACCGCACTGGCGGCATTACCCGGGCCACCGAGAGTCGCGGTAATTTCGAGAATGATGCCTACAGGAACAAAACCGTCTTCTCGAAACTCGGCGTCGCGCCAGCGGAGAACCTGAATTTCGATTTCGTCGGTCGCTATACATATTACCAGGGTGAATACGACGGATCGGACACTTTTGCATTCGACGATACGTCGCGTACCAATGGCAGCCATATCTACGGTCGCGGACAGGGCAAACTGGTCATTGCGGATGGGCGTTGGGAGCATATCGTCGGCACGGCCTATACCCAGAACGACACCAATAGCTACAATACGACCAGCTCCAGCTACGGTGACAAGATTAAGTATAACTACCGCACCAATGTGCTGTTTGACACACCATCCTTTGCCGAAGCCCGCCACACGGTAACACTCCTGGCAGAGCAGGAGAACGAGAGCTTCGTCAGCAGCTTTGTTACGCCTTACGTGAAACGCGAAATCAGCAATACCGGCTTTGTCGGCATGTACGAGGTCGATTTCTTCAGGCGGGTATTCCTGACCGGCGCCGTGCGCGAAGATCGCAACGATATTTTTCATGATGCCCGCACGTATCGCGTTACGGCTGCCTACCGGTTCCTGAACACGGATGCCAAGCTTCGTGGCGGTTATGGCACGGGCGTGAAAAATCCGACCATGACCGAATTGTATGGTTTTACCTCTACCTTCACCGGAAATCCCCATCTTCAGCCGGAAGAAACCAGAGGATGGGATGTCGGTGTGGATCAGGGCTTCTGGGGTAACAGAGGGCAGGTGGGTCTGACCTATTTCGACCAACGCATCGACAAGCTGATTCAGAACAGCGGCTCCAGTGCCGTAAACGTGAACGGCGAGTCGAAAATCCGCGGTATTGAACTGGAAGGCACAGTGGAGCTGATCACCGACCTGACCCTTCGTTCCACGTATACCTACATAAAAACGGAAGTACCCATTACCGGCGAAGAACTGGTGCGGCGCCCGGCCCATGTCGCCAGCTTCAACGCCAATTATCGTTTCATGGAGAGCCGCGCGAACGTCAATCTCGGCATCCTGTATAACGGTCGCCAGGTCGACAATAACTTCGAAACCGGTTTCGGTGCGAATACGAGTCGCCAGACTTTGAACGGCTATGCCCTGGTGAATCTCGCGGCGGGCTACAGGGTAACGGAGAATGTGGAAATCTTCGGTCGTGTCGAGAACCTGCTCGATACGGAATACGAGGATGTCTACACCTATCAAACACCTGGCCGCGCCATCTATGCCGGCGTGCGGGCCAGCTTCTGATCGAAATGGCGGCGAAGCAGGCTCCGACGCCTGCGGCCTGCGCGGCCTCGTCAGGTTTTTGGATAGAGATCGCGTCGGCAGGTAGCGGTTTCCGGCAGCACCGTCTGACAGGTCATCCGGTTGGTGAAGTCGAAGGTGTTGTAGGAGCGCCGCCGCACTGATATTCCGCTCGAAAACCAGATTCCCCCGGCAGCGCTGCGCATCGCCCGCATGCCGTTGCTGAAATGATAGGTGCCATTCTCGTCGCGGCGGATATCGACGAACGTGCTGAAGCGCAGTGTATCGTCGGCGAGCACACGTACCGTCATGCCGTTGGTGCAGAAGATTTCGCCGGGATCGCGTTCGCGGCAAGTGTAGTCACCCGTCTGCGGCACCAGTGCCATAGCAAGGATGGCGATTTCGAGGATCGAGAACATGCCGCACCATGGCAGGACCGGCGGGCGGCGGTAAGTTAACTGTCCGTAACGTCAGCGATTGACGCGCAGAATGAAGGCGTCGGGAATCTGTTCCGGGCATTCCACGAACTGTGGCTCGAAGATTGCCGAGAAGCCCTGGCGTGCACGCGTATCGAGGCACCATTTCTTGCCGTCGATACCCCGCAGCGACAGACCGCCGCCCTTGATGTCCCAGAGTTGGGGCAGTTGTTCCAGCATTTCGCTATTCAGGGCACAGGCCGAGGCCACCAGGATCTGCATGCGCGGCTCCATGGCCAGGCAGTAGCTCGGATTGGCGGCGAAGAAAATCTGATAGGCGTCCTGCTGCAGTGGCCGGCTGATGAAAAAGCCCTGCGTCTGGTTGTCGATGTTGAACTCGCAGGGTGACAGCAACACGTTGGCACGCAGGCGCCGCACATCATTGTTGATCAACTGCGTGGTCAGACACTGGTTGTTGGCAGTGGCGGCCACGACGGCAAAGCGCTTCAGCGCCGGCGCGTCTCGCGGCAGAAATTCATTAACCGACGCCAGCACTGCGGCCGGCATCGCCAGGGCGAGGGCGGCCGTCCAGGTCAGGCGCCGCAGCCCGGCCAGCCGGCATCCAAGGCTCTGCAATCGCTCACTCATCTGTGGTCTGCGCCCCGCCATCCCCGTCTGCTGGGTGTAGTCCGTCGGCGGCGGCGAGATCAAGGAGATTCACGAGAACAAAAAAGAACATTACGGGAATTTAATAGGACTTTGACCAATGTAAACCTCGGAGACTATTGGGCTATCGGCTCCCAAATCGCCATAACAAACCGTTAATTTCCATTGACCCCCATATAAGCCCATGCTATCCCATCTTATCCCAGGTCAGGATGCCCAAAGGGGGCAGTTCGCCGGGAGGGAGCGCGGGGGCGCGGCGTGGAGCTTTTTCTCTCCACCTTCAAAAATCGGATCGACGCCAAGGGCCGTGTCTCGGTTCCGGCGCCGTATCGTGCCCTGCTGACCCGCCGGCAGCCGGAAGGCGGCCTCATTCTCGGTCCCGATATCGCTGCCCCGGCACTGGTCGCCGGCGGGCGCGACTATCTCGATGGCGTCAATCGCCGCATCGACGAATTGCCGGATCTGCATCCCGAGCGCGAAATGCTGATCGATGGCCTGCTGCCGTTCCTGAGCGAGTTGAACCTCGACCAGGAAGGCCGCATTCAGCTGCAGCCGCAGTTCCTCGACCATGCCGGCCTGGCTTCGCCGGGCGAGGCGGTCTTTGTCGGTCGTCGCCACAGCTTTCAGATCTGGGAGCCGAAGGCCTGGGAGGCGCGCGCCAGCGAGGCGCGGGCAAAAGCCGCGGCCTGGCTCAAAAACGGCGGTGCTTCAGGCGCGGGGGCAAAAGCGTGAGCCCGGCGGACCGTTTTCGTCCGCAAGATCAAAACGGCCATGAAAAAGCCGCAGGACCGGTTCATCTCTCCGTGATGTGCGGTGAGGTTGTCGCGGCTCTGGCGCCGCGCGCCGGTGAAGTGCTTGTGGACGGAACCTTTGGTGCGGGTGGTTATAGTTCGGCCCTGCTGGCCGCGGCGGACTGCCAGGTGATCGGCATCGATCGCGATCCCACCGTGCGAGTTCATGCCGACCGTGTCTCGGCCGCTCATCCGAGCCGCTTCCGCCTGCTGGCTGGCCGCTTCGGCGACATGGACATACTGCTCAACGACATCGGCATTCAGGGCGTCGACGGTGTGGCGCTGGATATCGGCGTCTCGTCGATGCAGATCGACCAGGCCGATCGTGGCTTCTCCTTCCAGCAGGACGGCCCGCTCGACATGCGGATGTCGGACCAGGGCGAAACCGCTGCCGATATCGTCAATACCCGCGACGAAGCCGAACTGGCAGACATCATCTATCTCTACGGCGAAGAGCGCCGCGCCCGCGCCGTGGCGCGCGCTATCGTCGCTGCCCGCGCCGAAGCCCCGATCACCCGCACGCGTCAGCTGGTGCAGATCGTCGCCCGCGTCGTGCGCGCCGCGCCGGGCATCAACCCGGCGACCCGTACCTTCCAGGCGCTGCGCATCGTGGTGAATGACGAGCTCGGCGAACTGCGCCGCGGACTGGTGGCTGCCGAAAAACTGCTGAAGCCGGAGGGGCGGCTTGCCGTCGTGTCGTTCCATTCGCTGGAAGACCGCGTGGTGAAGCATTTCCTTGATCGCCGCTGCGGCAAGCAGACCGGCGGATCGCGTCATCTGCCCGAAGCCACCAGGGCGCCGCGTGCGCCCAGCTTCGAATTGCTCCACAAGGGCGCGCTGGCGCCGACCGAGACTGAGGCCGCCGCCAATCCGCGCGCCCGCTCGGCGAAGCTGCGCGCCGCCCGGCGCACGGCGGCACCGGCCTGGCCGGATGACGATATGCGGGAGGCAGCATGAGCCGCGGCCTGTCCCTGATCGCTTTACTGCTGCTGGCCGTGGTGTCCTTCGGCCTCTACCAGCTGTCCTATGAAGTGCAGCGTCTGGAAGAAGAGCTGATCGAGCTCAATCGCGCACTCAGCCAGGAACGCGAAACCATCGGCGTGCTGCAGGCCGAGTGGAGCTATCTGAGCCGCCCGGACTATTTGCAGGACAAGGCGCAGCGCCTGCTCGAGATGCGCGGCACCACCGCGAAGGACATTGTCGCCATCGAGGCGCTGCCCTGGCGCCAGGATCGCGGCGTCCCCAATTCACAGCAACCGGCACCCGCCGTCAGCGCACCCGCGCTGCCACCGGTGGCTGCCGCTCCTGTTCCGGCACCCGCGCAGCCCGTTGCTGCCGCACCTGCGCCGGTCTCCTCGATGCAGGTGGCCGCCCAGATTCCGAATAAGCCTGCAGCTGAAGCGCCGGCTGCTTTCGATGCCGAAGTCGCCGCCGTGCTCGGGGCGATGCAGCGCGGCGGCAAAGAACCGCGGAGGGCTCAGTGATGGGTCTGTTCCGCCGCACGCTGAAAAACCAGCAGCCGAAGCTGAAGCCGCGCCCGCCCTGCACGCCGGCCGACATGCCGGGCAGCCCGGCGATGGTGCGCCTGGAAGGCGCTGCCAAGCAGGCACTGGATGCCAGCCGCGGCCGGCTGGTGATCGGCATCGGTCTTTTCTCGCTGGCTTTTCTGCTGCTCGGTGGCCGTCTGGTCGAACTCACCGTGATCCGCAGCGCCGCCGAGCCGGCCGTGGCACGCGGCTTCAATCCGGAACTGGGGGCGAAAACGGCGTTGATGGAGCGCCAGCCGATTGTCGATCGCAATGGCCAGATTCTCGCAACCAATCTGAAGATCGCCTCGCTCTACGCCGATCCGCGCAAGGTGCAGAACCCCGCCGCTGCCGCCACCCGCCTTGCGCAGGTGCTGCCGGAACTGCCGGTCGGTGAAGTGCAGGCCAAGCTGGCCGCGGGCAAGAGCTTCGTCTGGCTCAAGCGCGGTCTGACGCCGCGCGAGCAGTATGAGGTCAACCGACTCGGTATTCCGGGCCTGTATTTCCACAACGAGCAGCGCCGCATCTACCCCCAGGGCGCACTTGGCGTGCATGTCGTCGGCTATACCGATATCGACGGCAGGGGCATCTCCGGCATCGAACAGCATTTCGACGAGCAGTTGAAGGATCCGAGCCGCACCGGCGATCCGCTGGAACTCAGCATCGACCTTCGCGTGCAGCACGTGATGCGCGACGAGATCGCCCGCACGATGGAGTATTTCAACGCCATCGGCGGCGGCGGCATCGTCATGGATATCTATACCGGCGAGATCATTTCGCTGGTCAGTCTGCCGGATTTCGATCCGGCCGAACCTGGCACGGCGAGCAAGGAGTCGCGGTTCAATCGCATCACGCTCGGCGTCTATGAAATGGGTTCGACCATGAAGACGCTGAACACGGCGATGGCGCTGGATTACGGGACCGTCAAGCTGAACAACGGCTACGATGCCAGCCGGCCGATCCAGATTTCGCGCTTCACCATCAAGGACGACCACCCGAAGAACCGCTGGCTCAGCGTGCCGGAAATCTTCATGTACTCGTCCAATATCGGTTCCGCCAAGATGGCCGTCGATGTGGGGCCGGAGCGCCAGCGCGAGTTCATGCAGCGTATGGGCATGCTGAACAAGCCGGCGCTGGAACTGCCCGAGCTCGGTGCGCCGCTGATCCCGCGCAACTGGAAGACCGTCGAGACAATGACGATCTCCTTCGGCCATGGTCTGTCGGTCACGCCGCTGCAGCTCGCCACGGCCACCTCGGCCATCATCAATGGCGGCGTGCTGCATCCGCCGACGTTGATCAAGCGTCCGCAGGGCATGCCCGCGCCGGGCCGTCAGGTTTTGCGTCGCGAGGTCAGCGACGTGATGCGCAAGCTGATGGTGCTCGTTGTCGAGGATGGCACCGGCAAGAAGGCGGCCGCCGAAGGCTATCTCGTCGGCGGCAAGACCGGCACCTCGGAAAAGGTCAACGATCGCGGCGGCTACAACAAGAAGGCCCTGTTCAACACCTTCGTCGCTGGCTTCCCGATGCACAATCCGCGCTACGTCGTGCAGATCATGATCGACGAGCCGAAGGGCCAGAAGAGCACCTACGGCTTTGCAACCGCCGGCTGGACCGCCGCACCGGCCATCGGCCGTGTGATCAACCGGATTGCGCCCCTGCTGGGCGTGCCGCCGGTGGACGAGAATTCGCCGGCCATCCGCCAGGCCATGTATGTGCCGGTGCCGGGCCAGCCGATGCCGAATTTCAGCGCGCCCGTCGCCAATGCCGTGCCGGCCAATACGGTCGCCAGGACGCAGGAGAAGAAACTTGCGTCTCAGTGATCTCTGCGCCGACCTCCCGCTCGACCCCCGCGCCGCCGCGCTGGATGTCGCCGGCCTGACCGCCGACAGCCGTGCGGTGCGGCCAGGGTTTGTCTTCGCCGCGCTGAAAGGTACGCAGGCTGATGGGCACCGCTTTATTCCCGATGCGCGGGAGAAGGGCGCCATCGCCGTGCTGAGCGATCACGTCGACCCGGCCTTCGCCAGTCAGATCGCCTTCGTCACCGATCCCAATCCGCGCCGTCGCCTCGCGCTGATGGCGGCAAGTTTCTTCGGTGCGCAGCCCAGGCATATTGCCGCAGTCACTGGTACCAACGGCAAGACGTCGGTGGCGAACTTCACCGCGCAGATCTGGGCGAAGCTCGGTCACAAGAGCGCCAGCCTCGGCACGCTCGGCCTGCAAGGGGCAGGCCTGGACCTGCCGGTGGCGCATACCACGCCGGACCCGGTGCGGCTGCATGAACTTCTGGCAACGGCCAAGAATGCCGGCGTCGAGCATCTGGCGCTCGAAGCCTCCAGCCATGGCCTCGATCAGTTCCGTCTCGACGGCATCACGCCGCATGCCGGGGCCTTCACCAATCTGACCCGCGACCACATGGACTACCATGCGACGGTCGAGGACTATTTCAACGCCAAGCTGAGGCTGTTCGATACGCTGCTGCCGCCAAACGGCACTGCCGTGATCAACATGGATTCCGCGCTGGGCGCCAAGGTCGAGCAGATCTGCACGCGCCGCGGCCAGCGCCTGATCCGCTATGGCCAGCTTGGCACCGAACTCAAGCTGCTGTCGGCGGTGCCGCATGCCGGCGGCCTGCTGGTGGAAACCGAAGCCTTCGGCGTGCGCCGTCATGTCGACCTGCCGCTGATCGGCGGTTTCCAGGCCGGCAACGTGCTGGCGGCGCTCGGCCTCGTGGTGGGCTGCGGCGCGCATCCTGCCGCGGCCTGGGAAACGCTCGTCGCGCTCGACGGCGTAGCCGGTCGCATGCAGAAGGCGGCGCAGCGCAGGAACGGCGCCAGCATCTTTGTCGATTACGCGCATACCCCCGATGCGCTGGAGACGGTGTTAAAGGCCGCACGTCCGCACACCGTGCAGCGCCTTGTGGTCGTGTTCGGCTGCGGCGGTGACCGCGATCGCGGCAAGCGGCCGCTGATGGGCGAGGTGGCGACGAAACTCGCCGACCGGGTCTTCGTGACCGACGACAATCCGCGCAGCGAAGATGCCGCCGCCATCCGCGCCGCCGTCATGGCGGCCGCGCCGCAGGCGACCGAAATCGGCGACCGCCGCGCGGCGATCTTTGCTGCGGCGAATGAATTGCAGCCGGGCGATCTGTTGCTGATTGCCGGCAAAGGCCATGAACAGGGACAGATCGTCGGCGGCGAGGTGCGTCCGTTCGATGACCTGCTGGTGGCGCGCGAAGCCGTGTCTGCGGCGGAAAAAGGCCCTGGTTCGGGCAGCGCACCATACGGAGGTAAAGGTTAATGGAAGCTTTCGCGCTATGGACGTCTGCCGAAGCCGCCTCTGCCACGCATGGTCAGGGTGACGGGTTCTGGACCGCATCGGGTGTGTCGATCGACAGCCGCACCGTCGGATTCGGCGATCTCTTCATCGCCATCCGCGGTCCGAATTTCGATGGCCATGTCTTCGTCGCCGATGCGCTGGCGAAAGGCGCTGCGGCTGCGATGGTCGACAGTGGGCCGCAGACACTGCCTGGTGGCAACCTGCTGCGTGTGAAGGACACCTTCCAGGGCTTGAATGACCTCGCGGCAGCCGCGCGTCAGCGCTGCGGCGCGAAGGTGATCGGCGTCACCGGCAGCGTGGGTAAGACCTCGACCAAGGAAATGTTGCGTCATGTACTGGCTGGCCAGGGCGCGACCCATGCCTCGGTCGGCAATCTGAACAATCATTGGGGCGTTCCGCTGACGCTGGCGCGCATGCCGGTCGACAGCCGGTTCGCTGTCATCGAAATGGGCATGAATCATGCCGGCGAGATCGCGCCGCTGTCGAAGCTGGCGCGGCCACATATCGCCATCATCACCACCATCGAGCCGGTGCATCTGGAGAATTTCGACGGTATCGAAGGTATCGCCGACGCCAAGGCTGAAATTTTCGCCGGTCTGGAGCCGGGTGGCGTCGCCATCGTCAATCGCGATACGCCGTATTTCGAACGCATTGCTGCTGCGGCCCGCGCCGCCGGTGCCACGGAGGTGATCGGTTTCGGCGAGCATGCGGAAGCGCAGGCCAAGCTGGTGAAATACGCGCCGCATTCAGCCTGTTCCTGCGTGGCTGCCGAGATTCTGGGTCATCCGATGACTTTCAAGATCGGTGCGCCGGGCCGCCACTGGGTGCTGAATGCGCTTGGTGTGCTGGCGGCCGTGCATCTGGCCGGTGGCGATCTTGCCGAAGCCGGTATGGCACTGGCTGATGTCACCGCGCCGAAGGGCCGTGGCGAGCGCCATACGCTCGACTGGCGCGACGGCGGTCAGCTGGACCTGATCGATGACAGCTACAATGCCAGCCCGCCCAGTATGCGCGCCGCCTTCGCCGTGCTGGCGATGGCCAAGCCGAGCAACGCGCGCGGCCGCCGCATCGCCGTGATCGGCGACATGCTGGAACTCGGACCCGAAGAGCAGACGGCGCATGTCAGCCTTGCCGCCGATCTGGTGCGCGAGAAGATCGACCTGGTGTTTGCCTGCGGCCCGCTGATGAAAGGCCTGTACGACGCGCTGCCGCCGCAGATGCGCGGCCATTACGCACCCAACTCGCTCGAACTGATTCAGCCGCTGCGCCGCGCCGTGCGCTCTGGCGATGTGCTGCTGGTGAAAGGGTCGCTCGGCAGCCGTATGGGCAAGATCGTCGAAGACATGCTGAACCCGGCACCGCAACCGCGTGCCGCCAACGGATGGTAAGGAAAGTCTAGAAGAATGCTGTATCACCTGCTGTATCCGCTGGCGGATGAGATCAACATCCTCAATCTGTTCCGCTACATCACCTTCCGCACCGGCGGCGCGATCCTCACCGCCATGGTTCTGTCGTTTGTGATTGGTGAACCTTTGATCAACTGGCTGCGTGCCAAACAGGGCAAGGGTCAGCCGATCCGCGAAGACGGCCCGGAAGGGCATCTGATCAGCAAGCGCGGCACGCCCACCATGGGTGGCTTCCTGATCCTGCTCGGCATCGGTGTCGGCACGCTGCTCTGGGCCGACCTGACCAACCGCTATGTCTGGGTTGTGCTGCTGGTCACCTTCGGCTTCGGCCTGATCGGCTTCTACGACGATTTTCTGAAGGTGACGAAGCAGAACCCTAAAGGCGTACCGGGCAAGCTGAAGCTGGCGCTGCAGGTTGTGATCGCCGGTGTGGCTGCCGTCTGGATCAACCAGATCGCCGCCGCGCCGTTGAATACCAGCCTGGCCGTGCCGTTCCTGAAGGACGTGCTGCTCAATCTCGGCTGGTTCATGATGCCGTTCGCCGCCTTCGTGATGATCGGCGCCTCGAATGCCGTGAACCTGACCGACGGCCTCGATGGTCTGGCCATCGTGCCGGTTATGATCGCGGCCGCCAGCTTCGGTCTGATCTGCTACCTGGTCGGCAATACCGTCTTCGCCAACTACCTGCAGATACACAATGTCGCCGGCGCGGGCGAACTCGCGGTCTTCTGCGGCGCGCTGGTCGGTGCCGGCATCGGCTTCCTCTGGTTCAACGCGCCGCCCGCCATGGTCTTCATGGGCGATACAGGGTCTCTCAGCCTCGGCGGTGCGCTCGGCACTGTCAGCGTGATCGTGAAGCACGAACTGGTGCTGGCAATCATCGGCGGCCTGTTCGTGCTCGAGACTGTCTCGGTGATGGTGCAGGTCGCCAGCTTCAAGCTGACCGGCAAGCGCGTCTTCCGCATGGCGCCGCTGCATCATCATTACGAAAAGAAGGGCTGGAAGGAGCCGACCATCGTGATCCGCTTCTGGATCGTCGCGGTGATCCTGGCGCTGGTCGGTCTTTCCACCCTGAAGCTGCGGTGAGCCGGGGATGATCGCTCTCACCCATACACGCGGACAGACCTGGGCGGTATTCGGCCTGGCGCGCAGCGGGCTGGCCACGGCCCGCGCGCTGCTCGCTGGCGGTGCCGAGGTGCGTGTATGGGATGACACCGAGGCCTCGCGCGCCGCGGCTGCCGTGGCTGGCTTCCAGCCGATGCAGCTGCATGAAGGCGCGCTGGTCGGCTGCGCCGGTCTGGCGCTGGCGCCGGGCGTGCCGCTGACCCATCCGGTGCCGAACCAGGTGGTGGCGAATGCGCAGCGTGCCGGTGTGGAG
>JAEYSS010000017.1 GCA_023434425.1 Pseudomonadota bacterium | reverse complement strand
TAAGAATCCATGCGGCCGGCCGTGGTCGGGCCGAAGGAACCAGACGCCATGCCGTCGGGCGTCTTGGCCGGGCCGGCATAGTAGATCATGTGGTTCTTCACATAGTCGGGCAGGCCCTCGCCGCGCTCGATGCGCTCGGCAAATTTGGCATGCGCCAGGTCGCGCGCCACGATGAGAGTACCTGTCAGGGAAAGTCGCGTCTTGACCGGATACTGCGACAGCTTTTTGCGGATCTCGCTCATCGGCTGGTTGAGGTCGATCTTCACCACCTCGGCCGACAGCTTGTCCTCATGTTCGGGCAGATACTGCGCCGGATTGGTCTCCAGCTTTTCCAGATAGATGCCGTCACGGGTGATCTTGCCCAGCGCCTGGCGGTCGGCCGAGCAGGACACCGCCATGCCGATCGGCACGCTCGCGCCATGGCGCGGCATGCGGATCACACGTACGTCATGGCAGAAATACTTGCCGCCGAACTGCGCGCCGATGCCGTTGGCGCGGGTCAGTTCGAGAATCTTCCGCTCGAACTCGACATCGCGGAAGGCATGACCGGTGTCGCTGCCTTTGGTCGGCAGGTTGTCGAGATAGCGGGCCGAGGCCAGCTTGGCGACCTTGAGATTGAGTTCAGCGGACAGCCCGCCGATCACGATGGCGAGGTGATAAGGCGGGCAGGCCGCGGTGCCCAGCGTCTTGATCTGGGTATCGAGGAACTTGATCAGGTTGTCGCCGCGCAGCACCGCCGGCGTCTGCTGGAACAGATAGGTCTTGTTGGCCGAGCCGCCGCCCTTGGCCATGAACAGGAATTTGTAGGCATCGCCCTCGGTGGCATAAAGCTCGATCTGCGCCGGTAGATTGGTGCCGGTGTTCTTCTCCTCGAACATCGTCAGCGGCGTCAGCTGCGAATAGCGCAGGCTGGTCTCGGTATAGGTGCGATAGACGCCGCGCGAGATGGCTTCCTCGTCCCGGCCCGAGGTCCAGACATACTGGCCCTTCTTGCCGATCACGATGGCGGTGCCGGTATCCTGGCAGGACGGCAGCACCATGCCGGCCGAGATATTGGCGTTCTTCAGCAGTTCGAGCGCGACGAAGTGATCGTTCGGCGAGGCGTCCCTGTCGTCCAGGATGGCGCGCAACTGCGCCAGATGGCCGGGGCGGAACAGATGCGCGATATCGCGCATCGCGTTGAAGGTGAGATCGCTCAGGGCCTGGTCGCTGACCTGCAGGATCTCCTTGCCGGCCGCCTTGATGACCTCGACGCCGTCGCCGGAAATCTTGCGATAGGGCGTGGTGTCGGGACCGAGCGGAAGCAGGTCCTCGTAGCGGAACTCGGGCATTGTCGTCTCCGGGGCTGGTGCGCGGCTCTGCAGAGCGGAGCCGGGAAGGAAAGCGTGATTCAGGTTTTCTTCTTGCGGAAGGCGTCCAGCGCGACCACGTCGCCGGTTTTGCGCTCACCCGTGTCATCGCCGGCGGGCGCATCGGCGGCATCTTCGGCCTTGCCGGGCTGCTCCGCGTTGCCGATCGGCGCCGGCGTCGCCATCGACGGGCGGCTCTCGGCATTCGGGGCGACGCGGAACTGCAGGCCGAACTGCACGCTGGGATCGGCAAAGGCGCTGATCGCCGCATAGGGAATGACCAGCCGCTCGGGCACCTTGTTGAAGCTGAGCGTCACCTGGAACCAGTCCTCATGCGCCTCCAACCCCCAATACTGGTGCTGCAGCACGATGGTCATCTCTTCCGCATAGCGCTCATGCAGATAATCCGGCAGTTCGACGCCGGGCTGGTCGGTGCGGAAGGTGATGTAAAAATGGTGGTTGCCGGGCAGGCCGAATTCCGCGACGCGCTTCAGCGCCTCGCGCACCGCGCCACGCAGCGCGGTTTCCACCAGGAGGTTATAGTCGAGCAGCTTGCCGGCCATGACTGATCTTCTCGAAAATCCGATTGCGCCATTTTACCCCTCAGTGTCAGGGGGTTCAATTCCAAGCCGGGCCGTTGCCGGGGTCATCCACAGCTAAACTCCGGATTCCTGGCGGAAAGTGGGGGGCTTCTGTTGCCCGGCGCCCCCCGAGCCGCGCTTACCTGTTAGGCAGCGAGTGCAACGCGATTGTCGTTGGCACTTAGAGGTTGACCCGATAACGGCGGTATCATGCCGGGCAAAAACCGTGTTTTTATTGCGCACGTCGAGCCTGATTCGCCCCCAGCATCAACCCAGAGTCAGCCAAAAACGGCCAAGTCTGGGTTCATGGTGGAGGCGCCGGGTACTGCCCCCGGGTCCGTAACGCCTATTCCGCACGGCGTTTATCGCCATAGTCGGGTTGCCCCGACAGACCTAATCTAGGGTGTCCGGAGTGGTTTTTGAAGGGCCCCCGCCCCGGCTTTAGTCCCGGCGGTCTTCCGGGAGACTTGGGCGGACTCGGGGTGGCGGTCTATAACCTCCTGCCTTTTGCCCGGCGGCCCGAGTCGCCGGTATTGCCCGGAGATTTGCCGCATGACCATGACGCCGGAGCAGGCCGCCGAAATCGCCGCCCTGCGCAGCCAGAGCCAGACCACCCGCCGCGCCACCGTGCCGGCGCTGGAGGAGATCCTGTACGAGCCGCTCAACGTGCTCGATCATGGCTTTGTCCGCGTCATCGATTACATGGGCGACGACTCGGCAGTGGTGCAGGCCGCCCGCGTCTCCTACGGCCGCGGCACCAAGAAGGTCAGCGAGGATCGCGGCCTGATCAACTACCTGATGCGCCACCGGCATACCACGCCGTTCGAAATGTGCGAGATCAAGTACCATGTGAAGCTGCCGATCTTCGTCGCGCGACAGTGGATCCGCCATCGCACCGCCAATGTGAACGAGTATTCCGCGCGCTATTCGATCCTCGACAACGAGTTCTACATCCCGGCGCCCGACCAGCTGGCGGCGCAGTCGAGCTCGAACCGCCAGGGCCGCGGCGACGTGCTGACCGGTCCGGAAGCCGCCCGCGTGCTGGACCTGCTGAAGCGCGATGCGATGCAGAGCTATGCGTCATACGAAGAGATGCTGAACGAGAAGCCGGATGGCTCGAAGCGCGACGAGGGCCGCGAGGGCCTGGCGCGCGAGCTGGCCCGCATGAACCTGACGGTCAACTTCTACACCCAGTGGTACTGGAAGACCGACCTGCTGAACCTGCTGCATTTCCTGTCGCTCCGCGCCGACAGCCACGCGCAGTATGAGATCCGCGTCTATGCCGAAGCGATGCTGGATACGGTGAAGCGCTGGGTGCCGGCCTGTTACGACGCGTTCCGCGAATACCGCATCGGCGGCGCCTCGCTCTCGGCCACCGCGATCAAGGTGGTGCGCCGCATGCTGGCCGGGGAACAGGTGGAGCAGGCCGGATCGGGCCTCAGCCCACGCGAATGGCGCGAATTGATGGACGTCCTGAAGCCGCAGGCTTGATGAACTAGCCGGCTTTTGCCACCGGAGCAGCGGCGTCGCGGTTCATCCACCACACCATGGCGCCGAACAGAGCCGTGCAGGCAAAAGCGAGACCGAGCGACAGCGGATCGCCGGCCGGGAACAGCGCATTCACCGCCGATCCCATGATGCCGCCCATGGTCTGCAGGAAACCGGACAGCGCCGCGCCTGCGCCGATGGCGGCCGGATTGACGCCAACTGCGGCCACCACCGAATTGGGCAATGCCAGTCCCATGCCGATGGCCCAGAGCGTCCGCAGCACCACGATGGCGGTGATGCTGGGGCCAAGCGCTTCGACCCACAGGGCCAGCCCCAGGGCGCCAGCGACCATGCACAGCACGCCGAGATCGACCATGCGGCGCAGGCCAAGCCGGGCGCCGAGCCAGGACGACACGATGGCGCCGACGAAGAAGCCGGCGCTGCCGAAGGACATCAGGACGCCGAAGCTGACCGGATCGAGATCCATGCTGACGATCAGCACCGAGGGTGCGGCGGCGTTGAAACCATGCAGGCCGGCGAAGATCCCCATGTTGAGCAGGCCGAAGGTAAGAAAAATCCGGCTGCGCAGCAGGAACCCGTAGGCGCGCAGGATCCCCGGCAGCAGCGGCCCGCTGCTTAAACCCGGCGTGTAGGTTTCCGGCATGCGCAGCATCAGCACCAGCATCACGACAAGCGTGATGCCGCCGCTGATCCAGAAATTGGCGCGCCAGCCGATATACTGCTCGATCAGGCCGCCCAGCAGCGGGGAGACGATCGGCGCGATCGCCATCGCGGCACTGATCACCGAGGTGGCGCGGGCGGCCTGGACCCGTTCATAGGCATCGTTGACGATGGCCCGGCCGATCGCCATGGCGCTGGCGGCGCCCAGACCCGGGGGGGCGCGGGCCCAGAGCAGCCCCTGCAGGCTCTCGACCAGGGCGCAGGCGGCCGACCCGACCACCATCATTGCCAGCCCGCCGAGCAGCAGCGGTCGCCGGCCGTAGCGGTCGCTCAGGGGGCCGAACAGCAGCTGTCCGCCGGCAAAAGTAATGAAATAGGCCGTCAGGGTGATGGGCAGAACATCAGCCGGCGCAGAGAGTTGGTCACCGATCGTGGGCAGCGACGGCAGATACATGGTCGCTGCCAGAATCCCGTTCGCATACAGGATGGTAATCAGCAGCAGCAGACCAGCCGGAGCGGGGGGTTTGGACATCGGGCCCAAGAGCGGAAGGTGGCAGGTAGAATAAATCGCCGCTCAATCCCCTCAGAAGTATCAAGGATCGGTTGGCTTCAGTGGACTGCCAGTATATATATGATCGCAAAAGTATTTCCACGATTCTAGCGCAGCATGGCCAGGGGTGAATACGGCCTTGCGCAGTCCGGAAACGCCGGCCAATCCGAGCCATCGGGTTGTGAACAGAGGGGCGGTCGAAACGGCATGTCGGAGAAAATCGATTTCAGCCACGTCCGCTTTCTCGTCGTGGATAGCAACCGGCTGATGTGCCAGCTGGTGAAGGACATCCTGATGATGCTTGGCTGCACGCAGGTGACGACGGCGCGCGACAGCGAGAAGGCGATCGCCAACCTGCGCGCCGGCGGCTACGACGTGCTGGTGACGGAATGGAATCTCAAGCCGCGCTCGGGCCTCGAACTGCTCGACTGGCTGCGCACCGATGGCGGCTCGCCCGATCGCATGATGCCGGTGATCATGCTGACCGCCAATTCCGAAGTCGAATACGTGATGGACTCACGCGACAAGGGCGTGACCGAGTTTCTCGCCAAGCCTTTCACGGCAGACGGCATGTATCGCCGCCTGGTTTCGGTGATCGCGCGACCGCGCGACTTCGTGAGCGTGAAAGGTTATTTCGGCCCCGACCGCCGACGGCAGCAGATCCCCTTCGAAGGGCCGGATCGCCGCCAGCAGAAGCCGGACTAGCCGCCGGGCGCGCAATGCGAAACAAACCCCAGTTCATCCCCAATCGTGGCGAGCTGAAACGCAAGGCGGTCAATTACAAGACCGGCATGAGCATCAAGCTCGACGAGGAAACGCTCAAGAAGATGGAGCAGCTGGTCGAGAATTCCTCGGCCGAGTTCCTGAACGAGACGGTGGAAAGCCTGAAAGGCCTGCGCGAGGCGCTGGGCCGCGCCGCCACCGATCCTTCGGCGCGCCGCGAAGTGCTTGAACATATCCGCGAGGAAGCCTTCCAGATCAAGGGTATGGGCGGCGTGTTCGGCTATCCGCTGCTGACCGAATTCGCCAAGTCGCTGCACGACTTCCTGAAAGAGCTGGAAGACCTCGACGAGTTGCAGCAGGAAATCGTCTCCATCCATGTCGACACTCTGTATGTGGTGGTGTCGCACAAGATCAAAGGTTCGGGTGGCCCGCTGGAAGCCCAGCTGCGCGCCTCGCTGAAGGCCGCGGTGGACAAGGCCAAACCGGGCGTCAAACCGGCCCAATAGGCTGCTCCGCCTCCTTGTTTTCCAGCCCCCCTGTTTTCCAGCTGGGCCGGCCTTATCTGGACTCCACCGCCCTCCAGCCGTATAACCCCCGCATGCATCCGACCGCCCCCCTGCCCTTTGTCAAAATGCACGGACTCGGCAACGATTTCGTCGTGCTGGACGCGCGCGCCCACAGCCTGCCGCTCGACCTGGCGGCGGTGAAGCTGCTGGGCGACCGCAAGCGCGGCGTGGGCTTCGACCAGATGATCACCATCGAGCGTTCGGACAAGGCGGATGCCTTCATGCGGATACACAATGCCGATGGCGGCGAGGTGGAATCCTGCGGCAATGCAGCGCGCTGCGTCGCCACCCTGCTGATGCGCGAAAACGGCAAGGATGCCGTCAGCATCGACACGCTGGGCGGCTGGCTGAATGCCAAAGCCGGTACCAGCGGTGTGATCACCGTGGATATGGGCGAGCCGCGTTTCGACTGGCAGGCCATCCCGCTGGCCCGCGAAATGAACACCATGAGCATGGCCTACAGCCATGGCGGTTACGACAAGCCGGGCGCGGTGAATGTCGGCAACCCGCATGTCGTGTTCTTCGTGCCCAATGCCGAAGCCGTGCCGCTGGCCGAGATCGGGCCGCAGATCGAGCACGATCCATTGTTCCCGCAGCGCATCAATGTCGAATTCGCCCAGGTGATCGACCGCAAGCAGATCCGCATGCGCGTCTGGGAACGCGGTGCCGGCATCACGCGCGCCTGCGGCACCGGTGCCTGCGCCACCTTGGTGGCGGCCGCGCGCCGGGATCTGAGTGAGCGCAAGGCGCAGATCGTGCTGGATGGCGGCGTGCTGACCATCGAATGGGCCGCTGACAATCACATCTATATGACCGGCCCGGCCACCGAGGCCTTCCGCGGCGAAATCCCGCCGACCTTCTGGGCCGCCCTGCACGACGCCGCGTGATGTCGGCAGCGGAAACAGTGCCCGACGTCCTGAATTTCGGCTGCCGCCTCAACGCCTACGAGGGCGAGGCAATCCGCACAGCATTAGGCAAGCATGGCCGCGACGATATCGTGGTGGTGAATACCTGCGCCGTGACTGCCGAAGCCGAGAAACAGGCCCGGCAGGCGATCCGCCGGCTGCGCCGCGAACGACCCACGGCGAGGATCGTCGTCACCGGCTGCGCCGCACAGGTCAATGCCGGCGCTTTCTCGGCGATGCCGGAAGTCGATCATGTGATCGGTAATCGTGAAAAGCTGAACGAGACTGTCTGGCGCGATCTCGGCGCCGACAGCAGTCGCATAGCCGTCGGCGATATCCTGACAGACGCTCCGGCGGCGCTTCCCGCGGTCAGCCACTTCCCGGGCCGTCCGCGCGCCTATCTCGAAATCCAGCAGGGCTGCGACCATCGCTGCACGTTTTGCATCATTCCCTATGGCCGCGGCCCGAGCCGCTCGCTCCCCTTGGGCGCTGTCGTCGAACAGGCCCGCGCGCTGGTCGGGCGCGGCTATCGTGAGTTCGTGCTGACCGGTGTGGACATCACCTCCTATGGCCATGACCTGCCGGGCCAGCCTACCCTGGGCAATGCCGCACGCCGGCTGCTCGATCTGGTGCCGGGGGTGGATCGCCTGCGCTTTTCCTCGCTGGATCCCGCCGAGATCGACGACGAGCTGCTGCAGTTATACGCCGACGAGCCGCGCGTGATGCCACATGCGCATCTGAGCCTGCAGGCCGGCGACGACCTGATCCTGAAGCGCATGAAGCGCCGGCATTCCCGCGCCCAGGCGCTGGAAATGGCGCAGCGGCTGCAACAGCTGCGGCCCGGCATTGCACTGGGCGCCGACCTGATCGCCGGCTTTCCCACCGAGAGCGATGCGGCCTTCGACAACAGCAGCAGCCTGATCGAGGAGGCCGGCCTCGCCTTCGTGCATGTCTTCCCCTATTCGCCGCGTCCCGGCACCCCGGCCGCGCGCATGCCGCAGCTTCCGGTCGCACTGCGCAAGGCGCGTGCCGCCATCCTGCGCCAGACTGCCGACGCGGCGCTGGAACGTTTCCTCACCCGGCGCATTGGTGTGGAAGCGCAGATTCTGGTGGAGCAGGAAGGCGTGGGCCGCGACGAGACCTACGCGCCGGTCGTGCTGCCCGATCACATGACCAAGGGCAGCATTGTCGCCGCCCGCATCGCGGCGGTTCGCGATGGCAAACTCTGGCTGGATGCGGCATGAGCGAAACGGACAGCGGCAGCGACAAGAAGACCGGCTGGTTTGGCCGGCTGAAGGCCGGCCTGTCGCGTTCCGCCGGCCAGCTCGGCGAGCAGATCGGCGCGCTGTTTACCAAGCGCAAACTGGATCGTGCAGCACTGGATGAGTTGGAAGAGACGCTGATCGGCGCCGATCTCGGTGTCACGACGGCTGGCAAGATCGTCGCCGCCATCGCCAGGGACCGGTTTGAGAAGGACATCACGCCCGACGAAATCCGCATGGCCCTGGCGGAATCGGTCACGCCGCTGCTGCAGCCGGTGGAGAAACCACTGCTGCTGGATGGCGCGAAGCCACAGGTCATTCTGGTCGTCGGCGTCAATGGCGTTGGCAAGACCACGACCATCGGCAAGATCGCCAGCAAACTGCACGATGACGGCAAACGCGTGATGCTGGCCGCCGGCGACACCTTCCGTGCCGCGGCCATCGAGCAACTGAAAATCTGGGGTGAGCGCGCCAAGGCACCGGTGCTGGCGCGCGAAACCGGCGCCGATGCCGCAGGCCTCGCCTTCGATGCCCTGACTCAAGCTCAATCAGACGGCATCGATGTGCTGATGATCGATACTGCCGGCCGCTTGCAGAACAAGGCCGACCTGATGCAGGAACTGGCCAAGATCGTGCGCGTGCTGAAGAAGCAGGTGCCCGATGCGCCACATCATGTGCTGCTGGTGCTGGATGCCACCACGGGCCAGAACGCCATCAACCAGGTGCAAACCTTCAGGGAGATCTGTGCGGTCACCGGCCTCGTTGTCACCAAGCTGGATGGCACCGCGCGCGGCGGCGTGCTGGTGGCGATTGCCGACAGGTTCGGCCTGCCGGTGCATTACATCGGCGTCGGCGAACAGGCTGCTGATCTGCAGCCCTTCTCGGCGCAGGGCTTTGCGCGTGCGCTGGCGGGCCTCGATCAGTAATTCCCGAACTCGCCCGGCGGATTTGAAAAGGCCGGGAAGCTGTCGCGACCGATCACGCTGCGATGATGCTCGAGTGCCCAGCGCACTGACGGGAATGCCAGTTCATCCCACGGGATCTCGTTCCAGCCGAACAGCTTCGCCTCGAGCGATTCCGGACCGGCGGAAAATTCCGGACTGGCGAGCGTGGCGCGATAGATCAGCTGCACCTGGCTGATGCGCGGAATGTTGTAGACCGCCAGCAGCGCGTCGATGCGGATCTCGGCGCAGGCCTCTTCCTTCGCCTCGCGCATCGCGCCGGCTTCGGAAGTTTCGCGCTCCTCCATGTAACCGGCCGGGATCGTCCAGAAACCGTGGCGCGGCTCTATCGCCCGCCGGCAGAGCAGAAACCGTTCATCCTGCGTGATCACCGCGCCGACCACGATCTTGGGATTGACGTAGTGGATCCAGCCGCAATCGCCGCAGACATGGCGCTCGCGATTGTCGCCTTCGGGTACCTGCCTGGAAAAGCGGAAGTTTCTCGGGTTCTGCATAAGACACCGGTGTTTGCAGGCGCAAGGATCACTTTTTAATGCATATAGTGCGCAGCAGATAAAATATTCCCGCTTCCACTGGACGTATCCCATGGAAATGGCGTTTTATCAGTGGACTGAGAAGCGGGGCTAAAAACACCCGCCCAGTCACAGGTAGGCTAGTAAAAAATATAAGAAACCGGGAGGTTCCATGTCGGGGGACAAGACCACCCATAACGGTACCGGGGATACCCTCGGCGTTTTCAGTTTGCAGGATGCTCCAGGGCATCTGTTGCGTCGTTGCCAGCAGCTCGCCGTCGATCTTTATACGGCGGAAGTCGGCAGCAACGGACTGACGCCGCGGCAATTCGCGTTGCTGCTCGCCATCTACCAGAAAAGCGGCATCAGCCAGGTGGACCTCGTGCGCCAGACTGGCATCGACCGCTCGACGGTAGCTGAAATGGTGGCGCGGCTGATCAAACGCGGTCTGCTGATCCGTCAGCGCACCGAGAGCGATCGCCGCACCAACGCGCTGGCGGTCACGCCGGAAGGCGAACGGCAGTTGCGGGCGGCGCAGCCGGGTGTGGCGCGGGCACAGGATCGCATACTGGATCCGCTCCCGGCCGGCAAACGCGCGGAATTCATCACGCTGCTGCGGCAGCTGGTGGATACGCTGGAAGCGCGACCGTAAACACAGTCCGGCGGCGCGATCCGGTTCAGGCCGGGTCGCGCCGTTCGAGATTATCCTGCAGGCGCTGCTGTAAGGCGGCGATATCGATCTGTGTCACCGAGCCGGCACCGGCGAGGTCGAGCGCCTGCGCGGCCGCCGCACCCATGGCGATGCAGGGCCCCATCACACGGACCGAACTGAGTGCTGCCGGATCGCCGTCGATGCAACGGCCGGCCGCCACCAGATTGTCGGCACCGCGCGGCACCATGCTGCGGAACGGCAGATAATGCAGATGGTCGTCGCCGAATTCTTCCCAGTGCACGTCTTCCGCCCGGTCATGCAGCTCGACCGGCCATGAGCAGCGCAGGATGGCGTCTGCAGGCCTCAACCCCTGCCGCACTTCCTCGACC
>JAEYSS010000296.1 GCA_023434425.1 Pseudomonadota bacterium | reverse complement strand
CCTTGCGCCTGTCGCAGGCCGAACTGGGCGCCTTGCTGCAGGTGGAGCAGCCGGCGGTCGCCAAGCTGGAAAAGCGCACGGATATGTATGTCAGCACGCTGCGCCGGGTGATCGAAGCCATGGGCGGGCGGCTGCATATCGTGGCAGAATTCCCCGATGGCGAAGTCGAGATCGCCAATTTCGCCGAGGCCGGCGATACGCCCAACGCTGCCGAATAAACAGGAGCCGCGCACCATGACCCTCGATTTCCTGCTGATCGCCCTGATCGTCGTCGCCACGCCCGGCACCGGCATGATCTACACGGTTGCTGCCGGATTGACCCGGGGCGGCCGGGCCAGCCTGGTGGCGGCCTTTGGCTGCACGCTCGGCATCGTGCCGCATATGATCGCCGCGATCACCGGCCTGGCCGCGCTGCTGCATACCAGCGCGCTGCTGTTCGACGCGGTGAAATATGCCGGCGTGGCCTATCTGCTGTGGATGGCCTGGCAGACCTGGCATGACCGCGGCAGCCTGTCGCTCACCGGCAAGGGGCCGCACAAGACGAGCGCATGGCAGGTGACCATCGAGGCCATCGTGATCAACCTGCTCAATCCGAAACTGTCGATTTTCTTCTTCGCCTTCCTGCCGCAGTTCATCGCGACCGACGCACCCGACGCCCTGCCGCGCATGCTGGAAATGAGCGGCGTGTTCATGGCGATGACCTTTGTGGTGTTTGCGCTGTATGGGCTGTTTGCCGCCTACGTGCGCGACCATGTGCTGAGCCGGCCGAAAGTCATGCTGTGGCTGCGCCGGACATTCGCGGCGGTCTTCGTGGCGCTCGGTGCCAAGCTGGCGCTGACGGAGCGGTGAGATGTTCGCCGAGATATTTACCCAAATTGCACTATCATTCACGACGGCATTGGCTACAGCGGCGGTCGCAGCTAGTGGCGTTGTCTTTTTAGCAAAGACATGGATGTCGGAGAGAATAAAGAGTTCAATTAAGAGTGAATATGATCAAAAGCTTGAGACACACAAAGCCGAATTAAAGGCAAAGTCAGATGTTGAACTTGAAAGACTCCGTTCACAGCTAAATACAGTCACTGTTGAACATGAAATTAGATTCTCTCGCCTTCATGAAAAACGTGCCGATGCTATTGCGCAGACTTACTCAGATCTGGCTGAACTTTATGACAACCTGAAAGACTACGTAAGATTAAGTGGATATGTGGGAGAGCCCTCGAAAACCGAGCGCTTTCAGAAAATTGTAAAGGCCCAAAATAAATTTTATGCCACATACTCGCCTAACCGCATCTTCTTTCCAAAACCAATCGCAGACGCACTCACAGGCATAAACCGTCAATGCATGGATGCTGCGACAGATTTCCAACGATCTGTGAGTGACAATCCAACCACAAACGAAATGAAAACATGGAATACAATCGCCACTCACGTAAAGAATGACATACAGAGAGAGCTTATAAATTTAGAAAATGAATTCCGAATCCTTCTTGGAGAGAAAGGTAATCAAAAGCTCAATTGAAACACTGAAGTGTAGCGTACTCTCTCATGCCATCTTAAACAGCCCGGGGATAGGGCAAACCCAAATGGCAGCAGGATGAAAATCGGCATCATCGAATGCGGGCCGGTGCCCGCGCCCCTGCAGGACACATACATCAGCTATCCGGCGATGTTCGCGGCGCAGCTCGGCGCCTTGCTGCCCGGCGCCAGCTTCACCACCGTCTCGGTCGTGAACGGCGAAACGCTGCCCGCGCCGGACGCCTGCGAGGCCTGGCTGATCCCTGGCTCGCGCCATGGCGTCTATGACGACCTGCCCTGGATCGAACCGCTCAAACGATTCATCCGCGACGCCGCAGAGCAGCAGCACCGCATGGTGGGCGTGTGTTTCGGCCACCAGATCATCGCCGAGGCTTTGGGCGGCAAAGTCGAGAAAGCCGCACAGGGTTTTCGCGTCGGCATGGAGCGGTATGACACCACGCTCGGCGGCAGCAGACAGGCGATCATGATGCCGGCCTCGCATCAGGACCAGATCGTGCTGCAGCCGCCGGAGACCGAGGTGGTGGCGACGACCGCGGCCTGCGCCTTTGCCGGCCTGCGCTATCGCAACGCGCCGGTGCTGTCGGTGCAGTTCCACCCGGAATTCAGCCGCGCCTATCTCGCCGACCTGATCGCGCTGCGATCGCAGCAGCAGGTGCCGCCGGGCCTGCCGCAGGACAGCGGCGAGACGGATGGCATCGGCATGCGCTGGATCGCGGAGTTTCTGGCGGGGCGGTAGCGACGGCACAGGCTCCACACCACAAACCGTCATCCTCGGCCTTGTGCCGAGGATCCATCCCGTCCCAACGCCAAGAGACGGCGGCACCAGCACTCCATCGACGTCTCTGCCAGTCCGGCCTGAGATCCTCGGCACAAGGCCGAGGATGACGTATCTGGAGTAACGCGGGTGACGTGCTGTGGCCGGGGATGACGATTTTTATATGTGAACCACCATCACGTCACCCCAGCAGCGGCTTCATCCCCGGATCGCCTTTCAGCATGGCGCGCTGATAGGCCGGGCGCGCGCCGATGCGCACCAGATACTGCAAAATGCAGGGATAGCCTGAGAGATCGTAAGGCTGGAAATAGCGCATGGTGGTGAGCGAGAACACCGTCATGATATCGGCCGCCGTGAAGCTGTCGCCGGCGAGATACGGCACTTTGCTGAGCCGCGTTTCCAGATGGCCGAGAATGCGCTGCATGCGGCCCTGCCCCAGCTTCAGCGCCGGATGATCCTCCGGCGGCGAGAAGCGCCCGGAAATCATCAGCCGCATCACCGCCGGCTGCAAGGTGCCGTTGGCGAAATGGAACCAGTAGAGATAGTCGGCAAAGGCTGGATCGTCCTTGCCTACGCTCAGGCGGCCCGCGCCGTGTTTCGCGATGATCCACTCCACCACCGCGCCGGATTCCGCCAGCGTGAGATCGCCATCTGTTATGACCGGCGCCGAGCCGATCGGATGCAGCGCGCGGTAGTCGTCGGGTGCCAGCACCGGCGCGCGGGCATAGAGCTTCAGCTCGTAGGGAATCCCGAGCTCCTCGCAGAGCCAGACGATGCGTTCGGACTGCGACTTGCCTAAGTGATGGACGGTGAGCATGCGGCCTCGCTGCAGGTTGCGGGCGCGAGGCTAGCATGACGGAAGCCGGTCAACGAAGCGCGACGCCGCCGGTTCCGCGCTATGTGAAATCTTTGTGAGCCTCTTGAAGGGCTGCGTCGCAATGGCCAGATCACGGCCAGCGTATATCTGCAGTGAGGGGCCACGCATGTCCGACGCCGTCCACCAAGCCGAGACCCTGCCCGCCGCCTTCCGCAATTCCGCAGAGATCCTGCAGGAGGTGCGCCGGGCCGAGGCGCTGCTGCGCAGCAGCTTTGGCGCCGGCTGCGTCGATGCCCAGGGCCTGCTGGTCAAACCCGACCGCTGCAGCGACGCGCTGACCGCCGCGATCCGCGCCCTGCTGGAGGCGCAGAAGCGCCTCGCCGACACGCCATGGCCGCAGCCGGATTTCCAGCCGGTGCAGCCGGTGGAGCAGCAGGCGGCGGAGTGAGGGGCAGGGACGCGCGCCCTCGCCCATTCCGATTCCAACTCCGTCATCCCCGGACTTGATCCGGGGATCTCAGGCAGGACTTGCACTGGCGCCGATGGAGGGCAGGCATCGCCTGATGATGGTGTCGCGGGCGAATGGACCCTCGGGTCAAGCCCGAGGGTGACGAATTGTGGGTTGGAGAAAGCCCACAAAGAAAAACGCCCGGGGCTGAACCCGGGCGTTTCCGTATTCACTCGGTATCTCGCGATCAGGCGCCGGGCTGCGGTTCCGGTTCGAAGCCGCCGGCCGGCTTGCTGCCGCCGCCACGCGAGGTCGGCACCGCCGAGCGCGGGCCGGTATCGCTGCCCGGCGTCGGCGTCTTGTCGTCGGGACGCACGATCTTCTCGCCGCGCAGCAGGGCACGGACCTCGTCGCCCGACAGCGTCTCGTATTCCAGCAGCGCCAGCGCGATCTTGTCGAGTTCGGCGCGATGGTCGGTCAGGATGCGACGCGCGGTCGTCTCCGCGGTGTCGATGATGGTGCGGATTTCCTCGTCGATCAGGCGCGCGGTGGCATCCGACACGTTCTTCCGCTGCGTGACGCTGTGGCCGAGGAAAACCTCTTCCTCGTTGTCGGAGTAGCGCAGGCGGCCGAGCTTGTCGCTCATGCCCCATTCGGTGACCATGCGGCGCGCGAGCCCCGTGGCCTGCTGGATGTCGTTGGACGCGCCGGTGGTGATGTTTTCCTTGCCGAAGACCAGCTCTTCCGCCATGCGACCGCCGAACATCATCGCCAGACGCGATTCCAGTTCGAGCTGCGACATCGACAGGCGGTCCTTCTCCGGCAGCGACATGGTGACGCCCAGCGCGCGACCGCGCGGGATGATCGTCACCTTGTGCAGCGGATCGTGCTTGGGCACATGCAGGCCGACCAGGGCATGACCCGCCTCGTGGAAGGCGGTGAGGCGCTTTTCCTCTTCGCCCATCACCATAGAGCGGCGCTCGGCGCCCATCATCACCTTGTCCTTGGCATGTTCGAAATCGGCCATGGTGACGACGCGCTTGTTGCGACGCGCAGCGAGCAAGGCGGCCTCGTTCACGAGATTCGCCAGATCGGCGCCGGAGAAACCGGGCGTGCCGCGGGCGATGATCTTCGGGTCGACGTCGGGCGCCAGCGGCACCTTGCGCATATGGACGCGCAGGATGTGTTCGCGACCGATGATG
Source organism: Pseudomonadota bacterium (assembly GCA_023434425.1). GTDB lineage: Bacteria > Pseudomonadota > Alphaproteobacteria > Ferrovibrionales > Ferrovibrionaceae > Ferrovibrio. The sequence continues at coordinate 1,302 of JAEYSS010000296.1, read as the reverse complement.
TCCGGGTTCGGCACCACGATCTGGCGGTCGAAGCGGCCCGGACGCAGCAGGGCCGGATCGAGCACGTCGGGGCGGTTGGTGGCGGCGATCAGTATCACGCCTTCGGTGGCCTCGAAACCGTCCATCTCGACCAGCAGCTGGTTCAGCGTCTGCTCGCGTTCGTCGTTGCCGCCGCCCAGCCCGGCGCCGCGATGGCGGCCGACCGCGTCGATTTCGTCGATGAAGATGATGCAGGGCGCGTTCTTCTTGGCCTGCTCGAACATGTCGCGCACGCGGCTGGCGCCGACGCCGACGAACATCTCGACGAAGTCAGAACCGGAAATCGTGAAGAAGGGCACGTTGGCCTCGCCGGCGATGGCGCGCGCCAGCAGCGTCTTGCCGGTGCCCGGCGGGCCGACCAGCAGACAGCCCTTGGGGATCTTGCCGCCCAGCCGCTGGAATTTCTGCGGGTCGCGCAGGAAGTCGACGATTTCTTCCAGCTCGCTCTTGGCTTCCTCGATGCCGGCAACGTCCTCGAAGGTGACGCGGCCATGACGCTCGGTGAGCAGGCGGGCCTTCGACTTGCCGAAGCCCATCGCCTTGCCGCCGCCCGACTGCATCTGGCGCATGAAGAAGATCCAGACGCCGATCAGCAGCAGCATCGGGAACCAGGAGACGAAGATGGTGAAGAGCGGGTTGCCTTCCTCGGGCGGCTGGGCGCTGACACGCACGCCGCGCTCGGTCAGCTTGGAGATCAGGCTGGGATCGTTCGGCATATAGGTGGTGAAGCTGCGGCCGTCGCGGAAATGGCCGGTCACGGTGTTCGAGCTGTTCTGCACGATCACATCGGTGATCTGGCCGTTCTGCACGTCGTTCAGGAAATCGGAATAGGCGAGCGCCTGGGCGCCGCTGCGCATGCTGGGGCCCTGAAACAGATTGAACAGCGCCACGACCAGAAGGCCGATGATCACCCACAGCGCCAGATTACGGCCGAACATATTCACGGAAGCCCGTTCCTTTCCACGCAACACCCCTCCCCGGCTGAAGCTCCGGAGACGGAAAATTTTAGCCGATTTTCCACGGCACAAACCATAGATATGCGCTCACCCGGTCTAAACAAGCGGTTACCGCAGGAGAATCTGGCGCCGGACCAGGCCGCGAACCGCGGATTCAGGCCGGAAAAGCCGCTGGCAGCGCCGGCTGGAAGGACATTGTGACACCGGCCGGCAGGCGGCCCCAGCCCAGCGCCGGCACGGCCAGCAGGCTGCCATCGGCGCGGCGCAACGCCGGCAGAGCCGGCCATGCGACTTTAGGCAAAAGCTC
>JAEYSS010000188.1 GCA_023434425.1 Pseudomonadota bacterium | reverse complement strand
GCCAGATATCGCTCTTGCCCGGCGGCGGCGTCGGCACGGCATCTTCGCCGCGATCCAGCAAGCGGTCGGTCTGTCGCGCCCAGAGGAAAGCCACACCAGTAATCAGGCAGATCGCGCCGGGCAGGATAAAGGCGGCCCGCCAGCCATAGAGGTCGGCCAGGAAACCGGCGACCAGCGCCGCGGCCGCTGTGCCCACCGAGCCGAACACACCATTGATGCCGAGCGCGCGGCCACGATTGACGGCGTTGCGCACCAGCCATGGAATCCCGACCGGATGATAGATCGCGCCGAACAGGCCGATGCCGGCCAGACCGAGGCAGATGGTCAGTGGCGTGTCGGCCATTCCCGTGGCAATCGAGCAGATGCCGACGCCGAAGAAGAACAGCGCCATCATGCCCGACGCGCTCCACTTGTCGCCCATCCAGCCGGCGGGCAATGCGGCCGCGCCGAACAGCACGCTCATCGGGATCGAGAGCGCGAACAGCGTATCGTAGCCCAGGCCCCATTCGCGCTCGAGCACCAGCACGACGGTGGCATACAGCAGCGTGAACAGATGGGAATAGGTATGGGCCAGGCTGGAAAAGACCAGCGTCAGGAAACCGGCGGCGCGGGACATCGGGGCGGACTCGGGGTGACTGAGGTTGCCGCCAGCCTATCCCCGTCAGCCCACGGAGCAAGCCCCTAAAATGTCCCCCTGCATTATTAGCGCGTCATTGCGGGCGGCGGGAAAACAGCGCGTGCAGGAACAGGCCCAGCCAGCCCAGAACGAAAAATGCCAGTCCGGGCTTGGTCAGCAGGCCCGCCCAGCCCGGGGCAATCCCGAAGGCAAAAAGGTAGAGCGAACCGCAGAACAGTACCTGCCCGGCCACGAAGCACCAGCCCGAGGCGCGCAGCCAGAAGCCCGGGGCGTAGTAGTCGTCCCGGTTCCACAGCAGGGCGACTCCCAGCAATGCCAGCGCATGGATCATGCCATAGCGCGCGGCCACGACGCCGAATTCGATCTGCTCGGGATTGGTGACCAGATGACGGACGACGGCATCGCCCAGTGCTCCGACGGCACCGGCCAGGGCGGCAAAGGCGATCCAGAAGCGCTCCATTACCGCACTGCCTTCGGTGGGGACAGGAAACGGAAGCTCTGCTCCAGCCAGGCGCGGCGCTCGGGGCTGCTGAACTTCCACAGATACCGCTCGACCCAGTAATGGGCCAGCGTGATCGCCACCACCGCAGAGACCGCGACGCGTATCTGGGTATCGTCGCCATCCATCTGGATGCGGCCGCTGACGCGCCAGAGCACGACGCCGCCGATCACCACGAGAGCGAACAGCAGCAGCGGCCAGACCGAAAATCGCCCGGAAGAGTCGGCAGGCTGACCGGTGGCGCGACCGGCGGCATGCAGGCCGAGGATCAGCACATACTGCAGGCCATGCGCCACCGCCCAGGCCACCAGTACCAGCAGCGGATCGGTCGAGAGATAGGTCGGCAGGAAGAAGAAGACACAGCCGAGAAAGATCACCAGCGCGAATGGCTCATGGCGGCGCCAGTTGGTGACCAGATAATAGAGCGTGAACGGGATCAGTACCGCGTAGATCGCCAGCCCGCCGTAACGCAGCAGGGAGAAAACCGGATCGATCACGCTGAGATCGAGCGGCCAGGTCTGCGGCTTCAGCGTGAACATCACCGGCGCGAAAATGTGATAGCCCGCCAGCAGGCCTGCAATGTTTCCGGCATTGAGCGCATGCCGCTCGAAACGGCCCATCGGCCGGCGATAGGAGATGCGGGTGGCAAAGGCGACGACGCCGAAATTCTGCCGGCCGAAATGCCACATGCCGAAGAAGGTGTAGAACAGCATGAAGCCCGTCACCATCCAGAGCGGAGACGCGACCAGGATGGCGGCGGTCGCGATCATCAGCAGCGCAGGTATGACGAGCAGGGTCAGCAACGGGCGCGGCACGCCGACCAACTCCCGTGCATCGACCAGAAGATAGAGCGTGGTAAAGACATGCGGCGCGGCGAGCAATTCCAGCACGCGTAACGTGTTGCTGCCGGCGAGGCCGACACTTCCCGGTATGGCAAGATGCAATGCGGCCAGCAGCACCGGACCAAGTGTCGCCAGAGCCATGAACAGGAGAAAAGACCGGCCAGTCAGCAACGGGGCGAGGACGCGGTCCATAGACGCGACTCCAGTAAACAAACTCACCGGGAAGATACTGGGGCCGGTGTGCCGGAGCCTGTGACCGTTCGGGGGCCTAGTCCTTTGTTTCAGCCAGCAGCCAGGCGACATAATCCGCGTTGCCGCCTTGCCCCACGGGCAGCGGCAGCACGCAGGGCACGCTGTAACTATGCGCCGCCTTTACGGCAGTCGTGGCGGCCTCGACCAGGTCGCTCCGGGTTTTCAGGATCAGCACGGCTTCCTCGCCCTGCTCCAGCTTGCCCCGCCACCAGTAGACCGAGCGCATGCCGGGAAGGATGTTGGCGCAGGCCGCCAGCCGTTCGCCCACCACTTTCAGCGCAATCGCCTCGGCCTCAGCTATACTGGCCGTCGTGCAGTAGAGCAGGACGATATCAGCCATTTGCCTTCAGCGACCGGTCATGCCACAGCGCGACCGCAAGGCCGAGCACGAGCACGGCACCGGCCTGATGCAGCGTGCCCAGCGACACCGGCACATGTGCGAGCAGCGTGGCGATGCCGAGGACGAGCTGCAGCAGCACCGCCGTCAGCAGGCCATGGCGCAGACCGGTCGGTGCGCTGTCCTTCAGCGACAGCGCCGTGACGACGGCCAGCACGAAGACCGCGTAGGCCAGCATGCGATGCTGGAACTGGATGGTCATCGCAGTTTCGAAAAAGTTGATCCACCAGGGATTGGCGATCAGCAGTCCGTCCGGGATGAAGGCGCCATCCATCAGCGGCCAGGTGTTATAGGCCAGACCGGCATTCATGCCGGCGACCAGGCCGCCGGACAGCACCTGCAGGAAGACCAGCGCGGTGAGCGCTGCCGCGATGCCGCCGCCGCGGCCCGACACCATGCGGCCGTGACGTGCCAGCGATAATGCGCCCCAGAGCAGATAGGCGAAGATGAAGAAGGCGAGCCCGAGATGCGCCGTCAGGCGGTAATGGCTGACATCGGGATGATCAACCAGGCCGCTCGCTACCATGAACCAGCCGAGCGCGCCCTGGCTGCCGCCCAGCAGGAACATGGCAACCAGATGCGGCTTCATGCCGGCCGGGATGCGGCCGGAGATCCAGAAGGCGATCATCGGCAGCGCAAAGGCGACGCCGATCAGGCGGCCGAGCAGACGATGGATGTATTCGAGCCAGAAGATGCTTTTGAATCCCTCCAGCGTCATGCCGATATTGATCTTCTGGTATTCGGGGAACTGCTTGTACTTCTCGAATTCGGCAACCCAGGCGGCGTCCGACAGCGGCGGCAGCCAGCCGGTGATCGGCTTCCACTCCACCATCGACAGGCCGGACTCGGTCAGCCGCGTCAGCCCGCCGATCACCACCATCAGGGCCACCAGTGCAGCGACGGCAAACAGCCACAGCGCCACGGCGCGCGCATCGCTGTCGCGCCGTTCACGCATCGCATTCAGAACCGTCGTTTCCATCACTCAGAATCCTGTCGCCGACTGTCAATGGGGCGAAACAAAGACCGCAGCGCCTGCCCGGTCAAGGCCGGCCGGCTGCGACATTTTACCGTTTCTTGCGGGCCCGGAAGTCATAAATCCCCGGCCGCTGTCGCGGATCCTCGCCGGCTTTGAAAATCTGCGTCTTCTGCACTTTCTGGGTGCCGGTGGTGGGCAGGCTGTCGACAAACAGCAGCCAGCCGGGCGCCTTGAAATAGGCCAGGCGGTCGAAGCACCAGGCAAACAACTGTTCGGCCAGTTCTGCGCTGGCGCTGTGGTCCGCCATCGGAACGATGCAGGCCATGACCTCCTCCTCGCGCAGCTCGTCCGGGGCCGCCAGCACGGCCACCTGCGCCACAGCTTCATGCGCCTGCAGGCAGGCCTCGATCTCGGCCGCCGCGATATTCTCGCCCGAGCGGCGGATGATGTTTTTCATGCGATCGACGAAATACAGCATGCCGCTGTCGGACTGCCGCACCACGTCGCCGGTATGGAACCATCCGCCGGCCCAGGCTTCGGCCGTCGCCGTGTCGTTTTTGAGGTAACCGGAGAAGAAACCGCGTCGCGGATCGGCCGCCGAATGCCGCACCAGCAATTCGCCTTCCTGCCCGCGCGGCAGTTCCTGTCCGTCCGGTCCGGCCACCATCGCTTCGAAGCCGGCGAAGGGCCGGCCGAAGGCGCGCGTGTCGGTTTCGCGCGGCTCATGACAGTCGGAGAAAATGCGGCCGGTCTCGGTCATGCCCCAGACCTCGACCAGCGGGAAGCCGAAGCGGTCCTCGAAGGTCTTGTGCAACTGCGGTTCGACGCCGGCACCGAGGCCAAAGCGCACGCAATGCCGCTTCTCATCCTCGCTGACTGGCTGGTTGAGCAGCAGCGGCGGCACGATGCCGAGATAATGGATAATGGTGGCGCGCGTCTGGCTCACTTCCTGCCACCAGCGCGTCGGGCTGAACCGTTCCGTAAGGATCAGACAATTCGCCGTCAGCATGGCGCAGGTCGCCGTCACCATCGCATGGTTCATGTGGAACAGCGGCAGCGGATTGTAGAAGCGGTCCTCGCCGGGCTTCACCGTCAGCAGGCCGCCGAGATCGCGATAGCAGGCACCGGCCGTCAGCGCATAGAAGTTGGTGAGGATGCAGCCTTTCGGCCGGCCGGTCGTGCCGGAGGTATAGAGCAGTGTGCATTCCGTCTCGTGGCGAATGCTGCCGACGGAAGCCTTCGTCTGCGGCGCCGGAAAGACCTCCGGCAGGGCCGTGCAGTCGAAAACCGGCAGCGGCTTTTCACTGCGTTCCCGCGCAACGGCCTTTAGATCCTCGACACGATGCGGTACGCCAACAATCAGGTCGGCCTCGGAATGCTGCATCTGGTACAGCATTTCATCATGCCGGTAGTCGGGATTGATCGGCACGATGCCGCAACCGAGCGCATTCAGAGCCAGATAGTGGAAAAAGAATTCCGGCCGCATTTCCAGCAACAGCCCGACCCGATGGCCGAGCCCATAGCCGGCCGAGCGATAGCGCGCCACCAGATCGTCGACGATCAGTGCCGCCGCACCGTAGCTGAGTTCCAGGCCGTCCGGCGCATAACTCCGCCCGGCCCGGCTGTCTTTTACCTGGGCCGGCACGCAGAGGAAGCTGTTTTGCGGATGCGCCGCCGCAGTCTGCTGAAAGGCCGCGTAGACGGATGGCGGCAGGCTCTCTGCCATAAGCGTTTTCCTCCCGACTTTTCTATAGCGGTCTAGCGCAGCGCCAGAACCGCAAGCATCACGGCACCGATGGCAATGCGATACCAGGCAAAGGGCACGAAGCCGTAGCGGTTGATGAAACCGATGACCGACCGCACCACCAGCACGGCGCACAGAAACGCCAGAACGAAACCCGTTGCGATCAACCCGGCACCGTCGAGTGTCAATGTCTCGCGGTTCTTGAACAGATCGTAGGCCGTGGCGGCGATCATGGTGGGCACGGCCAGGAAAAACGAAAACTCCGCCGCCGCGGCACGCTGCACGCCGAGCAGGCGCGCGCCCAGAATGGTGGCACCCGAGCGCGACACGCCGGGGATCATTGCCAGGCATTGCAGCAGGCCGATCTTCAGGCTGAGCCGGAATTTGAAATCGTCGACGCTTTCCACCTCGCCCTCGCCCACATGCCGCTCGATAGCGAGGATGGCGATGCCGCCGGCGATCAGCGCCATCGACACGATCCAGGGATTGAACAGCACGCTCTTGATGAAACCATGGGCAAAAAAGCCGATCACCAGCGCAGGCAGAACGCCGAGCAGGACGTTGACGGTGAAACGGTTGGCACGGTCGTCGCGCCCCAGACCCGAAAGCGTGCCCCAGAAGCGCGGCCAGTAGACCACGCAGATGGCGAGGATGGCGCCAAGCTGGATGGCGATCTCGAACACCTTGCCGGGCGGCCCCTCGAAACCGAGCAGATCGACCAGCAGGATCAGATGCCCGGTCGACGACACCGGGATGAACTCGGTGAGGCCTTCGACGATGCCGAGGAAGGCGGCCTGCAGATAGTCGGTCAGCATGCGCCAGTTCCGGCCCGTTGGCCGCCCGTTAAGGCCTGTTCAGGGCCTGTTGCGTCCCGTTTCGTCCCGTTCCGTCCCGTTTCAGTCTGCTCCGTCCCGTTTCGTCCTGTTCCGTCCCGCCCAACCGCCACCTTGGACCAAAATTTATGCCTGAAAACCGCCATGAATTTCCGATCCTGCTGCCATTTTCCGTTATTGGCACCTCTTCGCCCGCCCGCGGTCGCCCGAACCATCGCCGCAAGCCAGGGAGTAAAGAACAAATATAGTACAAATTACCGGACTCGGCAAGCCCGACTCCCCTATCTGACAGGCTTGCCGCAGCCTTGGAAAGGCCGGGCGAGCCGATGAAACGAAATGCCGCAAGCGTCGTTTATGAACAGGTTACGACAACAGAAACGGAGCTTCCCCTCATGCGCGCCATCCTGCTGTGGCTCTTGGGCATTCCGATCCCGATCATCATCCTTCTCTTTCTCTTTGGCGTGTTCTGATCACCGCACACGACACTTCATGAAAATAAGGCCGGCCGGGATGTCCCGCGCCGGCCTTTCTTGTGGCTGACCCCTTGAGACTCTCAGCGCGTCACTCTCGGGCTGTGAGATCTGGCTGAACTCTATCCGGTGGGTGGGGGCCCGGCCTCAGCCGCCCGGCCGGCCGCCGCCGCCGGCATCGATGCGGATGCCGACATTCTTGGTCTGCACATAACTGAGCAGGGCTTCCTGGCCCTTCTCGCGGCCGTAACCCGAGCGCTTGGTGCCGCCGAACGGCGTCTCGATACCGCCGGCAAACCACTCATTCACAAACACCTGGCCGGCCACCAGCCGGTCGGCGGCCCAATGCGCCTGCCGCAGATCCTTCGTATAGACGCCGGCGCAGAGGCCGTAGTCGGTGCCGTTGGCCAGCGCGATGGCCTCTTCCGGATCGTCATAGACCTGCACCGCCAGCACCGGACCGAAGACTTCCTCGCGCCCGACAGTCATGTCGAGCGTGACACCTGTAAAAACAGTCGGCTGCATGAAATGGCCCGGCATGCCATCGACGCGCCGGCCGCCGGTCACCGCCTCCGCCCCCTCCTGCTGTGCGGCGAGGCACATGCCTTCCACCTTGTCGAGCTGAGCCGCCGAGATCAGCGGACCGAGATCCTTGCCCTCGATGCCCGGGCCGATGCTGAGCGCCCTGGCCCGGGCGGCGATCTTCGCCACGACTTCGTCATGCCGCGAGCGATGCACCACCAGCCGCGAAGCCGCCGAGCAGACCTGGCCGGCATTGGTGAAAATGCCGATGGCGGTGCTGGCTGCCACCTGGTCGAGATCGGCATCGGGAAACACAATCCCGGCCGACTTGCCGCCCAGCTCCATCACGCAGGGAATGATGCGTTCGGCGGCAGCGCGCAGGATGAACTGTCCGGTCTTCAGCGAGCCGGTAAAAACGATATGGTCGACATCCCTGTGCGACACCATGGCCGCGCCGGTATCGTGGCCGTAGCCGCAGAGCAGATTCACCGCGCCATCGGGCACGCCGGCGCGCTTGCAGGCTTCGGCTATGAAATAGCAGGACAGCGGCGACAGTTCCGGCGACTTCAGCACCACGGTATTGCCGGTGGCGAGCGCGCAGGCCACGGAGCGCGCGGCGATCTGCAGCGGGAAATTCCACGGCACGATCTGGGCCGAAACGCCATACGGCGCCGGCACGGTGTAATCGACATAACCTGCGCCGAGCGGGATCATGCGGCCTTCGATCTTGTCGGTGGCGCCGCCGTAGTAGGAGAAATAGCGCGAGGCGGCCATCGCCTCGTTCTTCGCCGCGGTCAGCGACTTGCCGTTGTCCAGGCATTCGGCCAGCGCGATCTCGTCGGCCATGAGGCGCATCTGTGCGGCGATCTCCAGCAGCAGCGCGCCGCGCGCCATCGGCCGCATGTCGATCAGGGTGCGGGCGTTGTAGCGCTTGCGGGCGGCGACCACGGCACGATCCACATCGGCCGGCATGGCACGCGCCACTTCAGCGATCTGCTGGCCGGTGGCGGGATTCTCGATGGCGATGCGCTCGCTGGTCGCGCCGTCGCACCACTGACCGTCGATGAAATTCTGCCAGTAGGTTTTGATCTCGGGCGTCGCCATGTGTTCTCTCCCCTACCCTAAAACGTCATGCCCGGGCCCAAGAAACGCTTCTTGGCCGGGCATCTCAAGCAGAACTGCGAAAGATCCTCGGGTCAAGCCCGAGGATGACGTAGCTGTACTACGAGAAACGGTTATTCTTGTTGAACCCTCGGAAGACAACGCGACCGGCCTGGGCGCGTTCGCCGCGATATTCCTTCAGGTCGTTTTCGCTCTTGGTGCGGCCCGAAGAATCGACCCAGCTCAGGCCCTGCTTGTAGGTGAAGGTGCGGGCATCCGACAGGCCGCCATCCTTGTATTTCTGCAGCGTGATGCCACGGCCTTTGGTCATCTCTGGGATCTGGTCGAGCGGAAACAGCAGCAGTTTGCGGTTGTCGCCGATCACGGCCACCGTATCGCCCTCAACTTCGGTCAGGACGCAGGCTTCCGCCGGGCTCTGCACGTTCAGGATCTGCTTGCCGGTACGGGTGGCGGCCAGCATCTCGCTTTCCGGACAGATGAAGCCACGACCGTCGCTGCTGGCGACCAGGAATTTGCGCTCGCCCTGATATTTTATCAGCGTGACGATATCCTGGTCGTTACCGAGGTCGATCATCAGCCGAACCGGTTCGCCATGCCCGCGACCGCGCGGCAGCTTGTCGCAATTGATCGTATAGGCGCGACCATTGGTGCCGAACAGCAGCAGCTTGTCGGTGGTCTCGGCATGCAGCCAGAAGCGGCCCTTGTCGCCTTCCTTGAACGCGGTCGAGCCCTCGTCCTCGACATGGCCCTTGATGGCGCGGATCCAGCCCTTGGCCGAGCAGATCACGGTGATCGGCTCGCGCTCGACCAGTATCTCGAAGGCCTCTTCCGAGATCACCGGCGCATCGCCGATCCGGGTGCGACGCTTGCCCAGCGGGCTCTTCGGGCCGAACTGCTTTTTCAGCTCCTGGATCTCGCCGGCAATCGCCTGCCAGCGCAGCTCGTCGCTGGCCAGCAGCTTCTTCAGATCGGCCAGCTCCTTCGACAGCTCCTTGTGCTCGCCGCGCAATTCCATCTCTTCCAGCTTGCGCAAGGACCGCAGCCGCATGTTGAGAATGGCCTCGGCCTGCACATCGGTCAGCTTGAACCGCTTGATCATCGCCGGCTTGGGTTCGTCCTCGCGGCGGATGATCTCGATCAGCTCGTCGAGGTTGAGATAGGCGATCAGGTAACCGTCGAGCACTTCGAGACGATGCTCGATCTTGCCCTTGCGATAGCGGCTCTTGCGCTCCAGAACTTCGTGGCGGTGATCGAGATAGGCCTGCAGCGCCTCGCGCAGGCTCATCACCCGGGGCAGCTTGCCGCCATCCAGCACATTGAGGTTGAGCGGAAAGCGCGTTTCCAGATCGGTGCTGCGGAACAGGCTTTCCATCAGCACGGCGGGATCGACGGTCTTGTTCTTCGGGATCAGAACGAGGCGCACGTCCTCGGTCGATTCATCGCGCACGTCGTCCAGCAGCGGCGCCTTGCGCTCGGTGATCAGCTCGGCGATACGCTCGACCAGCTTGGACTTCTGCACCTGATACGGGATCTCGGTGACCACGATCTGCCACATGCCACGCGGCAGTTCCTCCTGCTTCCAGACGGCGCGATGGCGGAAACTGCCGCGGCCGGTCTTGTAGGCTTCGATCCGCGCGCTCAGCGGCTCGACCAGGATGCCGCCGGTCGGAAAATCCGGGCCCTGCACGAAATCGACCAGCTTCTCGATGGTCGAGTTCGGATGCTTGATCAGATGCAGCAGCGCATCGCACAGCTCCGGCAGGTTATGCGGCGGGATCGAGGTCGCCATGCCCACGGCAATGCCGCTGGCGCCGTTGGCCAGGAGATTCGGCAGGCCGGACGGCAACACGACCGGCTCGTCATTCTCGCCGTCGTAGTTGGGGCGAAAATCGACCGTGTCGTCATCCAGACTGGCGAGCAGCACATTGGCGACTTCGGTCAGGCGCGCCTCGGTGTATCGCATCGCCGCCGCGTTATCGCCGTCGATATTGCCGAAATTGCCCTGCCCGTCGACCAGCGGATAGCGCTGGGCGAAATCCTGCGCCAGACGCACCAATGCGTCATAGACCGACTGGTCGCCATGCGGGTGGTACTTACCGATCACGTCGCCGACGACGCGGGCGCATTTCTTGTAGCCCGAAGCCGGGTCGAGCTTGAGCAGCCGCATGGCGAACAGCACGCGGCGCTGCACGGGCTTGAGCCCGTCGCGCGCATCGGGCAGCGAACGCGATGTGATGGTGCTGAGCGCATAGGCCAGGTAGCGCTCGGACAGCGCATCCGGCAGCGGCACGTTGCGGATATCTTCGGGAATGTCTTTGGGGGGCAGATGCTTGCTCATGACGCGCTTTCTACACCAGACGGTCCGGTCTTTCTACTTTTGGGCCAGTGCGCGCATGACCTCCAGCAGCCGGGCGCGGGCCTGCGGCACCGGCGTATGAAGCTGAGCGAACAGGCGGTTTTCCAGGAAATGGCCGGTGAGCGCGAGGCCGTCTTCCACCGCCTGCAGCGAATCGTTGGGCCGCGACTCGGGCGCCCCTCTGCCGGGCACCAGAAAGGCCGGCAGCTTCAGCATGCGGTCCGCGTAAGGCGCCGCGGCCTCGGCCGAGACGGCGCGGCCGCTGCGTGGCGAAACATGGGTCAGGTTGGTCGTGCTGCCGGTGGCGGCGCAGCTTTCCAGGTCGATGCCATAGCCCATCTCGGCCAGCAGGCCAGTTTCCCAGCGCACATAGAGCGCGCCCCAGTCGCCGGGCTCGTCCATGTCGGCCATCAGGCTGAACAGGGCTTTCGTGGCACCGAACAGATTGGGATGCGGCTCGCGCTCCGGCAGCGCGGCGTCGATGAGCGCGCAGACCGCGCGGAGTGCCGCGAGCCGCGCCGGATCGTCCAGCATCAGCGCGGCCGGATGTTTCAGGGCTTCGAGCGTGTAATAGCCGAGTTGCTCCGACAGCCGCGCGCGCCACTCGGCGCCGACCAGCTGGCCGGGCTGCAAGGCGCCGCCGCGTCCCGTGCCTGAGCCGCGCAGCAACCCGGCATGACGGCCATGGCTTTCGGTCAGCAATGTCACGATCCGGGCGCTCTCGCCGTGATGGCGCACGCTCAGAACAACGCCTTCATCCTGCCAGTCCATGCCTACGGCTTAGGGTGATTCGCGGGCAGCGACAAGCGCAAGGCCGCCCAGCAAAAAAGCGAGATCATAAAGCGCCGTCGTCTTCAGTCACCGGCAGGCCGCACGTCGGTGTGGCGGAAATCGTCGCCCTTGAACAGCAGCGGCTCGCCCAGATCCTTCGCGAGCGCATAGGCAAAGCAGTCGCCGAAATTCAGCTGCGCCGGATGGCCACTGCCCTTGCCGAAATCGCGATAGGCCTCGCGGGCAATCCGCGCCTGCGTCTCGGTGACCGGCTCGATCACCAGTCCGGCATCATCCACCAGGTGATCCAGCTCGCGGCTCAGAACCGGATTCCGGCTGCCGTCGACCACAATCGCGGTCTCCAGATAGCTCGCGGCCGAGATCCGCAACGCGCCGTCGCTTCCGGCCATCGCCGTTCGGAAACGCGAGGCTTCCGGCTCGGTGCGCAGGATGGCGATAAGAACCGAGCTGTCGATGATCACTTTGGCAGACCCATCTCGTCGTAAAGCAGGTCGCCATGCTCAACCGATTTATACGGCTCCTTGAACAACGGCGCGGTGCGCTGGCCGATCTCCAGCAGGCGTTCGGCAAGACCCTTGCGCCGTTCCTGTCGCGTGATGCGTTCGAGGCGTTCGCGCACGGCTGCGGTGAGTGCGGCGGTTTTGCTCTCACCGGTCAGGGCGGCCAGTTCATCCACCAGCCGCTGGGTTTCTTCGTTCTTGATGTTGAGGCCCATAGTTATCTACCTTTCTACCTAAATTTTATATCTTTCTACCTTATAGGCCAAAGAAAAAGGGCGGCATCGCTGCCGCCCCTGATCTCATTTATTTTACAAAGACTTACTCGGCAGCATCACCGACGGCAGCCTGCAGTTCGCTTTCCAGCGCATCGGCGAAATCGCGGTCGCGCTGGGCGGCGAGGCCCTTCATGCGGTTCATGATCGCGCCGGTGCCGACCGGGATCAGGCGACCGACGATCACGTTTTCCTTGAGGCCGATCAGCTTGTCCACCTTGCCGCCGACGGCAGCTTCGGTGAGCACGCGGGTGGTCTCCTGGAACGAAGCCGCCGAGAAGAACGACCGGGTCTGCAGGCTCGCCTTGGTGATGCCGAGCAGGACCGGCATGCCCTTGGCCACCTTGCGGCCTTCGGCTTCGGTCTTGGCATTCACCTCTTCGAACTCGCTGCGGTCGACCTGCTCGCCGATCAGGAAGGTGGTCTCGGCCGGGTCGATGATCTCGATCTTCTGCAGCATCTGGCGGCAAATCACCTCGATGTGCTTGTCGTTGATCTTCACGCCCTGCAGTCGATAGACCTCCTGGATCTCGTTGACGAGATAGTTGGCCAGCGCTTCCACGCCCATGACCTTCAGGATGTCATGCGGCGCCGGATTGCCGTCCAGCAGATGGTCGCCCTTGCGCACGAAGTCGCCTTCCTGAACGGCAATATGCTTGCCCTTCGGGATCAGGTATTCGACCGCATCGGTGCCCTCTTCGGCCGGCTTCAGGATCAGGCGGCGCTTGGCCTTGTAATCCTTACCGAACTCGACGCGACCGTCGATTTCCGCGATGACGGCATGGTCCTTCGGACGACGGGCTTCGAAGAGCTCCGCAACACGCGGCAGACCGCCGGTGATGTCGCGCGTCTTGGTGCCTTCCACCGGGATACGCGCCAGCACGTCGCCGGCATGCACCTGGGCGCCGTCCTCGACCGAGAGAATGGCGTCGGCCGACAGGTAGTAGCGGGCCTCGGCGCCGCTCACCAGGGTGAGGATTTCACCCTTGCTGTCGCGCAGCGTGATACGCGGACGCAGCTCGCTGCCCTTCGGGTTCTGCTTCCAGTCGGAGACGACCTTGTAGGAAATGCCGGTCGACTCATCGGTGGCTTCGCGCATCGACACACCTTCGACGAGGTCGCGGTAGTTCACGACGCCCTCGCGCTCGGTGATGACCGGACGGGTATACGGATCCCATTCGGCGATGCGCTGACCCTTCTTGACGCTGCCGCCCTCGTCGGCCACCAGACGGGCACCGTACGGCACCTTGTGGCGGGCGCGTTCGCGACCGTTGGCATCGACCAGGATGACCTCGCAGTTGCGGCCCATGACCACGAAGCGGCCCTGGCTGTCGGTCACCAGGTTGCGGTTCGCGATCTTGACGGTCGCATCGTAGGCGGCCTCCAGGCTCGACTGCTCCGCCACCTGGGCAGTGCCGCCGATGTGGAAGGTGCGCATGGTGAGCTGGGTACCCGGCTCGCCGATCGACTGCGCGGCAATCACGCCGACAGCCTCGCCGATGTTGACCTTGGTGCCACGGGCCAGATCGCGGCCGTAGCACTTGCCGCAGACGCCGGTTTCGGAGTCGCAGGTCAGCACGGACCGGATCAGCATGCTTTCGACGCCGGCCGTCTCGATGCGGTCGACATCGCGTTCTTCGATCAGGTGCCCGGCGGGGACGATCACTTCGCCCGACAGCGGATGCTTCACATCCACGCTCGGCACGCGGCCGAGGATGCGCTCGCCCAGCGTGGCGATCACTTCGGCGCCTTCGACAACCTCGCGCACGGTCAGGCCGCGCTCGGTGCCGCAATCTTCCTCGGTGATGATGCAGTCCTGCGCCACGTCGACCAGACGGCGGGTCAGGTAACCCGAATTCGCCGTCTTGAGCGCCGTGTCGGCCAGACCCTTGCGGGCGCCGTGGGTCGAGTTGAAATACTCGAGCACGGTGAGGCCTTCCTTGAAGTTCGAGATGATCGGCGTCTCGATGATCTCGCCCGACGGCTTGGCCATAAGACCGCGCATGCCGGCAAGCTGCTTCATCTGGGCGGCCGAACCGCGGGCGCCCGAGTGAGCCATCATCCAGATCGAGTTGATCGGCTTACGCTGACCGCTGACCTCGTCGATGTCGGTCTGAATGACCTTCATCATCTCGTCGGCGACACGGTCGGTGCACTGCGACCAGGCATCGACCACCTTGTTGTACTTTTCGCCCTGGGTGATCAGGCCGTCCTGGTACTGCTGCTCGTACTCGCCGACCAGCTTCTTGGTGTCGTCGATATGCTTCAGCTTCGACGACGGCACGACCATGTCGTCCTTGCCGAAGGAAATTCCGGCCTTGAAGGCGCGGGTGAAGCCGAGCGACATCATGCGATCGCAGAAGATGACAGTCTCTTTCTGGCCGCAATGGCGATACACCACGTCGATGACGTTGGTGATCTCCTTCTTGGTCAGCTGCTGGTTGATCACGCGGAACGGGACGTTCTTGTGACGCGGCAGGATCTCGCTGAGCAGCATGCGGCCCGGCGTGGTAGTGACGCGGACAATGATCGGATTGCCTTCGCCGTCCACCGTGTTCAGGCGAGCCTTGATGCGGTGATGCAGCGTGATCGCCTTGGAATCCAGCGCCTGCTGGATTTCGGCGATCGTCGTGAAGACCGGTGTCCGCTCGACGATGGCACCGCCCTGCACGATGCGCTCCAGCTCGGCCTTCACGGCCGTCTTCGGCACTTCCACCTTGGTCTTGGGATCGTAGATGATCACGTCATCTTCCGCCCAGGCCTTCAGCAGCGCGTTCATGTCCTTGACCTTGACGACATCGCCAAGCGGGCTGGGGCGCTCCATGGTGGTGTAGTACAGGCCGAGCACGATGTCCTGCGACGGTACGATGATCGGCTTGCCGTTCGCAGGGCTGAGGATGTTGTTGGTCGACATCATCAGCACGCGGGCTTCGAGCTGGGCTTCCAGCGACAGCGGCACGTGCACCGCCATCTGGTCGCCGTCGAAGTCGGCATTAAAGGCGGCACAAACCAGTGGATGCAGCTGGATCGCCTTGCCTTCGATCAGGGTCGGCTCGAAGGCCTGGATGCCCAGACGGTGCAGCGTCGGCGCGCGGTTCAGCAGAACCGGGTGTTCGCGGATCACCTCTTCCAGGATATCCCAGACTTCCGGACGCTCCTTCTCCACCATCTTCTTCGCCATCTTGACGGTGGCGGCCAGGCCACGCAGTTCAAGCTTGGAGTAGATAAACGGCTTGAAGAGTTCGAGCGCCATCTTCTTCGGCAGGCCGCACTGGTGCAGCTTCAGTTCCGGACCGACCACGATGACCGAACGGCCCGAATAGTCGACGCGCTTGCCGAGCAGGTTCTGACGGAAGCGGCCCTGCTTGCCCTTCAGCATGTCGCTGAGCGACTTCAGCGGACGCTTGTTGGCGCCGGTGATGACGCGGCCGCGGCGGCCGTTGTCGAACAGCGCGTCCACAGCTTCCTGCAGCATGCGCTTTTCGTTACGGACGATGATGTCCGGCGCGCGCAGCTCGATCAGGCGCTTCAGACGGTTGTTGCGGTTGATGACGCGGCGATACAGATCGTTCAGATCCGAGGTGGCGAAACGGCCACCATCCAGCGGCACCAGCGGGCGCAGCTCGGGCGGGATCACCGGAATCACGGTCAGCACCATCCACTCCGGCTTGTTGCCGGAATCGATGAAGGCCTCGACCAGTTTCAGCCGCTTGACCAGCTTCTTCGGCTTTAGTTCCGAAGTCGTCTCGGCCAGTTCCTCGCGGATCTTGTCGCGCTCCTTCTCCAGGTCCAGAGCGGTCAGCAGATCGCGGATGGCTTCGGCGCCGATCTTGGCGACGAAAGCATCATCGCCATACTCTTCCTGGGCGCGATACAGCTGCTCTTCCGTCAGCAGATCGAACTGCTTCAGCGGCGAGAGGCCCGGTTCCACGACGACGTAGTTCTCGAAATACAGGATGCGCTCGAGATCCTTCAGCGTCATGTCCAGCATCAGGCCGATGCGCGACGGCAGCGACTTGAGGAACCAGATATGCGCCACCGGCGAGGCCAGCTCGATATGGCCCATACGCTCGCGCCGGACCTTGGAGAGCGTGACTTCGACGCCGCACTTCTCGCAGATCACGCCGCGATACTTCATGCGCTTGTACTTGCCGCACAGGCATTCGTAGTCCTTGATCGGACCAAAGATGCGGGCGCAGAACAGACCGTCACGC
Organism: Pseudomonadota bacterium; assembly: GCA_023434425.1. Taxonomy (GTDB): domain Bacteria; phylum Pseudomonadota; class Alphaproteobacteria; order Ferrovibrionales; family Ferrovibrionaceae; genus Ferrovibrio. The sequence goes on along the minus strand of JAEYSS010000188.1, from coordinate 1,830 downwards.
TCCGGCTTGAACGTGCGGTAGTTGATGGTCTCAGGCTTCTTGATCTCGCCGTAGGACCACGAGCGGATACGCTCGGGCGAAGCGATCGAGATCTGGATCTGGTCGAAAGCCTGGGCGTTCTGCGGCTGGCCGAAAACGTTGCTAAGTTCGTTCATGTCTATCGTCTCCTATCGGAGGAAAGGGTGCGTGGCGATCAGTAGGAGCGCTGCGACAGCTCGACATTCAGGCCGAGCGACCGCATCTCCTTGACCAGCACGTTGAACGATTCCGGAATACCGGCCTCGAAGTTGGTGTCGCCGCGCACGATCGACTCGTAAACCTTCGAGCGGCCGGCCACGTCGTCCGACTTCACAGTCAGCATTTCCTGCAGGGTGTAAGCGGCACCGTAAGCCTGGAGCGCCCAGACCTCCATTTCGCCGAACCGCTGACCGCCGAACTGCGCCTTGCCGCCCAGCGGCTGCTGGGTGACCAGGCTATAGGGGCCGATCGAACGGGCATGGATCTTGTCGTCGACCAGGTGATGCAGCTTGAGCATATAGATGTAGCCCACCGTCACCTTGCGGTCGAACGGCTCGCCGGTGCGGCCGTCAATCAGGGTCGACTGACCCGAATTATTGAAGCCCGCCTTCTCCAGCATCTCGACGATGTCGGGTTCATGCGCGCCGTCGAAGACCGGCGTGGCCATCGGCACACCGCGACGCAGGTTGGAACTCAGTTCCAGCACCTGCTCGTCGCTGAGGTCGCCGATGCGGTCGGCATATTCCTGCTTGGAATACACCGTCTTCATCAGGTTCCGCAGATCGGCAGCCTTGGCCGCGTTCCGGTTGACCTTGTCGAGCATCTCGCCGATCTGGCGGCCGATACCGGCCGAAGCCCAGCCCAGATGCGTCTCGAGAATCTGACCGACGTTCATGCGCGAGGGCACGCCCAGCGGATTCAGCACGATGTCGACCGGCTGGCCGTCCTCAAGGTAGGGCATATCCTCCTCGGGCACGATGCGCGACACGACGCCCTTGTTGCCGTGACGGCCGGCCATCTTGTCACCCGGCTGCAGCTTGCGCTTCACGGCGACGAAGACCTTGACCATCTTCATCACGCCCGGGGGCAGTTCGTCGCCGCGCTGCAGCTTCTCGACCTTATCCTCGAAGCGCTTCTGGATACGGTTGGTCGCCGCGTCATGCTGCTTCTTCAGCGCCTCGATGTCGGCCATCGACTTTTCATGCTTGACGCTGATCTGCCACCACTGGCCCGGAGTCAGTTCGGCCAGCACTTCGTCGGTGATCTTGCCGCCGTCCTTGAAGCCCTTCGGGCCCTTGTCGGCCTGCTTCCCGACCAGCAGCTCCTTCAGGCGGCCATAGATGGCGCGCTCGATGATCGCCTTCTCGTCATCGCGATCTTTGGCCAGACGCTCGATCTCGGCACGCTCGATAGCAAGCGCGCGCTCATCCTTCTCAACGCCATGGCGGGAGAAGACGCGCACTTCCACAACCGTACCGGAAACACCCGGCGGCACGCGCAGCGAGCTGTCGCGCACGTCGGACGCCTTTTCACCGAAGATGGCGCGCAGCAGCTTCTCTTCCGGCGTCATCGGGCTTTCGCCCTTCGGCGTGATCTTGCCGACCATGATGTCGCCAGGATGCACTTCGGCGCCGATATAGACGATGCCGGCTTCGTCGAGGTTCTTCAGCGCTTCTTCCGAAACGTTCGGGATATCGCGCGTGATTTCCTCCGGACCCAGCTTGGTGTCGCGGGCCATGACCTCGAACTCCTCGATGTGGATCGAGGTGAAGATGTCTTCGGAGACGACACGCTCCGACATCAGGATCGAGT
>JAEYSS010000178.1 GCA_023434425.1 Pseudomonadota bacterium | reverse complement strand
CCGAGGATCACTTCGGGCAGTACCATCGGCGCCAGCATCAGGCCGGCGAAGACCTGCCGACCTGGAAAGCGGCCCAGGCGTGTGAAGGCCAGTGCGCCCAGGGTGCCGACCAGCGTCGCCAGCGTGGCCGCCACGGCGCCGATCTGCAGCGAATGCAGGGCGGCTTCCAGATAGGCCGGATTGGAAAACAGCACGCCATACCAGTGGAGTGAAAAGCCGCCCCAGACGGTGACCAGCCTGGAGGCGTTGAAGGAGAACACCACCACCAGCAGGATCGGCAGATAGAGGAAGGCGAGGCCGAGCGCCAGCGCGGCGACGTTGATGCTGCTTAACCTGTTCATCTGGAAGTCTTGCCCAGTTCAAGCCGCTGCATGGTCATCGCCGGCACCAGCAGCAGGAGCGTGAGCAGCACGGCCAGTGCGCTGGCCAGCGGCCAGTCACGGTTGGAGAAGAACTCGGTCCACAGCGTCTGGCCCATCATGATGGTGGCCGAACCGCCGAGCAGGTCGGGGATGACGAACTCGCCCGCCATCGGGATGAACACCATAAGCCCGGCGGCGAGAATACCGGGCCGCGCCAGCGGCACGGTCACCAGCCAGAAGGCGCGGATCGGCGTGGCGCCGAGATCGATGGCGGCCTCGGTCAGGCGTGGCGACTGGCCGGCGAGGCTGGCATAGATCGGCAGGATGGCGAACGGCAGGTAGCTGTAGGTCATGCCGAGCACGACGCCGAAGCCGGTATTGACCAGCACCAGCGGCTGGTCGATCGCGCCGAGCGCCAACAGTGCGGTGTTGATCAGGCCCTCAGGCTTCAGCAGCGCGATCCAGGCATAGACGCGGATCAGAAACGAGGTCCAGAACGGCAGGATGATCAGGGTAAGCAGAAACGGCTGCCAGCCTTTCGGCGCCTGCGTCACCGCGCGGGCGATGGCGAGGCCGATCACGAGGCAGCAGAGCGTGGCGAGGCCGGCATAGAGCAGGCTGTTGCCGAGCGCGCGCAGGTAAAGCGTATCCTCCAGCAGCAGGCTGTAATTGACCAGGCTGACGGCCAGCGCGCCATCCTGGAACAGAGGCGTATAGGGCGGTTGCGCCAGCTGGGCCTCGGCGAAACTGATCTTCAGGATCAGCAGCAGCGGCACGACGACGAACACCGCCGTCCACAGCAGCGGCAGCGACAGTAATCCGAGACGACGGGCCGTCACTCCTGACTCCGCAACGGCACCAGCGCATCCGACTCCCAGCTGAGCCAGACCTGCTGGTCGAGTTCGAGCAGCGGTTCGTGCAAGGCGTTGAGCTGCGAGGCCTTCAGTACCTGGCCGTCATCCAGCCGAACGGAAATACCGGTCATGTCGCCGATATAGTCTATATCGGTGATTATGCCGGTGGCGGCATTGGCGACGGCTTCCAGCGGTTCGCGCGAGATCTCGATCTGCTCTGGCCGCAGTGACAGTTCCTGCCGGCCGTTGCGGGTCGGCCGGTCGGCATCGGCACTGTAGTGCAGCCGCAGGATACCGCTGCGCGCGGCCACCAGCCCGCCGCTGCCGCTTTCGACGGCGGCGTTGAACAGGTTGGTTTCGGCCATCAGGCCGGCGACAAAGCGGTCGATAGGGCGGTCGTAAATCCGGCGCGGCGCATCCAGCTGGCGGAGGCGGCCATGGTCCATCACGGCGATGCGGTCGGCCAGCGCCATGGCCTCGTCATTGTCATGCGTGACGAAGACGAAGGCGATGCCGGTGTCGCGGTTCAGCTTGCGCAACTCGGCCTGGGTCTGCTGACGCAGACGCTTGTCCAGCGCGCCGAGCGGTTCGTCCAACAGCAGGATACGAGGTCGCTTCACCAGCGCACGCGCCAGCGCGACGCGCTGCTGCTGGCCACCGGACAACTGATGCGGCTTTCGTGTCGCGAAACTGGTGATCTCCAGCATCGCCATCGCTTCCGCCGTGCGCGCGGAAATATCAGAGGGCGGTAGCCCCTCGCGACGCAGGCCGAAGGCGATGTTGTCCTGCACGTTCAGATGCGGAAACAGCGCATAGGACTGGAACATCATGTTGACCGGCCGGTGATTGGGCGGCAATGCCGTGATGTCACGACCATCCAGCAGGATACGACCGCTGTCCGGCATCTCCAGACCGGCGATCATGCGCAGCAGAGTGGACTTGCCGCAACCGGAGGGGCCGAGCAGGACAAGGGATTCGCCTTCATCAACAGTCAGGTCAAGGCTGCTGATGGCTGGTTCGGCGCCGTAGGATTTACAGACACCGGTAAGCTGAAGCAGAGGCACGCCTAGTTGCCGCTCTTGATGCGGGTCCAGGTGCGGCTGATGATGCGCTGCTCGGCCTGACTCGACGGCACTACGGTATAGAGGTTCTTCAGTGCCTCGGCTGGCGGGAATACATCCTTGTCGGCCATGGCTTCCTTCGACACCAGCGACAGCGACTCAGGCACGGCATTGGGGTACTGCACGGCGTTGGTAATCTTCGCCATCGCCTTGGGCTGCAGCACGTAGTTGATAAAGGCATGGGCGTGGTCTGGATTCGGCGCATCGGCCGGGATCACCATCACGTCGAACCACTGCTGCGCGCCTTCACGCGGCAGCAGATACTGCACGCGGACGCCCTTCCTGGCCTCGTCGGCGCGGGTGCGGGCTTGCAGGATGTCGCCCGAGAAACCGTAAGCGAGACAGGCATCGCCGTTGGCAAGATCGTTGATGTATTGCGAGGAGTGGAACTTGCGGATGTAGGGGCGCACCTTCATCAGAACCGCTTCTGCCTTGGCAATGCTGGCGGCGTCCTTGGCATTCGGATCGAGGCCGAGATATTTCAACGCGGCGGGCAGAATCTCATCCGGCGCGTCCAGCAGCACCACACCGCAATCGGCGAATTTCGAGACGACCTCTGGGTCGAACAGCATGCGCAAGGAGTAGGACGGCGGGTTGGGCATGCGCTGCTTGATCTTGTCGGGATTGAGGCCGATGCCGCTGGTGCCCCAGAGATAGATCGCGGCATGCTGGTTGCCGGCGTCGTATTTCGCCAGACGCTCCATCTGCGCCGGATCGAGTTTGGCGAGATTCGGGATCTTGGACTTGTCGAGCGGGCGCAGCAGCTTCGCCTGCACCTGGCGTGCCATATAGTATTGCGTCGGGACCACGATGTCATAGCCGCTTTTCCCGGCCAGCAGCTTGGCTTCCAGTGTGTCGTTGCTGTCGTAGACGTCGTAGCGCACCTTGATCCCGGTCTCGGCCTCGAAATCCTTCAGGATCTGGGGATCAACATAGTCCGACCAGTTGTAGACGTTGACGACCTTCTCCTGAGCTGCGGCACCAAGGGAGAGGGAGGCGAGCAGGGCGGCGACGAGGGGAAGGCGAGGCAGGGTCATAATGCGTCAGCTCCGGGTTGGGTTGCCGGATTATGACAATCCGTCCACGGCCGGGCAACGCCGGGATTGAGGCCTGCCCGCGGGCTGAGACCTTGTGGATTGTCATCAAAGCTTCACCACTGTCTCCGACTTATCCCCAGCCTTTCATCGCTCTGTCATCGAATCGCGATGGAATGAGGACTCGGTGATTCGGCCCGTCATGAGCCAGAACGCGAGTGGGAGAGAGAACGGCATGCGTATTCTGATCGTCTCGGATGCCTGGCATCCGCAGGTCAACGGTGTGGTGCGGACCCTGACCAAGACCCGCGAGGTGCTGGAAAAGCGCGGTCACGCGGTCGAGGTGATCGGCCCGGGCGAATTCCGCCGCGTGCCTTGCCCGACCTATCCCGAGATCGAACTGTCGATTCTGCCCTATCGCAAACTGGTGAGGCTGATCGAAGCTTTCGCGCCCGATGCGATCCATATCGCCACCGAAGGCCCGCTCGGCATGGCGGCGCGCAGATACTGCAAGCGCCACGACCTGATCTTCACCACCGCGTATCACACCAAGTTCCCGGAATATGTCCAGGAGCGCACCGGCATTCCGCTCAGCTGGAGCTACGCCTTCATGCGCTGGTTCCACAATGGCGGCGCCGGCATGATGGTGGCGACCGACAGCCTGGCAAAGAGCCTGACCGAGCGCGGGTTCAGGAATTTGCGCACCTGGTCGCGCGGCGTGGATATCGAACGTTTCAAGCCGCGCCCGAAAGATATTCTCGATCTGCCCCGCCCGATCTACCTTTATGCCGGCCGCGTCGTGGTCGACAAGAATGTCGAGGCTTTCCTGAAACTGAAGCTGGATGGCACCAAGCTGGTGGTCGGCATCGGCCCCGATCTGGAAGGCTATCGCGCCAAGTATCCCGAAGCGGTCTTTGCCGGCTACCTTGAGAACGGCCATCTCGCCAGCTATTTCTCGGCCGCGGATGTGTTCGTTTTTCCCAGCCTGACCGACACTTTCGGCCTCGTGGTGCTGGAAGCGCTGGCTTCGGGCGTGCCGGTCGCCGCCTATCCGGTCACCGGGCCGATCGATATCGTCGGCCCGCATCCCGAGGTCGGTGCGCTGGACGACGACCTGGCGGTCGCGATCCAGGGCGCGCTGGGCAAATCGCCGGACGCCTGCCGTGACCTGGCGCTGCAGTATTCCTGGGATGCCTGCACCGACCAATTCTTGCGGAATCTCGTACTGTTGGAACGGCCAGTACCGCGCGCTTCCGTAGCGTCAACGGCGAAGGCTGTCTGACCGGAAATAATCATCCAGATAGTTGCCTTAAATGCGGGCGCTTGCGTCTCCCCAGCTGACCGGCGGGGCACCTAAAATGCTGCGCATTCTCGCCAAAAGCGGGTAAAATGCGCGATGTCTCATTTGTGAACTGGAAAGAGGTTGAGTTTGTCCGAACAGTCGCGCATGCACGGCGCGCAAATTCGACGTTTAGGGGGAATCTGAATGTCGTATTCCGGTATCAACTCATCCAGGTTGCTGCAAAAGCTGTATCTCGCGGCGGCGGATGACCAGAATCTGGCTCCGTTTCTGAGCGAACTTGCGCTTGCCTACAATGCGAGCCTTGCCACGATAGCCACGATGGAAGGCCCGTCGCGTCGCGATGGCCTGCGCGTTTCCGGCTGCGCCAATGAAACCGAGGAGGCGCCGCGCCTTCCGGAATACTACGCAGTGCGCAGCCCGTTCCGTCCGATCATGATGCTCAGCGGCAACCTTGGCCGCGTGCTCACGTCCAGCAGCATGCTGTCGCGTGAGCGTCAGGCGCGCGATCAGTTCATCAATGAATTTCTGCGCCCTGCCGGTCACCAGTATCTCGCCACCGGAATTTTCGCGCGGGAAGGCGACCGCTTCAATTACTTCGTGCTCAACCGCGGCGACCGCCTCGGTGAGTTCGAGGACGATGCAGTGCTGGGTCTGGGCGAGATGGTTCCGCATTTTCAGACCATGTTCCAGCTACGCGGCACCATGATCGCGCGCGACCGTCATCTCGATTTCTTCAATGCGACGATGGCCGAACGCAGCGTCGGCCTGGTTGTGCTCGACCGCAGCGGTCGCGTGCAGTCGATGAACGAGATCGCCTCGACGGTCTTCTGCGACAACGACGGTCTGGCGATTTCGGGCGGCACGCTCGTCGCCGTCAACAGCGACGACAACCGGAAACTGCAGCAGGAAATCCTCTCGCTGCTGAACAGCCCGATCCTGTCGCGGCCGGGCTCAACCGTGTTCGTGCGCCGCCGCGCCGGCGGCCGGCCTTTCCGGCTGCAGATCATGCCGCTGTCGCTGCGCAAATATTACTTCGCGGGTGACGGTGTGGAACTGGCGATCCAGATTTTCAGCGAGCCGGTGGCCGAGCACGGCCTCGATGCCGGTCTCGCCAGCCAGTTCGGTCTCAGCCCGTCGGAAATGCGAGTGGCGGAGCATCTGGTGGCCGGTCATCCGGTCAAGCGCGTGGCGCAGATGCTGGGCAACAGCGTGAACACCATCCGCGTGCACCGGCGCAACCTGTATCGCAAGCTCGGCGTCGCGCGGCACTACGATCTGGTGCGCCTGCTCGGCAGCAGGCTGGGCGACTAGGGGCTTTCACCGGAAATCGAAGGGCGGCGAGGCCGGGCCATTTGGTCCATTGGTTCTGCGGCTTGCGGGTGGCTGCCTGCCCCCGCTAGGGTGCCTGCCAACTCATATATCAGCTGGAGGAAAGCCCATGGCCGTCGAGATCCTGCAGACCACTGCCATGCCGCCGGCCGTCCAGAAGGTGCTGGATGGCAGCTACATCGTGCACAAGCTGTGGGAGTCCAAGGACAAGGCGGCGCTGCTGAACGAGATCGCACCGCGCGTGCGCGGCATGGCCACCTCGGGTGGGGCGGGGGCGAGTCGCGAACTGATCGAGGCGCTGCCCAAGCTTGAAATCATTTCCAGCTTCGGGGTGGGCTACGACTCCATCGACATTGGCTGCGCAAAGGAGCGCGGCGTCACCGTCACGAACACGCCTGATGTGCTGACGGACTGCGTCGCCGATACGGCCTTGGCCCTGACGCTGGCGATGATGCGCCGCATTCCGCAGGCCGATCAGTTCGTGCGTACCGGCCGCTGGCCGAAGGACAAATTCCCGCTGACTGACAAGCTGGGCGGCCGCATCATGGGCATTGTCGGCGCCGGCCGCATCGGTCAGGCGATTGCGAAACGCGCCGAAGCCTTCGGCATGCAGATCGTCTATTTCGGCCCGCGCAGGAAGGCCGAACTGTCCTGGCGCTATTACGACAACCTCGTCGCCATGGCGAAGGATGTCGATATCCTCATGGTGTCCTGCCCGGGCGGCAAGGAAACCAACCAGCTGGTCAACGCCGCCGTAATCGAGGCGCTGGGTGCGGACGGTTACATCGTCAACATTGCGCGCGGCAGCGTGGTGGAGGAACCGGCGCTGGTGAAGGCGCTGGTGGAGAAGAAGATCGCGGGCGCCGGTCTCGACGTCTTCGCCGACGAGCCGAATGTGCCGGAAGCCCTGTGGTCGCTCGACACCGTGGCGCTCGCGCCGCATGTCGGTTCGGGCACGCATGAAACGCGGCAGGCGATGGGCGATCTGATGCTGAAGAATCTGGAGGCCTGGTTTGCTGGCAAGCCGGTATTCACCAAGGTCGTGTAGGCGTCAGCTCTCGCTGCTGTCGAGGCTGCTCTTGGGGTTGCCCAGCCCCAGCAGCCGGCTTTTGTTGCCCAGCATGATCTTGTGCAGCATTTCCATCGCCATCATCTTCATATTCTGGTCGACGAGGCGGCGCTGGTCATCCAGCTGTGCCTGCACGGCCGAATTGCCGTAAGGCGCGTTGGCCGCCAGTGCCGAGGACTGGCCATCCAGCGGTACGGTCTCCAGACCTTGAGACTTGTTATCCAGCTTGGCATTGAAGAAGGCGTAGACCTCGCCCAGCGTCCGCGGATTGCCGTCGGCGCCGTAGAACACGCCCTTGTTCGCGACGGCGGCCTCGGGCAGCAGCGTGGCGGCCGGCTGCGTGGGGTTTTCCTTCAGCGCGCCGAGGAATCTGGTGGCGCCGTTGGGGCCGAGGAAATGGCCCAGATAGAGGTCGACCTTCTTCACATCGACGCCGAATTCGCGGGCCAGAAGCTGCTGGTTGCTGCGGGCATATTCGGCTGCCATGGCCGAGGCGATACGCGGATCGTCGCGAAAGCTGAGAATTTCGCGGCGCGTTTCCGGATCGCTCACGCGCGGTCGGCCGTCGCTGCCGGTGGTGATCTTCTGCGCATAGTCGGCGAGGCCATGCTTGGCGCCGTGGTCGCGCACGGTTTCCAGCCATGTGCTGTCGATGAACTGGAACAGGCCGCGCGCAGAGCTGGTCCTGGCCTGGGCGTCGGCTTTGAAGCCGCTTTCCTGGCCGGCCTGGGCCACAAGATACGCGAAATCGACACCCGTGCGGCTGCTCGCCTGCTTGAGAGTGCTGAGCAACTCATAGCTCACTTGATGGCCGCCGACGCGATAGCTGTCAGCGGTGGCGGCAGGACGGAAGGGCGAAACGGGAGCCATGGCCAAGCAAACCTGATGAGAACCGGATTATCCTATAACGGGGCAGGGGAAAGATTCAGTTAATACCCGTGCAATACAGTATCCCCTTGTTTACGCACGGATTTACAGGCAAACAGACGGTATGAGCGAAGCTTTGGCGGCGGCGATGGCGGGCCGGATCGACTGGTCGCGGATCGACTGGGCGGCCGATGGCCCCTGGTTCGCCCTCCTGCTTCTGCTGGCCGGCGGGATCATCCTGCCGGCCGGAGTCTACGCTTTGCTCGACCGCTGGGCTGCCTCGCGCCTGCGCATCGACAGCATCGCGCTGGCCACGCGCTATGGTGGCTACATGAATTCCTGGGCGGTATTCGGCCGTCATGCCGGCGAATACCGCGATCTGCGGCCACTGTTCCCCGAGGCGCAGGCGGCCGAACTGGCGCGCTTCCATGATGGCACTGCCTGTATCGTGGCGCGGTTCCGTAGCAAGCAGGCCGCTGAAGCCGCGGCCGAGCAAAGGTTCGGCAGCTTCGCTGCCGCGGGCGTCGAATATGCCGATGCCGGGGTGTCGTTCCAGACCGAGGGCAGCGGCGAGAAAAAGGGATACGCGCGCGGCCAGTGGCTGGTGATCGGCGACACGCTGTTCGCCTTCTATGGCCCCGACAGCGCAGCGCTGGCGCGCCGCCGCCACGCTATCCCTGCTCTGCGCGCACGTCGGTTCCCCGGCCCGCTGCGTCTGCTGCACAGTCGCGCCGGCCATGGCGCGGTGATGGTGCTCTGGCTCGCCCTGCTGCTGGTCGGTGCTGGCCGCTGCTTCGAACTTGCCGCGCAACACGAAGCTGCGCGCGCGCCGGTCAGCACCAGCGAACTGCGGATGCGGCTCTCTGCGCTGGATGCCGGTGGCCAGCGCGTCGCCGTCACATTACGGCCCGGTGGCATGATGATCGCCGGCCATGGCGAGGATCTGCGGCAGCGCGATCTCGGCCTGCTGGCCGGGCGTGACTGGCTGACAGGTCTCGACCTCGTATTCGACCGCGAACGCAATGTGGTGACTGCATTGCCGCTGGTAGGCCGCAGCGGCGAAGCGGAACGGCTGGGCGCTGCACCGCCGCCGCCAAAACGCTGGCACAACAACACACTTCTGATAGACAGCGACGATGCCCTGCTGGTCGCGGTGCGCGATGCCGTAACGGAAGCCGGCTGGACCTGGCAGCTCAGGCTGGCGCCGCCGCTGCCGATACCGCACTTCGACCGCTCTTGGCTCGGTTTCCGCGACTGACCTATACTGCTCCTCAACAGCAAGCGGAGGAACGCAATGCGCAAGGGCTACAAGGCCATGCTCGACGAGGCAATGGCCGAGATCGTCACGCTGACGCCGGAGCAGGCAGCAAAGCAATACAACAGGCCCGATGTCGTGCTCGTCGATATTCGTGACCCGCGCGAACTGGAGCGCGATGGCATGATCCCGGGAGCCTTCCATGCCACCCGCGGCATGCTGGAATTCTGGATTGACCCGGAGAGTCCGTACCACAAGCCGGTTTTCGCCGAGGACAAGCAGTTTATTTTCTTCTGCGCGGGTGGATTGCGCTCGGCGCTCGCTACCAAGACGGCGAAGGATATGGGGCTCGAAAAGATCGCGCATATCGAGGGCGGTTTCGGTGCCTGGAAAAAGGCCGGGCTGCCGACCACGGAGTGGAAACCTAAGGACAAGAAATGACCAAGAGCAGCCACGGGCCTCTTCAGGGACTCAAAGTCATCGAAATGCCGGCCATCGGCCCGGCGCCGTTCTGCGGTATGCTGCTGGCCGACCTCGGCGCCGATGTGCTGCGCATCGACCGCACCGGCGATGTCGACCTAGGTCTGCCGGTCGAGCCGAAATACGAACTGCTCGGTCGTGGCAAACGCTCACTGGCACTCGATCTGAAGGATGCGCAGGCCATTGCGCTGGTGCTCGACCTGATCGGCAAAGCCGATGTGCTGATCGAAGGCTTCCGGCCCGGCGTGATGGAGCGGCTGGGGCTCGGCCCCGATGTGGCGCTGGCGAAGAATCCGAAGCTGGTCTACGGCCGCATGACTGGCTGGGGCCAGGAGGGGCCGATGGCGATGGCTGCCGGTCACGACATCAACTACATCGCGCTGACCGGCGCGCTGCATGCCATCGGCAACAGCAACGGCAAACCGGTGCCGCCTCTCAATCTGGTCGGCGATTTCGGCGGCGGTTCGCTTTATCTCGCCATGGGCATTCTGGCTGCACTCTACGAGCGGCAGCAGTCCGGCAAGGGCCAGGTGATCGATGCAGCCATGGTGGATGGCGCGGCCTCGCTGATGACGCTGTTCTATGGCCTGAAAGGCGCGGGTTTGTGGAGCGATACGCGTGGCGCCAATATGCTGGACGGCGGCGCGCCCTGGTATGACAGCTATGAATGTCGCGATGGCGGCTTTGTCGCCATTGGCTCGATCGAAGGCAAGTTCTACGTCGAACTGATCGAGAAACTCGGCCTCGATCCCGTCATCCTGCCGAAACAGCACGACCGCAAACGCTGGCCGAGTTTACGCGCTGCCATTGCCGCCGCGTTCAGAACGAAAAGCCGCGACGAATGGTGTGCCATCATGGAAGGCAGCGATATCTGCTTTGCGCCGGTGCTGGGACTGGAAGAGGCGCCAAAACATCGGCATATGGTAGCGCGCGGGACTTTCGCCGCGCCTGACGGTGTGGTCCAGCCGGCGCCGGCACCGCGCTTCTCGCGCACGCCCGGCGGCTTCGCGAGCAAGCCGCCTGTGCGCGGTGAAGGCGGCGAGCAGGCGCTCGCCGATTGGGGCGTGGTGCGGAAACCCACCGCGGCCGAGTAGTGCGACATGGCTGAGGCGCCCAACATCCGCATCAATCAGGACCGTCTGTGGGACAGCCTGATGGAGATGGCGAAGATCGGCGCCACGCCGAAAGGCGGCTGCGCACGGCTGGCGCTGACCGATCTCGACCGGCAGGGCCGCGACCTGTTCGTGCAATGGTGCCGCGATGCCGGCTGCAGCATCAGTATCGACCGGATGGGCAATATCTTTGCCCGTCGCGCCGGCCGGAATAACGACCTGCCGCCGGTGGTGACCGGCAGCCATCTCGACACCCAGCCCACGGGCGGCAAGTTCGACGGCGTATATGGCGTGCTGGCCGGGCTGGAAGTGATCCGCACGCTCAACGACCATAAATTTGAAACCGAGGCGCCGGTCGAAGTCTCGGTCTGGACCAACGAGGAAGGCTCGCGATTCGCCCCGGCCATGGTGTCGTCAGGCGTTTTTGCCGGTGCCTTCACTGTGGACTACGGTTTGAGCCGCGCCAATCTGGATGGCAGGACCATCGGCGACGAGCTGAAGCGCATCGGCTATGCCGGCGATCAGCCGGTCGGCGGGCGCGGTTTCAAGGCCTTTTTCGAAGCGCATATCGAGCAGGGCCCGATCCTGGAGGCCGAGCAGAAAACCATTGGCGTCGTACAGGGCATCCAGGGCATGCGCTGGTTCGAGGTCACCGTCACTGGCACCGACAGCCATGCCGGCACCACGCCGATGCCGCGGCGCAGGGATGCCATGCTGGGCTGTGCCCGTATCGTCGACCGCGTTCACCAGATCGCGCTCGATCACCAGCCGGGAGTCAGTACGGTCGGTCTGGTCAGGGTGATGCCAAATTCGCGCAACACCATCCCCGGCAGCGTGTTCTTCACCGTCGATCTCCGTCACCCCTCCGACGCGGAACTGTTGAAGATGACGGCGGCGCTGAGCAATGCCTGCGCCGAAATCTGCACCGAACTCGGTCTGCAGGCCGAATGTCGGGAAATCTGGCATTCGCCGGCGTCCCATTTCGACGACGGCTGTATCGGCGCCGTACGCAGGGCGGCGGAAGAGGGCGGTTATACCTGGCGCGACATCACTTCGGGCGCGGGCCACGATGCCGGCTATATCAGCCGCGTGGCGCCGACCGCCATGATCTTCGTGCCCTGCGCCGACGGCATCAGCCATAACGAGGTGGAGGCAGCCACCCCATCCGATCTGGCAGCGGGCTGCAACGTTCTGCTGCGGGCGATGCTGGAACATGCCGCCTGATGGCGCTATGTCTGTTCGACGGATTGCATAAGGGAGTGAAGCGATGGATTTCGGCATCAAGGGTCGCAACGCGCTGGTCTGCGCCGCGAGCAAAGGCCTCGGCCTTGGCTGTGCCATGGAGCTGGCGAAAGAAGGCGTCCACGTGACGATCACCGCCCGCGGCGCTGAAACATTGGAAGCCGCCGCCAAGCAGATCCGCGCAGCCGCGCCGGGCGTGACGGTGAAGACAGTGCCCGGCGACATCACCTCCGAAGCCGGCCGCAACGAGGCGCTGGCCGCGGCGGGTGAGATCGACATCCTGGTCAACAACGCGGGTGGTCCGCCGCCGGGCGATTTCCATGACTGGGACCGCGAGCACTGGATCAAGGCGGTGGATGCCAACATGATCACGCCGATCCTGCTGGCCAAGGCGGTGGTCGACAGGATGGCCGCGCGCAAGTTTGGCCGCATCGTTAATATCACCTCCAGCGCCGTGAAGGCGCCGATCCCGGTGCTCGGTCTGTCGAACGGTGCGCGGTCGGGCCTGCACGGTTTCATGGCCGGCATGTCGCGCCAGGTGGCGAAGGACGGCATCACCATCAACAACCTGCTGCCCGGCCGCTTCCTGACCGACCGGCTGAAGCAGACCATCGGTGCTGCCAGCAAGAAGCAGGGCGACGAGTTGGAAGCCGAGATCGTCAAGCAGGCCGGCACCATTCCGGCCGGCCGTTTCGGCACGGCGGAAGAGTTCGGTCAGGTCTGTGCTTTCCTCTGCTCGGTGCAGGCAGCCTATTTCACCGGCCAGAATGTGCTGCTGGATGGCGGCAACTATCCGGGCAGTTTCTGACGCTTCCACAAAGCCGTC
>JAEYSS010000068.1 GCA_023434425.1 Pseudomonadota bacterium | reverse complement strand
CGGGCTGCACCAGCTCACGCTCGATCAGGCAGGAGGCACTGGCCAGCTGTGGTACCAGATGCCGCCGTACGCCGCCGCCGCCGGCCGGCCCGGCCACGTATAGCGCCTCCACTTCTGCCAGCAGCAGCTTTGCGATGTCCGGATCGGCATGGCGCGCGGCGAAACGCACCCGCACATCGTCGCTTTCCCTGCCTGCCATGGCGAGGTCGCTGCCGGCGCTGTCGCCGAAGCTGCTGACCACGCCGATGATGTCGGCGCGAATGCCGAGATCGGGCTGCGACACCGCCAGGCGTTTGCGGATGATGTCGACGGCCAGGCGCGCACGTGCCGTGGCATTCGGTCCGGCATAGGAAATCTCGGCTTCGGCGAACCAGCCAGATTCGAAACAGACGGTGGCCTTCAACGTCTCGGGCCGAGCATGGCCGCGTGCGCCGGTCACCGCCACGCGGTCCGGTCCCTGCTGTGCCAGATCGACATTCGTCAGGTCGAGGATCACATCGGGCGTCAGATACGCGGCGGGATCGTGGATTTCGTAAAGGATCTGTTCCTTCACCGTGCGCAGATCCACCACGCCACCGCTGCCGGCCGGCTTGGTGATGATCGCCGTGCCGTCGGCTTTCACCTCGGCGATGGGATAGCCCAGCCGATCCAGATCGGGCGCGTCCTTGAAGCCCGGATCGGCGAAATAGCCGCCGCTCACCTGCGGGCCGCATTCCAGCAGATGGCCGACGAGAGTCCCCGCCGCCAGCCGGTCCCAGTCATTCCAGTCCCAGCCGAAGGCCTGTGCCAGCGCGCCCAGTACCAGGGCCGGATCGGCGACGCGACCGGTGACGACGATCTGCGCGCCAGCCGCCAGCGCCTGCGCAATTGGCTGCGCGCCGAGATAGGCATTGGCCGCGACGATATCGGTGCGGCCCCTGAGCAATGCACCGTCTGTTTCACGCGCGGTCAGTTCGGCAGGGGTCAGGCGCGCGCTGAGATCGTCGCCGGTGACAACAGCGATCTTCGCATCTGGAAAACCGACTTCGCGCGCCATCGCCTGCAGCCGACGGGCGGCGGCGGCCGGATTGGCCGCACCGAAATTGCCGACGATGCGGATGTTGTTCTGCAGACAGAGCTTCAGCACCGGCTGCACCAGGGCGGCGAGATTGGCGCTGTAGCCGGCATCGGGATCGCGGCGCCGATCTAGCTGCGCCAGTGCCAGCGTGCGCTCGGCCAGCATCTCGAAAATCAGGAAAGCGGGGATGCCCTGTTGACTTGCCACAGCGAGCGCTTCGGCCACCGCGACGGCGGCACCCGGCCGGTCGCCGGCAAAACCCGCTCCCGCTCCGATATGAACTGTGGTGGCTGGCATCCGCCTGTCCCGTGTTTCCTCGCGGGACAAACTGCCAAGAGTGACCTATAACGTCCAATATATAAGAAATATGGAATTATAAGCTATGTCTATAAATCTCACGCTGCGCCAGCTCGAACTTTTCACTGCCACGATGCGCGAGGGCAGCTTCACACAGGCGGCCGAAAAGCTGCGCATCTCGCAACCGGCGCTGAGCGCAGCGATCCGCAAGATCGAGGCGGAACTGGGCCTGACGCTGTTCGACCGCACCACGCGCAGCGTGCAGCCGACGGCGGACGGCCGGCATCTGTTTGCGGTGGCGGAAGACCTGCTGCGAAATTTCAAGGTGGCGATGCAGGGCGTGGCCGAACGCGCCGACGGGCTGCATGGCCGGCTCACCATCGCCGTGCTGCCGTCGGTCGCCGCCTCGATCCTGCCGCGCGCTCTGATGCAGTTGCAGCGCAAATACCCGGGCATCGATGTGGCAATTCGCGACGTGATGCATGAACGCGCGGTGACGATGGTGGCCGACGGCCTGGCCGATTTCGCCGTCACCACGCGGATCGCCGAAACCGCCGCGCTGGCCTATGACGAGATTGGCGCGGACCGCATCCATCTGGTTTGCCGCGACGATCATGTGCTGGCGAAAGGGAAAGGCGCGCTGCCCTGGAGCGCGCTGGAAGGTCATGCCTATGTGGCGATGGCCGGTTCGACTTCCGTGCGCCGGCTCGCCGATGCCGTGCTGCTGCAGGCCGATTTCGCGCTGCAGCCGCGCTTCGAGGTCGAGCAGATCGCCTCCTGCATCGCCCTGGTCTCGGCCGGGCTCGGCGTCACGGCCCTGCCGGCGCTGACCTTTTCGATGTTCGCCTCGGACCGGCTGACCATGCGGCCGCTGACCGGCCCGACGATCAACCGCCAGATCGGCTTCCTGCGGCTGAAAGGCCGGCAGCTCTCGGTGCCGGCCGTGGCATTGGCGGAGGAAATCCGCGGCGCCTATGGCAAGCGCTAGGCGATGATGTCGGGAATCAGCAGGTTTTCGATGCGGGTGATCTGATCCTTCAGCGCCAGCTTGCGCTTTTTCATGCGCTGGATCTGGATCAGGTTCAGGCTCGGCTGTTCGGCCAGCGTGGCGATCGCATCGTCGAGATCCCGGTGTTCGGCGCGCAGATCGGCCAGCTTGCGCTGCAAATCCTCGGTATCGATCGGACCCGGAAAATTCATTCTGCTGCTCGGCCTACCCAAAAACCCGGAAACCCCGCTAGCATAGCATGGATGACCGACTCTGACACAGGGACCATAGGGGGTGCTCCGGCGCAGGCTGGCCAGCCCGGATTCTGGGCCTTTTCCCTCAGCCTCTACGACCGCCCCGGCGCGGCTGCCGCCTGCCTGGGGTTGCAGGACCGCTGCGGCGCCGATGTGAACCTGCTGCTGCTCGGCTTCTGGCGGGCGCGGTGCGGCTATGCCGGCTGGGCCGATGCCGAACTGGAACGGGTGGAGGCCGCCGTCGCCCCGGTCAATGCGGTTCTGCAGCCGCTGCGCGAGGCAAGGCGCGCCCTGAAAGCGCTGGGCGAGATTGAGCCGACCGCCGGCGCGCTCTATGCCGAGATCAAGGCGCTGGAACTGAAACTGGAGCAGGTGGCGCAGGTCTGGCTGGCGGCGGCCAGCCGGGTCGGGCCGGGGCAGCGCAGCGCAAAGAGCCCGCCCGACCGCGACGACGAGATCGAGGCGGCCGCCGCACATCTGGCGGCCTATCTGGAGCGTCTCGCGCCGAAAGATCAGCAGGCGCTGCAGCTTGGCGCCGATTTGCTGAAGGCCGCCTTCAGCTAACCTGCAGGCCGTCCGGTCCAGCGTTTCACCAGGCCGGCATCCAGCCCGAAGAGATCGAGCACGCGGCCAACGGTATGGTTCACCAGATCGTCGAGGCTCTGCGGCTGCGCATAGAAGCCCGGCATCGGCGGCGCGATGATCGCGCCCATCTCGGTCGCCGCGGTCATATTGCGCAGATGACCCAGATGCAGCGGCGTTTCGCGCGGCACCAGCACCAGCCGGCGGCGCTCCTTCAGGGTCACGTCGGCGGCGCGCGACAGCAGCGTGGTGGTGACGCCGGTGGCGATTTCGGCCAGCGTTTTCATCGAACAGGGCAGGATCGCCATGCCCAGCGTCTGGAATGAGCCCGAGGAAATCGCCGCGCCGATATCGCCGACCGGATAGACGGTATGCGCCAGCGCTTTCACGTCCTTCACCGCATGGGCGGTTTCATAGGCGATGGTCATTTCGGCGGCGCGGCTGAGAATGAGATGCGACTCGATACCGCTGCCTTTGAGCGCTTCCAGAAGTCGGATGCCGTAAATCACGCCCGAGGCGCCGGTGATACCGACCACGAGGCGACGTTGCGCGGGCGCACGCATTGCTGCGGTTGCGAATTGCCCCGTCTTTGTGGCGGCCTGGCTGCGTTTCCTGACGCGCACGGTGGGAAGCGCGGCTTTGCCGGTTGTACGCTTAACGGCCGTTTTGGGAGAGGCTTTCTGTATGCGGCGCATACGGGTGACTCGCTGGCTGGAGAATTTATTTTCTTTGGGGCTGACAAAGCGAAGGGGCAGTGCTTAGATAATTTACAGGCGCGCACCGATGCGGTCGCGCCTTTGTCAGGGCGACCGCAGTCGAACTGGGTAGCGCGCTCCAAACCGGAAGGAGGAGCCTGCGATGAACAATCCGGCGCATCTCGACACTCTCATCGAAAAACATCATGCCCTGCAAGCGGCGATCGATGATGAGAGTCACCGCCCCCTGCCCGATCAAGTCCGCGTCACCCAGCTCAAACGCGAAAAACTCAAACTCAAAGAAGAGATATCACGCAGCGCATAGAGGTTGCTGCCGCGCGCTGATCATTTCAGCGCGCGCGCCCGCTCGCGCAGCTCGAATTTCTGAATCTTGCCCGTCGAGGTTTTCGGCAATTCGCTGAACACCACGGTCTTGGGCACCTTGAACTTCGCAAGCCGCTCCTTGCAGAAGGCGATGATCTCGTCTGCCGTCGCCGCGGCGCCGTTGCGGAGCGTGACGAAGGCGCAGGGCGTCTCGCCCCAATGCTCGTCCGGCCGCGCCACCACGGCCGCCTCGACGATATCGGGATGCATGTAGAGCACGCCTTCGACTTCGATGGTGGAGATATTCTCGCCGCCCGAGATGATGATGTCCTTCGAGCGGTCTTTGATCTGCATGTAGCCGCCGGGATGCAGCACGCCCAGATCGCCGGAATGGAACCAGCCGCCGGCAAAGGCCTCCTGCGTCGCCTTCGGGTTTTTCAGATAGCCCTTCATCACGATATTGCCGCGGAACATGATCTCGCCCATGGTTTCGCCGTCTTCCGGCACGCGCTGCATGGTTTGCGGATCGAGTACCGTGACGTCTTCTTCCACATGGTAGCGCACGCCCTGGCGCGCCTTCATCGCGGCCTTTTCGGGCAGCGGCAGGCTGTCCCAGGCTGCATGCCAGTCGCAGACCACGGCAGGGCCGTAGACCTCGGTCAGCCCATACACATGGGTGACGTCGAAGCCCATCTTCTCCATCGCCGCCAGCACCGCCGCCGGAGGTGCCGCGCCGGCCGTCATGCATTTCACGCCCGGCTTCAGCTTCGCCTTCACGTCATCGGGTGCATTGATCAGCATGGTCAGCACGGTGGGCGCACCGCAGAAATGTGTCACGCCATGGGTCAGGAAGCTGTCGAAGACCAGCGCCGGATCGACCTTGCGCAGGCAGACATGCACGCCGGCCAGCATGGTGATGGTCCAGGGGAAGCACCAGCCGTCGCAATGGAACATCGGCAGCGTCCACAGATAGCGCGGATGCTTGGGCAGATTCCAGGTCACGGCATTGCCGACCGCGTTCAGATAGGCGCCGCGATGATGCGTCACCACACCCTTGGGGTTGCCGGTGGTGCCCGAGGTATAGCCGAGCGAGATGGCATCCCATTCATCGCCTATGCCACGCCACTGCCAGTCCGGATTGCCGGTCTGCAGAAACGCCTCGTATTCGATCTCGCCGAACAGCTCACCGGTGCTGCACAGATGATCGTCGATGTCGATCACCACCGGCTTGTTGCTCGCCATATGCACGGCCTGCTTCACCACGGCGCTGTATTCGCGATCGGTGAACAGGATTTTCGCTTCGCCATGATCGAGGATGAAGGCGATGGCGGCGGCGTCCAGCCGGGTGTTGATCGCGTTGATCACCGCGCCGGTGGCGGGGATGCCGAAATGTGCCTCCAGATGTGCCGGCGTGTTCGGCGCCATGATCGCCACGGTGTCGCCGCGTCCGATGCCGCGCTTTTCCAGCGCCGAGGCGAGCCGGCGGCAGCGGTCGTAAAGTTCGCGATAGCTGTAGCGCAGCCTGCCGTGAATCACGGCGAGATGGTCGGGGAAAACCTCGGCGGTGCGGCGCAGGAAGCTGAGCGGCGAGAGCGGCTCGTAATTGGCCTGGTTCTTGTCGAGATCGCGATCGTAAATGCTGGTCATCTGGCGTGTTCCCCTGCTTGCGCGCCAAGCTAGAGCAAACCCGGTATCTGCGGCAACAGCCCGGCTTTACCGGCGAAAGCCGTGAAATAGCCAGTCCGGGGACCATTTACCTTTACAGCAGTTTCAGCCCGGACCCGTCATAGAGCAGCTTCAGGCCGACAATGAAGACGAAGATGTAAACGATGCGGTAGAACAGCACGTCGCTCATCTTGTGGTGCAGCCACATGCCGAGATAGACGCCGCCGACGGCCACCGGCACCAGCACCGCACTGGTCGCCAGGTTGCCCGGCGCGAACTGTCCCAGCCACCAGTAGGGGATCAGCTTCACGTAATTCACCACGGCGAAGAAGATGATCGTGGTGCCGACGAAAATGGTTTTATCCAGCCGCTGCGGCAGCAGATAGACCTGCAGCGGCGGCCCGCCCGCATGGGCGATGAAGCTGGTGAAGCCGGAACAGGCGCTCCAGAACAGGCCCTTCAGCGTATCGGGCTGCGTCGGCGCGTCCGCGCCGCGTTTCAGCCATTTCTGCAGGGCAAACGCCACCGCGACGGCGCCGACGATGATCTGCACGCCACGGTCGCTGACATAGCCGGCTGTGGCCGTGCCGATGGCAATGCCGATCATTGCGCCGGCCAGGATGATCTTCATGTTGCGGCGGTCCCATTTGCCGCGGAAGCCCCACAGGCCGGCCAGGTCCATGGCGCAGAGCACCGGCAGCATGATCGCGGCGGCCTGGATCGGCGGCAGCACCAGTGCCAGCAGCGGCAGGGCGATCAGGCTGGTGCCGGGGCCGAATCCGCCCTTGCTCATGCCGGTGATCAGCACGGCGGGGAAAGCCGCAGCGTAAAACCACGGATCGGCGATCATCGGAAACGATTCAGGCATGAGTAAGGCGGCGTGTGCGGTTGCGTGGGGGGCGCGCGAAGTTTATCTTCCATATCAACTTCACTCACCAACCCCAAGCGTCAGGCAGGTCTATTTGACACAGACCGGAATACCCGCAGCCATTGCCGCGATGGAACAGGCGATCCGCCGTCTGGATGCGGCGCTGGGCCAGCGCGCGGAAGCCTTCCGCCGGCTCTCCGAACAGCATGGGCTGATGGCCGGCGACCTGAAGGCGCTGCGCGACGACCTGCAGGCGGCGCGAGACGAGGCGGATGGTCTGCGCGAACGCGCCGCCCTGGTCGATGCGCTGCGGGCCGAGCTGGCGCAGTTCCAGATTGCAGCCGAAACCGCGCCGGAGTCTGCACCGGCAGAAGACGCATCGGCCGCGCATGCCGCCGAGCTGGCCGCGCGCGACAACGAGATCGCCGTGCTGAAGGCGGAAATCGACAGCCTGCGCGGCGAACTAGCAGCCGTCCGCGATGTGACGGCCAGGGCGATCCCGATGATGGAGGTCTCAGGTTTGCCGCAGGGCGATCTGGCGGCATTGAAGGCCGAACTGGCGGCGGCCTGCGCCAGCCGCGACGAGATGCAGGCTTTCCAGTCGGGCATTGCCGCAAGGCTGGAAGCGACGATGGCGCGGCTGCGCCAGGCGCTCGACAGCCAGGACAGCCCACGGGCACAACATTAAGCGGAGGTGGCAATGGCGCTGGTGAATGTCACCGTCAATAACAGGCTGTACGAGGTCGGCTGCGACGATGGCGAGGAGGACCAGGTCCGCCGCCTGTCGCAGGTGCTCGACAAACGCGTGCGCGAACTGGCCGCCCTGGTCGGCCAGGTGGGCGAGGCGCGGCTGATGCTGATGACGGCGCTCACCCTGGCCGACGATCTGGAGCAGGCGCAGCGCGACGTGGCCGAGATGCGACAGGCCGTAAGTGCCATGCAGACCGAGCAGAAAACCGCCACCGAGGGCGGAGATGCACTGGTCGGGCTGGCAAAACGGCTCGAAGACATTGCCGCGCGGCTGGAGAGCACCTAAATATAGGCGTGGACGGGTGCTGCCCGGTGCGTGGGTTTACATAACCCTGGGGCCAATGCTCATCTCTATGGGAGCTGTCACTGCCGAGGCCGTGGTCTCGATCATACGGCGCCCACCTGGTACGCCAGGCCACAGAGGTTAGTTCATACTTCACGGCCCATGGTGGGCCCGTCCACTTTCTCCCCTGCAGCGCTCCCGATGGGATCAGCCCCGACGTGTCCACTGGCGACCCCGATCTCGACCGCCGCAAGGCCAGCCTGCGCGCCAAGCTGAAGGCGCGTCGCGCCGAGGCCGCGCGGGCGAACGATGGTGCGAACGGCGCGGCGATTGCCGCGCTCGCCGCCGACCGCTTCATGGCGGCAATCCCGGTCGGGGTTGGCCAGGTGGTGGCGGGCTACTGGCCGATGGAGGATGAACTCGATCCCCGGCCATTGCTGGCACAGCTGCAGCGCAAGGGCGCGATGATCGTGCTGCCGGCCGTGCAAAGCGGCAGCCGGCTGCTGCAGTTCCGGCTCTGCGACGATCTGGCCGAACTGCCACCCGCCGGCGCCTACGGCATTCCGGCACCGGCCGCGCATGCCACGCCGCTGGTGCCCGATATCCTGCTGGTGCCGCTGGTCGGATTCGATCGCGACGGCTATCGGCTGGGCATGGGCGGCGGCTATTACGACGCGACCCTGCAGGGCCTGCGGGCGGTTGTGGACAAGAAGATACTGGCCGTGGGCTATGCCTTCGCGGTACAGCAGGTGGCAGAATTGCCGCATGCGGCGCATGATGAACGACTGGACTGGGCCGTGACCGAACGTGGTGCGCTCAGGTTTGACGGCGAAAGACAGGGCGAATGAAATTTCTCTATTGCGGCGATGTGGTTGGCCGGTCGGGCCGCGACGCGGTGATCCAGCGCATGCCCGAGCTGCGCAGCCGGCTCGGTCTCGATTTCGTGCTGGTGAATGGCGAAAACGCCGCGGCCGGTTTCGGTATCACCGGCAAGATCTGCGAAGAATTCTATGCCGCCGGCGTCGATGTGATCGTGCTGGGTAACCATGCCTGGGACCAGCGCGAGACGCTGGGCTATATCAATTCCGACCCGAAGCTGCTGCGGCCGCTGAACTATCCCAAGGGCACGCCCGGCAAGGGCGCGGCGGTCTACACGCTGAACAGCGGCAAGAAGGTGCTGGTGGTGCAGGTGATGGGCCGCATCTTCATGGATCCGCTCGACGATCCCTTCGCGGCCGTCGACGGCGAGCTTTCGAAATACCGGCTGGGTGCCGGCGTCGATGCCGTCATCGTCGACATTCATGGCGAGGCGACGTCGGAGAAGATGGCCATGGGCCATTTCTGCGATGGTCGCGCATCTCTCGTTTGCGGCACGCACAGCCATGTCCCCACGGCGGATGCACAGATCCTGCCCGGCGGCACCGCCTATCAGACCGATGCCGGCATGTGCGGCGACTACAATTCGGTGATCGGCATGGAAAAGACCGAGCCGCTCAACCGTTTCACCCGCAAGATTCCCGGCGGCCGGTTCGAGCCGGCCAATGGCGAAGGCACGCTGTGTGCCGTCTATGTCGAAACCGACGACCGCACCGGGCTGGCGACCAGGATCGCGCCGCTGCGTCTCGGCGGACGTCTGTCGCAGGCCGATATCTGAGACCTGTATGACCAGCAGCTTCAGTGCGCTGCTGAAAGAGGTTCGTGGCTGCAGCTTCTGCGCCACCCATCTACCGCTCGGCCCGCGCCCCGTGGTGCGCATGCAGCGCAGCGCCAGATTGCTGATCATCGGCCAGGCGCCCGGCACCAAAGTGCATGAGAGCGGCATCCCGTGGAACGACCGCAGCGGCGATGTGCTGCGCGGCTGGCTGGATATGCAGCGGGAAGATTTTTACGACGATACACGCATCGCCATCATGCCGATGGGCTTCTGCTATCCCGGCGTCGACCCGAAAGGTGGCGACAATCCGCCCCGGCCGGAATGTGCGCCGCGCTGGCACGACCGGTTGCTGGCACATCTGCCCGGCATCCGGCTCACCCTGCTGGTCGGGCAGTATGCGCAGAAGCATTACCTTGCCGGCCGGCAGGGGAAGACGATGACGGAGACGGTGCAGCGCTTCCGGGAGTATCTGCCGGATGCGCTTTTCCCGTTGCCGCATCCAAGCTGGCGCAATCTCGGCTGGCAGAAAAAGCAGCCGTGGTTTGCCGCCGAGACGCTGCCGGCCCTGCGCCGGGCCGTGCGGCACGCGCTGGATTAAAAGCTGCGTTCGCGCGGCACGAAATCGATGATGCAGAACAGCATGTTCACGGTCTCGCCATCGGATGACAGCGGCATCACCAGATCGACCACCGACATGAAATCCTTATGCGGTCCCACATAGGGCACGCGGCTGATATGCGGCAGGCGCGTGGTCGTCACACGTTCCAGATTCTGCCAGATCCGGCTGTCGGGCTGCTGGTGCGGCAGTTCGCTCATGCATTTCCAAGTATAGCGCGCATTCATCATCGCGTCGGTGACGGTGCCGAGCAGGCGATAGCGGAAATCGAGTGGCCAGCCCGGCTTGGCATCGCGCAGCACATCCATCAGCACCAGATACGGCAGCAGTGGCTTGATCTCGGCCGGCTCGAGATCGGCGCGTGCGGGCATCGGCCGGCTGCCGCGCTTTGCGGTCCAGTAATCGAAGGCCTGCCGCAGGCGCGGTGTGGCCGACTCCAGATCCAACGCGGTCATGCGCGGCGGGCAATCCTGACAGATGCTGTGCTGGGAAGGGGTGACGAGCGGGAAAGTGGCACGAAACGGGTGAAAGTGCATCCTAAATTTCAGCGATGACCCTAGGGGGCTATCACTGCCGTCGCGCCAGTTATCGCCCCGGCGACGGGTTGACCTGGCGCGGGATGAAATCCACCAGCGAGATCAACATGACGACCGTGTGGTCGTCGTCGGACAGCGGCAGCACGAGATCGATCAGCGAAAGAAAATCCTTGTGCGGCCCGACATAGGGAACGCGGTGGAAGCGCGGCTGGCGCTGCTCCACCACCTCGGTGAAATTCTGCCACATCTGGCTGCCCGGCTGCTGCGCCGGCAGTTCGCTCAGACGCAGCCCGGTGAAGCGCCGCGACATATGCGCATCCACTGCCGTGCCCATCAGGCGGTAGCGGAAGTCGAGCGGCAGATGCGGCGCGGCATGATGCAGCACGTCGGTCAGCACGATATGCGGCAGAAACGCCTTCATCTCGATCGGGTCGAGATTGGCGCGTGCGGGCATGGCGCGCCCGCGGCGCTTGCTCTCCCAGTAGTCGTATCCCAGCAGCAGAACCGGCGTTGCCTGCCGGCGCAGCAGCAGGTCGCGCATGGTCGACACATCGGGCTCCTGTCAGCCGCAAGTGTCTCAGGGATTGTGCGGACGCAAAAGCGGATTCCGCTCAACCCATAGTAAGGGTATCCGGAAATTTGCGCTCAGCCGAGTTGGGTGAACGGATGTGTGCCGTCCCGCAGCCGGACCCCCGGCGCGGTACCGGACGCAAGTTCGATGCAGACCAGCAGGCGGTCCACCGTCTCGCCGTCATCGGCCAGCGGCAGGACGATATGGAAAATGCTGCTGACGTCGCGGTTGCGGCCGACATAAGGCAGGACGGCGCGCACCGGCGCGCGGGCATCCATCGCCGCGGTCAGGTGATCCCAGACCAGGCTGGGCGGGCGCTGGTGCGGAATTTCACTCAGGCGCCGCCCGGTGTAATCGTCGTTGCTCAGCTCGCGCATGCGGCTGCCGATTTCGAGATAGCGGAAATCGAGCGGCGCGCGCTCGACGCCGAAGACCAGCAGCTGCCCCGCCAGAAGCTCCAGGGCCGTGGCCGGGATGTGCCGGCGCGCCGGCATCTCGGCGCTGCCGCGCGCCTCCAGCCAGAGCAGATGCGCGCGGGTCAGCAACTCCGATTGCGGATAGCCGGGCAGGCCGCTGCCGGTGACAGGCTGGCGGGCCAGCGCCGCGGCGGTGGCGGTTTGCATGAGATCCATCATGCGAGTCGGCCTGACTCCATCCGTTAATCTATTGAAAACATGGGAAATTTTTTTGGAATACCCCATTCCTCCGGCGGGTGCCGTAGCGGAAGCCGCAAAGTTTATCGCCGTGACGGGAGCTGTGCAATCGCAGCGCGCGACCGGTCCGGCAGGTGGAATGTGCCATGTCCGGCCGTCACGGGCCGGCTTGCTTTTCACCGGCGGCGGCAGTATCCGGGCAACCCTTTCGGGCATCGGCAGATAAAGCCGCCGAAATATGATAAACATGCCCGATTCGCTCGGTTTTTCACGCTTTCATCAGGTTCGTCCATGGCCGGCCATTCCCAGTTTAAAAACATCATGCATCGCAAGGGCGCGCAGGATGCCAAGCGCGCCAAGGTTTTCACCAAGCTGATCCGCGAACTGACCACGGCGGCACGCAGCGGCCAGCCCGATCCGGCAGCCAATCCGCGGCTCCGCGCCGCCATCCAGGCCGCCCGGGTCGCCAACATGTCGAAGGACACGCTCGAGCGCGCGATCAAGCGCGGCGCCGGCAATGATGCCGCCGACAATTACGAAGAGGTGCGCTACGAGGGTTACGGCCCCGGCGGCGTCGCCGTGATCGTGGAAGCCCTGACCGACAACCGCAACCGTACGGCGGGCGAAGTGCGCGCCGCCTTCTCCAAGAACGGTGGCGCGCTAGGCGAGACCAATTCGGTCGCCTTCATGTTCGACCGCGTTGGCGAGATCGTCTTTCCGGCCGCTGCGGCTTCGGCCGAAGCGCTGTTCGAGGGCGCGCTGGAAGCCGGCGCCGAGGATGTGCAGTCGGATGAGGACGGCCACAGCGTCACCTGCGCACAGGACGATTTCGCCGCGGTGCGCGAGGCGCTGGAAAAGACGTTTGGCGAGCCGAAATCGGCCAAGCTGGTATGGAAGCCCAAGACCACCACGCCGGTCGAGGGCGACAAGGCCGAGACGCTGTTCAAGATGATCGAAGTGCTGGAAGACAGCGACGACGTGCAGACCGTCTACGCCAATTTCGACATTTCGGAGGACGAGCTGAAGCGGCTCGCCGGTTAAGGCCCGGCCGCGAAAGGGATCCGGTTTGGGTTCACCCATGCGCATCATCGGTCTCGATCCCGGCCTGCGGGCGACCGGCTGGGGCATCATCCATGCCGAGGGCAACCGCCTGAGCCATGTTGCGCACGGCACCATCCGCAGCAACCCGGACGATGAACTGGCCTACCGTTTGCGCAGCCTGCATGACGCGCTGACGGAACTGCTGCAGGACTGGCAGCCGCAGGCCGCCGCCGTGGAAGAGACTTTCGTGAACAAGAATCCGGCCTCGACGCTGAAACTGGGTCAGGCGCGCGGCGTGGTGCTGCTGGCGCCGGCGCAGGCCGGTCTGCCGGTGGCGGAATATGCGCCGACCATGATCAAGAAGGCCGTGGTGGGCACGGGTGCCGCCGACAAGGACCAGGTCCACGCCATGGTGAAGCGGCTGCTGCCCGGCTGCAATGTCAGCGGCGCAGACGCTGCCGATGCGCTCGCCGTCGCCATCTGCCATGCGCATAACGCCGCCACCGCGAAGGTGATCCGCACCGCGGAAGCAGCACTTCTGAGGACCGCGCGATGATCGCGAAACTCAGCGGGCTGCTCGATTCCGTGGCCGAGACTTCCTGCATCCTCGATGTGAGCGGCGTCGGCTACCAGGTCTTCTGCTCGGCGCGCACCTTGCGCAGCCTGCCGCGGCCGGGCGAAGCCGTGCGGCTGCATATCGAGACGCATGTGCGCGAGGATCATATCCACCTCTACG
The DNA here is from genome assembly GCA_023434425.1 of Pseudomonadota bacterium. Classification (GTDB taxonomy): domain Bacteria; phylum Pseudomonadota; class Alphaproteobacteria; order Ferrovibrionales; family Ferrovibrionaceae; genus Ferrovibrio. The sequence continues at coordinate 9,788 of JAEYSS010000068.1, read as the reverse complement.
GTTTCCTTTCGGAGGCCGAGCGCGGCTGGTTCAACCTGCTGCAGACCGTGCAGGGCGTCGGCGCCAAGGTGGCGCTCGCCATCCTGTCGGCCCTGCCGCCCGAAGACCTGTTCCGTGCCATCGCCAGCGGCGACAAGGCGACGCTGCACCGCTGCGACGGTGTCGGACCCAAGCTGGCGGTGCGCCTGATCACCGAACTGAAGGACAAGGTCGGCGGCATCGCGCTCGGTCCGGTGGCGAATGCGGCCTCCGCCGAAGCGGTGGCCGAAACTGCCGGCGGCCCGGTGGCCGATGCGCTGTCCGCGCTGGTCAATCTCGGCTATAAGCGCGCCGATGCCTTCGGTGCGGTGACGACGGCGGCGCGCAATCTGGGCGACAAGGCCCCTGGTAAGCCAATAGATGTGCAGCAGCTCATCCCCGCCGCGCTCAAGGAACTGGCGCGATGAGCGAGGCTTCCAGAATGGTGTCCGGCGCCAGGGCCGAGGGCGACGATCTCGAACGGCATCTGCGCCCGCAGGTGCTGGGCGATTTCATCGGCCAGGCCCGTGCCCGCGAGAATCTGAATATCTTCATCCAGGCCGCGAAGGCGCGCGGCGAGGCGCTGGATCATGTGCTGTTCCACGGCCCGCCGGGCCTGGGGAAAACCACGCTGGCGCAGATCGTGTCGCGCGAACTCGGCGTCAATTTCAAGGCCACCTCCGGTCCGGTGATTGCCAAGGCCGGTGACCTCGCCGCCTTGCTGACCAATCTGGAAGCGCGCGACGTGCTGTTCATCGACGAGATCCACCGCCTCAATCCGGCCGTGGAAGAAATCCTCTATCCGGCGATGGAGGATTTCCAGCTCGACCTGATCATCGGCGAGGGGCCGTCGGCGCGCAGCGTGCGCATCGACCTGCCGCCGTTTACGCTGGTCGGCGCCACCACGCGCTCAGGGCTGCTGACCACGCCGTTGCGCGAACGCTTCGGCATTCCGCTGCGGCTGAATTTCTACGAAGTGGAAGAACTCGAACTGATCGTGCGCCGCGGCGCCCGTATTCTCGACCTTGACCTCGACGCCAGCGGCGCCCGCGAGATCGCCCGCCGGGCGCGTGGCACGCCGCGTGTCGCGGGCCGACTCCTGCGCCGGGTGCGCGACTTCGCCGTCTATGCCAAGGCGAAAGTGGTGGATGCCGCCACCGCCGACGCGGCCCTGCTGCGGCTCGAAGTCGATGCGCGCGGGCTGGATGCCATGGACCGGCGCTATCTGACCACGATTGCCCGCGATTTCTCGGGCGGTCCGGTTGGGGTCGAAACCATCGCCGCCTCGCTGTCGGAACCGCGCGACGCGCTGGAAGATATCATCGAGCCTTATCTCATTCAGCAGGGCTTCCTGCAGCGCACGCCGCGCGGCCGCCTGCTGACCCCGGCCGCCTTCGCCCATATCGGCCTGACGCCGCCCGCAGGCCTTGGCACCAATCAGCTAGACCTTCTGGGCGATGACGATGCCTGAAAAACTGCATCGTTATGCCGTGCGGGTGCAGTGGGAGGATACCGACGCCGCCGGCATCGTGTATTACGCCAACTACCTGCGCTTCATCGAACGCGGCCGGTCCGACCTGCTGCTGCAGAACGGCATCGACCAGCGCAGCCTGATCGATGCCGACAATGGCGTCGCCTTCGCCGTGCGGAGCTGTCATGTGGATTATCTGAAACCGGCCCGGCTGCATGAGGTGCTGGTTGTTACAACCGCTGTGACCGAACTGCGCGGTGCCAGCCTGACGCTCGGGCAGGATGTCTGGCGCGGCGAGGATCTGCTGGTCCGGGCCGAGGTCAAGCTGGCCTGTATCGACGCAAAAGGCCGTGCGCGGCGGGTGCCGCCGCCGGTTGCGGCGCTTTTCGCCACACTTTCACCAAATTTATCGCTTTGATCTGTTAACTCTTAGCCAAAGGATTCGAACTTATGGACAGGACCGTCAGCGCCGCGCAGCTCGGGGGCTCGTCTGCCGCCACCGATCTTTCGCTCTGGGCGCTCTTCCTTCAGGCCGACTGGATCGTCAAGGCCGTCATGCTGATGCTCATCCTGGCCTCGTTCTGGTCCTGGGCGATTATCTTCGACAAGCTGATCAAGATCCGCCGCACCATCGTCGACACCGACAAGTTCGAGAACGACTTCTGGTCGGGCGGTTCGCTGGATGCGCTGTATGACCGCCTCTCGATGGCCGGCCCGCAGCATCCGATGGCGGTGCTGTTCGTCGCCGCGATGCGCGAATGGCGCCGCTCCACCGAGCGCGGCCTGGTACGCGGCACCAAGGGGCTGGGCTCGCTACAGGTTCGCATCAACCAGGTGATGCGCGTCTCCATCGACCGCGAGATGGAGCGGCTGGAGCGTTATCTCGGCTTCCTCGCTTCGGTCGGTTCGGTCTCGCCCTTCGTCGGCCTGTTCGGCACGGTCTGGGGCATCATGAACTCCTTCCACGCCATTGCGTCCTCCAAGAACACCTCGCTGGCGGTCGTGGCCCCGGGCATCGCCGAAGCGCTGTTCGCCACCGCGCTCGGCCTGCTCGCCGCGATCCCGGCGGTGATGGCCTATAACAAATTCTCCAACGATCTGGCCCGCCTGAATGTGCGGCTCGAAGGCTTTGCCGGCGAGTTCTCCGCGCTGATGTCGCGCCAGCTTGACGAAGAGGCGGCCTGATCATGGGGATGTCAGCAGGAGGCGGCGGCTCGACCCGCGGCGGCCGCATGCGGCGGGCACCGATGTCGGAAATCAACGTCACGCCGCTGGTCGACGTGATGCTGGTGCTGCTGATCGTGTTCATGGTGGCCGCGCCGCTGCTCACCGTCGGCGTGCAGGTTGACCTGCCGAAGACGCAGGCCGCCGCGATCCAGGGCCAGGACGAACCCCTGAGCGTCACCATCGATGCCAAGGGCGTCGTTTACCTTCAGGAAAGCCCGATCGAGATAGACCAGCTGGTGCCGCGCCTGCAGGCGATTGCCGGCAACGCGCCCGAGCGCCGCATCTTCGTGCGCGGCGACCAGGCGATCAATTACGGCAAGGTGCTGGAAGTGATGGGCGTCATCAATACCGGCGGCTTCACCAAGGTGGCGCTGGTCGGCAATCCGCCCGCCGCCGCGGCGCCGCGGCGCTGAACGGCAGAGCGTAGCGAGTAGAGGGTACAGGCAGGGTGCAGCGACAGTCCTACATATTCTCGGCGAGCCTGCATGCCGGCATTCTGGCCGTCGGCATTTTCGGCCTGCCCTACTGGTGGGAAAAGCAGCGCGAGCCCGAGCCGATGGTCGTGCTGGCCGAATTTGCGCCGATTGCCGAAAAGACCAATGTGCCCAAGCCGCAGCCGCAGATCGTAGAGACCAAGGCGCCGCCCAAGGAAGAGCCGGCGCCGGAAGCCAAGCCGGCACCCGAACCGCCAAAACCACAGCCGCAGGCGGCTGCTCCGCCACCACCGCCTCCGCCGCCCACGCCTGAGCCGCCGAAGCAGGCCGAGGCGCCCAAGCCTGCGCCGATGCCCGAGCCGCAGCCGACCGCCAAGCCGCTGCCCAAGCCCAAGGAAGTGGTGGAAACGCCCGAACCGCCGAAGGTGGCCGAGAAGCCGAAGCCGGAAGTGAAGCCCGCGCCGCCCAAGCCGACACAGCAGCGCACCGAAGAGAAGAGCAAGACGCCGAACTTCTCCGACGTCGCCGCCCTGGTGAACAAGATGAAGGCGCCGCCGGCCCCGACGCCGCAGCAGGCGCCGCAGACCGCCTCGCGCACGCCGCCCGCCGCAGCGCCCCGCGCCGAGGGGCCGTCGGATCCCACGAAACCCATTTCGATGAGCGAGGAGGATTTTATCCGCAAGCAGGTCGAGGACAAGTGGCAGTTCGATATCGGCGCCAAGGATGCGCAGAACTTGCTGGTTAAAATCCGCTTCAGCCTGAATGCCGATGGTTCGCTGCGCCAGCAGCCCGAGATCGTCGATACGGCCCGCATGTATCTGCCGGGCCAGGAAAGCTATCGCTCGGCAGCTGAATCGGCGAAGCGTGCCGTGCTCAAGGCCGCGCCGTTCCAGCTGCCGCCGGGCGACCGCGACAAGTGGAGCCAGGAAATCATTCTGATTTTTGACCCGCGCATGATGGTGGGCGGGTAAAAACGACAAGGGAGACTGGGATGCTTCGGATGCCGATTTTGCCTCGCCACGGACAGCGGGCGGCGAGTGTGATGAAGGCCGGTATACTGGCGCTGCTGGCGGTGGCATTCGTCCTGCCGCAGGCGCAGGCCGCGGTCGAGATCGACATCACGCGCGGTAATTTCAAACCGGTCCCGATCGCGATTTCCGATTTCGATGCCGACAATCCGCAGGCGCTGAAGATCGGCACCGATGTGGCTGCCGTGATCCGCGCCGACCTCGAACGCTCCGGCCTGTTCAAGCCGGCCGATCCCCGGGCGCATATCCAGTCGCCCGCGCAGATGCGGGTGCAGCCGCGCTTTCAGGACTGGCGCGTGATCAACGTCGACGCGCTGGTCAACGGCCGCATCGAGATGCAGTCCGATGGCCGCCTGCGCGGCGAATTCCGCCTGTGGGACGTGGCCGCCGAAAACCAGATGACCGGCCTCGCACTGTTCACCACGCCCGACAACTGGCGCCGGCTGGCACATCTGATTGCCGATGCGATCTACAAGCGCGTCACCGGTGAAGACGGCTACTTCGATACCCGCATCGTTTATGTCTCCGAAAGCGGCCCGCCGGATCGTCGCGTGAAGCGGCTGGCCATCATGGATCAGGATGGCGCCAACCATCGCATGCTGACCGATGGCCGCTTCCTGGTGCTGACGCCGCGCTTCAGCCCGGGCCAGCAGGAAATCACCTACCTGAGCTATTTCAACGACAAGCCGCGCGTCTATCTGTTCAACATCGACACCGGACAGCAGGAACTGGTCGGCGATTTCCCGGGCATGACCTTTGCGCCGCGCTTTTCGCCCGACGGCAACCGCGTGATCATGTCGCTGGCGTCTGACGGTAATTCCGATGTCTACATGATGGATCTGCGCACGCGGCAGCGTCAGCGGCTTACCAGCGATCCGGCCATCGATACGTCGCCCAGCTTTGCGCCCGACGGTCGCCGCATCACCTTCAATTCGGACCGTGGCGGTACCAAGCAGATCTATGTGATGAACGCGGATGGTTCCGACCAGAAGCGCGTCAGCTTCAATCAGGGCCGCTACTCCACGCCGGTCTGGTCGCCGCGCGGCGATCTGATCGCCTTCACCAAGGAATATCAGGGCCAGTTCTCGATCGGCGTGATGCGCCCCGATGGTTCCGGCGAACGCATCCTCTCCACCAACTCGGTGGTGCAGGAAGCGCCGACCTGGGCGCCGAACGGCCGCGTGCTCATGTTCTACCGCGAGACACCGCCGAATGCGCGCGGGCAGGGCCAGCGCGTGCGCCTGGTCTCGATCGACCTCACCGGTTTCAACGAGCGGGAAATTCCCACCCCGGCGGATGCGTCCGATCCGGCCTGGTCGCCGCTCTCGGCCCTGGTGCGCTGACCGGTGCGGATCCGGCCAAGCTGCGCTCACCCGCGAGCTTGGCCGCAAGCCTGACCGGGAGGGTGTGAAGTCCTCCGGCCTGTGGGTAACTGGTCGTGAACAGACCCTGTTGCAGAAATGCCGCAGGGGTCCGTTTAGTATTTACAAGCCCTTAGGCCTATTGATTCAGTAAAAACCGACCGATATAGTCGACTGTGACGTAATGGCTCGAACCTCGGGGTTCCGGCAACGTTTGCCCTTGGCCCACGGAACGGGTTTCCGCCCTGAGGCAACGACCGGCAAAGCTTGGGGATCTGTCACACGCTCTGTGATCGGTTCAAAGATTCTGACCCCCGACCATGGAACGCAAGTTGCGCTTCGCTGTTCAGGTACCTGACTCACTTCTCGAAACCCTTGGAGGGATAATAAAAATGCGCCTCAACACCTTCGGCTCCAAGTTCCTGGCCGTGGCTGCCGTGGGCTTGCTCGTTTCCGCCTGCGCGTCCGAACCCGCCCCGACCGCGTCGACCAGCGGCGCCGGCACCCAGCGCGCCGCGACCGCTCCGGCCGCCAGCATCGCGCCGGGCACCGTGCAGGATTTCCAGGTCAATGTCGGCGACCGCGTCTTCTTCGACTATGACAAGTTCGAAGTGAAGCCGGCCGGCAAGGCCACGCTCGACAAGCAGGCTGCCTGGCTGAAGCGCTTTGGCCAGTGGAAGGTCGTGATCGAGGGTCATGCCGACGAACGCGGCACCCGCGAATACAACCTGGCGCTCGGCGAGCGTCGCGCCAATGCCGTCAAGACCTACCTGGTCAACCAGGGCATCCCGGCGAACCGCGTCACCACGATCTCCTACGGTAAGGAGCGTCCGGTGGCCCTGGGTTCGAACGAGGCCGCTTGGGCCCAGAACCGTCGCGGTGTGACGGTCCTGTCGAACTAATTCAGGCGCGGTCAGGGTTTCGCCCAGGCGAGACAACTGGCTGCACTGAAAGTCTTTGAAACACCCGTCTGCGCAAGCAGGCGGGTGTTTTGATTCCGAAGCCGGTCAAGACAGGTATTGCAGGCGGATTGCGGCACTTTTTTCGCCGTCAGGGGTTCGGCCTTCAGAGTCGCCGGACAGAGTCTCCTGGAGAGCGGGTTTTCTGCATCCGCCGCAGTTCTGCCGCAAAAGATTCGCCATTCCGCCGTAAAAGCCAGGCTTAGCTATGCCGGACTTTTCGGTGGGCAGTATGAAACGACAGAGGGGAGTCCCCAAAATGCAGCGTATTACGATGGTGCGGTCGATGCTGGCCGCGGTGCTTGTGCTGGGCCTGGCCGCGTGCGAAAGCGCGCCGAAGCAGGACAGTTCGATGAGCGGCTCGGGTGGCCGTGGCGGCGCGGGCAGCGGCGTCAGTTCCAGCCCGATGGGCGGCGTCACCAGCAACGCCCTGGGTGGCCGCGAAGGCGCCCAGCAGCAGCTCGCCACCGAAGCCGGCGACCGCGTGCTGTTCGAGACCGATTCCCATTCGCTGAACAACCAGGCCGTCGGCATCCTGGAGCGCCAGGTCGCCTGGCTGAAGCGCAACGGCCAGTGGCGCGTGGTGATCGAGGGCCATTGCGACGAACGCGGCACCCGCGAATACAACCTGGCGCTCGGCGACCGCCGCGCCGCCGCGGTGCGCAACTATCTCGTCAACCAGGGCATCCCGGCCAGCCGCGTCACCACGATCTCCTACGGCAAGGAACGCCCGGTCGCGGTCGGCAACAGCGAGTCGTCGTGGTCGCAGAACCGCCGCGGCGTCACGGTTCTCCAGAACTGACTGGCCTGCAGAACTGACGGCCCTGCGCTGATCACAGCAAGCTGACATGGCGGGGCGCAAAACTGCGCCCCGTCATTGCCTGCCGCCATGCTTTTGACGTAAACCCCGGTAAACTCGGCAATCTGCCCGATTCGTCCATCACGGGGTCCGCCCATGTCTGCGTCGCTCGCCGCCCGTCTGTCTGTTGTCCTGCTGCTCGCCGGCACTGCCGTGCCCGCCTTTGCGCAGGATGCCCAGACCATCGACCGCATCAACCGCCTGGAACGTGACCTGCAGACCCTGCAGCGTCAGGTCTATCGCGGTGGCACGCCACCGGCTTCGTCGTCTTCCGGCGGTGGCAGCCTTACCGATGCCGGCAGCGACGGCTCTTCCGCTGCCAACCGGCTGAATGCGCGCATCGACGAGCTGGAAAACCAGATCCGCCAGATGACCGGCCGGTTCGAGGAAGTCGAATTCGCCTCCAGCCAGGCCAACCGCCGCATCGACAAGCTGGTCGAAGACGTCGACTTCCGCCTCAACCAGCTCGAACGCGGCGGCCAGCCGCCGACTGGTCAGCCGGGTGGGGGCCAGCAGAGCGCGCCGCAGACCGGCAGCGTCGAGCAGGTGAAGCCCAGCGCGCAGCAGCAGGGTGTGCCCGCGCCCGGTACGCCGGTGGCGCGCGGGTCGACCTCGTCCACGCCGGGCCAGGCGCCCACGAAGGAAGGCGTGCTCGGCTCGATGCCGGCCGATGCGCAGGGCCGTCCGCTCAACACCCCGAACCAGCCCCAGCAGACCGCGCGTGCGACGCCCCCGGCATCGGCCAAGGGCAAGCTGCCGGCCGGCACGCCGCAGGAGCGCTACAACTACGCCTACAAGCTGCTGGTGCAGAGCGACTATGCCGATGCGGAATCCGCGTTCCGCGAATTCCTCGGCGCGCATGGGCAGGATGCGCTGGCCGGCAATGCGCAATACTGGCTCGGCGAGACCTATTACGTGCGCGGCCAGTATGAGCCGGCGGCGCAGGCCTTCCTGCAGGGTTACCAGGGCTATCCCAAGGGTGCGAAAGCCCCGGACAGCCTGCTGAAACTCGGCATGTCGCTCTCGGCGATGAAAAAGAATCCGGAAGCCTGCGCGGCGCTGGGTCAGCTCGGCAAGGAATTCGCCTCTGCGCCGCCGCATGTGAAGGACGCGGCGATCCGCGAGCGCAACAAGATCGGCTGCAAATAAGCCATGACGGCGACGGCTGTCAGCGCGACGGAATTTTCGCGCTGCCTGTCGCCGCTGCTGGAGCGTGAGAAACCCAAAGCCATCGCGGTGGCCGTTTCGGGCGGCGCCGACAGCATGGCGCTGGCATTGCTGGCGGCCGACTGGGCCCGGAAGCAGCGGATCGTCCTTCTGCCGCTGATCGTCGACCACCGGCTGCGGCCGGAGTCGACGAAAGAGGCCCGCCATGTCGCCGGACTGCTGCGCAAGGCCGGCCTGACGCCGAAAATCCTCACCTGGACCGCGAAGACCAAACCCGCATCGAACCGCCAGGCTCTGGCCCGGGAGGCGCGCTACGATCTGCTCGGGCAGGCCTGCGCGAAAGCCGGCCTCCGCCACCTGCTGCTGGCGCATCATCGCGACGACCAGGCCGAGACGCTGCTGCTGCGGGCGTTGCGCGGCTCCGGGGTCGACGGGCTGGCGGCGATGCAGCCGCGCAGCGAAAGGGACGATCTGATCCTGCTGCGGCCGCTGCTGGATATTCCGAAGGCGCGGCTGGTCGCGACTCTGAAAAAGCGCCGGCAGGAATGGGTGGAAGACCCCAGCAACGCCAATGCCTCGTTCCAGCGTGTGCGGGTGCGGGCCGCCCTCGACCTGCTCAGCGCCAACGATGCGCAGGTCCGCGCCGAACTGGTGCAGCATCTGGCGCAGACCGCGAAGAATTTCGCCCGCACCCGCGCGCTGCTGGATGGCGCCGCCTATGACCTGCTGCATGGCGCCGTGCAGCTGACGCCGGCCGGCGCCGCCTGGCTCGATCCCGCCATGCTGGCGGCAGCCGAGGATGAACTGGCGCTGCGGGCCCTGGTCAAGCTGCTCGGCGCGATCGGCGGCCTGCCCGTGCCGCCGCGGCTCGACGGGCTGCAGCGGCTGCTCGCGGCCTTACGCAGCGGCAAGACACTGCCGCTGACCCTGCACCGCTGCCTGCTGACGAAAATCAAAGGCGAAAACCGCCTGCTGGTCTGCCGCGAGGCGCGCTACCTGCCGCCGCCGCTGCCGCTCGGGCCCATGCTGTGGGACGGCCGTTTCCGCATTGCCGCTGCGAAGCCGGTCCGTGGCGTTACCCTGGCGCCGCTCGGCAAGGCCGGAAAAGCGGCAGACTGGCCGCCCGTCGCCACGGCTGAGCTTTTGCCTAAAGTCGCATGGCCGGCTCTGCCGGCGTTGCGCCGCGCCGATGGCAGCCTGCTGGCCGTGCCGGCGCTGGGCTGGGGCCGCCTGCCGGCCGGTGTCACAATGTCCTTCCAGCCGG
>JAEYSS010000064.1 GCA_023434425.1 Pseudomonadota bacterium | reverse complement strand
CTCCGCCGGACGCCCGCAACCGTCGCCGCCCGGCCAATCCCGCAAAACCGTGCCCGACCCCGGACTTAAGTAGTTAAAAATGCTTGCCTTTCGTGACCTGACCTACCGCATTGCCGGCCGTGTGCTGCTCGACCATGTCTCGGCCACGATCCCGGCCGGCCATAAGGTCGGTCTGGTGGGGCGCAACGGCACCGGCAAATCCACCCTGTTCAAGATCATCTGCGGCGAACTGCAGACCGAGACCGGCAGCGTCGAGCTGCCCACCGACTGCAAGATCGCCAAGCTGCCGCAGGAGCCGCCGGGCGGCGAGATGACGCCGATTGCCTATGTGCTGGCCGCCGATAGCGAGCGCGAGGCGCTGCTGATCGAGGCGGAAGAGCTGGAAAACGCCACCAGCATGGAAGAGGCCGAGCGCATCGCCGCCGTGCATATGCGGCTGGCCGAGATCGACGCGCATACCGCGCCGGCGCGCGCCGCGGTCATTCTCGCCGGACTGGGCTTCGACGAGGAGATGCAGAACCGCCCGCTCGACAGTTTCTCCGGCGGCTGGCGCATGCGCGTGGCGCTGGCGGGCTGCCTGTTTGCCGAGCCCGACCTTCTGCTGCTCGACGAGCCGACCAACCATCTCGATCTCGAAGCCTCGCTCTGGCTCGAAGGCTATCTGAAAACCTATCCGCGCACGTTTCTGCTGATCAGCCACGACCGCCATTTCCTCAACAGCGCCATCGAACACATCCTGCATATCGACAATACAAAACTCGTTCTCTATCGCGGAAACTACGACACCTTCGAGACCGAGCGTCGCCTGCGCATGGAGCAGCAGACGGCCTTTGCCACGCGCCAGGCCGAGCAGCGCAAGCATATGGAAGCCTTCGTCGCCCGCTTCCGCGCCTCGGCCTCCAAGGCGCGCCAGGCGCAGAGCCGCATCAAGATGCTGGCCAAGATGCAGCCGATCGTCGCCGCCATCGAAGATCCCACCGTGATCTTCCGCCTGCCCGATCCGGAAGAACTGCCGCCGCCGCTGATCGTGCTGGATCACCTCACCGCCGGTTACACGGCCGACAAGCCGGTGCTGCGCAACCTCGATCTGCGCATCGACATGGAAGACCGCATCGCCATGCTGGGCGCCAACGGCAACGGCAAGTCGACGCTCGCCAAGATCCTCGCCGGCACACTGAAGCCGCAGGGCGGCCGGCTGCAAAAGAGCGGCAAGCTGCGCATCGGCTATTTCGCGCAGGACCAGGACGACGTGCTGGACGAGACCCGCACGCCGGTCGAGCACATGCTCGACCTGCTGCCGAATGCCACCGTCGAACAGATGCGCACCAAGCTGGGCAGCTTCGGCCTGGTCGGCGACAAGGCAAAGACCCCGGCCGGCAAGCTGTCGGGCGGCGAACGCGCGCGGCTTTTGTTTGCCATGGTGACGCATCACGCGCCGCATCTGCTGATCCTCGACGAACCGACCAACCATCTCGACATGGATACGCGCGACGCGCTGGTGCAGGCGGTGAACGAGTTCAAGGGCGCCGTCATCCTGGTCAGCCATGACCGCCACATGGCCGAGGCCTGCGCCGACCGCTTCTGGCTGGTCGGCGACGGCACGGTGAAAGACTTCGACGGCGATCTCGACGATTACGCCCGCCTGCTGGCCGAGAAGCGCCGCGCCGCGCAGACCGTGAAGCTGAAGGGCGGCGGCAAGGCCGAGGAGAGTTCGGCCGATCGCAAAGCCGATCGCAAGGCGGCCGCCGCCGCGCGCCAGGCGCTGGCGCCCTTACGCATCGCCGTGCAGACCGCCGAAAAGGCGATGGCGAAACTCAATGCCGAAAAGATGAAGCTGGACGCCACGCTGGCCGATCCCGACACTTACACGAAGATGTCGGCGGCGAAACAGGCCGAGCTGCAGAAGCAGCATGGCGAGATCGTGAAAAAGCTCGAAGCCGCCGAAGAGGCCTGGCTCGAGGCGCAGGGCAAACTGGAAGCGGCTCAGGCCGAGGCGGCGTAGCAGTATAACTCGTCATCCTCGGGCTCGACCCGAGGGTCTCAGCCCAACCTACCTGAGATGGTCGGGTCAAGCCCGACCATGACGAGTGTGATGGCGAGTTCTGCTTTTTTATTTTGTCATGGCCGGGCTTGACCCGGCCATCCACGCCTTTCCATCGTCAAAGCCGCGCCATGAATGCGGCGACCTCTTCCCGGCTCTGAAATCGCAGCTTGTCGCGGGCGAAGTCGTCGTAGAGCCGCCGGTGGCCGGCAAATGAACTGGAGGTCTCGCGGGTCCAGTATTGCTCCGCCCAGAGCAGCATCTCGGCGTCGAAGGATTGATCGGCCTTTCGCTCCAGCAGGCCGGCGCGGCACTCCGCCCAGGGCAGGTCGAGCCACAGCAGGGTCTGCACGCGTGGCACGGCCTCATCGGAAAGCCAGCCATAGACGCCCTCCATCACCCAGCGGGCGGCGGTCGCAGCGTCCCGGGTCAGGCGCCGCGCGACTTGCTCGTCGCGCTTCTGCGCAAAGCCGCCCTCGCCCCAGTGAATCTGGTCGAGGCCGATGAAAGGGTGCTGATGGCGATCTGAGATGGCGCGCGCCAGCGTGCTCTTGCCACTGCCGCTGTTGCCAATGATGAGGATGCGGTCCGGCAGCGCGACCACGGGTCGGCTCAGCCTTCCGCCTTCTTGACCCAGCCGCCGGTATCTTCGCTCTGCTGCCAGTAGGTCAGCTTGTGGCCGGCGTCTTTCGCGCGTTTCCATCTGCCGCGCGCAGCCTGCACGGCTTCGTCGTCGTTGCCGTCGAACAGGTCGCAGACCCGGGTATAGGCTGCAACGTCGGCGGCATCGGCGCCGTCGACCAGGAACAGCACGTCCGCCTCGTTCGGCCGCTCGTCCTCGATGGTCAGATAGATCGGCTGCTTGTCCGGGAAGCCGTCAGACTTGATGCCATGCGGCAGAAAGCTGTTGCGGCCATAGGTCCACAGCTCGCCGTTCAGCGCCTCGATCCGCTCCTGGCTGCCGCCTTTCACCACGGCTTTCCAGCCGCGCTGCAGCGTCTTTTCCAGCAGCTCCGGCAGCACCTGTTCGAGGCGCCGCCGGGTCAGATGGTAGAACAGCATTTCAGACACGGGCGCACCCCGCCCCATTCGTCACGCCCGGGCTTGACCCGGGCATCCCAATCAAAAATGGGATCCGCGGATCAAGTCCGCGGATAACAAAAGACGGCATGGATCACCGATCCTCGTAATGATCGGCCACGAGGCGATTCAGCAGGCGAACGCCGAAGCCGGTGGCGCCCTTCGGCACCGTCGGCTTGTCCTTCTTGCTCCAGGCGGTGCCGGCGATATCCAGATGCGCCCAGGGCGTCTTGTCGACGACGAAACGCTGCAGGAACTGCGCCGCGGTGATCGAGCCGGCGCCGAAGCCGGGCCCGGCGATGTTCTGCATGTCGGCGATCGGCGACTTCAGGCCCTCGTCATAGGCGTCCGACAGCGGCATGCGCCACAGCAACTCGTCCTCCGACCTGCCGGCCGCGGTCAGCTGTTCCGACAGGCGGTCGTTGTTCGAGAAGAGCCCGGCATGTTCATGACCCAGCGAGATGATGATCGCGCCGGTCAGGGTGGCGAGGTCGATCATCGCCTGCGGCTTGAACCGCTGCTGCGTGTACCACATGGCATCGCAGAGGATCAGGCGGCCTTCGGCATCGGTGTTCAGCACCTCGATGGTCTGGCCCGACATCGAGGTGACGATATCGCCCGGGCGCTGCGCGGTGCCGGACGGCATATTCTCGACCAGCGCCACCACGCCGACCACATTCGCCTTGGCCTTGCGGCCGGCGATGGCGGCCATGGCGCCGATCACCGCACCGGCGCCACCCATATCCCATTTGATCTCTTCCATGCCGGCAGCCGGCTTGATCGAAATGCCGCCGGTGTCGAAGCAGACGCCCTTGCCGACGAAGCTGACCGGCTTGGCGCCCTTCTTGCCGCCATTCCACTGCATGACGACCAGCTTGGACTCGCGCTCCGAACCCTGGCCGACGCCGAGCAGCGCGCCCATGCCGAGCTTCTTCATCTCGCGCTCGCCCAGCACCTCGACCTTGACGCCGAGCTTGGCCAGCTTGCGGCATTCGGCCGCCAGGCTTTCCGGGTAGATGACATTGGCCGGCTCGGTGACGAGGTTGCGGGTGATGGCGACGCCATCGGCCAGCTTGTCGAGCGGAGCATAGAGCTTCTTGGCTGCAGGCGCGGCCTGGGTCAGCACACTGACCGCCTTCAGCGAGGGCTTCTCGCGGTCCTTCATTTTCGTGCGGTACTTGTCGAAGCGATAGCCGCCGAGCCGGGCGCCCAGGGCCGCGCGCGCCGCCGCCTCGCCGGCTGGCAGCAGCGTGCCCTTCAGCACTTCGGCCGCGATGGCCAGATCGGTCTCGCCCGTGGTCGCCAGCCGCTTGACGGCATCGGCGCCGACGGACTCATAGGCCGCAGCCTTGACCTCGGTGGTCTTGCCCAGACCGGCCAGCAGGACGCGGCCGAGACCGCTGCTGCCGGGGGCCAGCACTTCGAGCCACTGGCCCTTGCCGCCGGAAAACCGCGCCGCGGCGGCCATCGCCCGGCCCAGCGCCCCGCCGCAGGCCTTGTCGACCTGCTGGCCGAACGGGCCGAGCTGGCGCCCCTCGCCCACCACCAGAACCAGGCTGCCGCGTTTCGGGGTTTTGCTGTCGACGATCTCGATTTTCATGATGCTCCAATCCGGGCGAAAAAAGCGTGGTGGACCGGCCGAGGACTATAGCGGTCCGGCCCTTGGCCGATCAATCGGCACAGACCCCGCGAATCGCCGAATCTGCCTTGTGGACCAAGTCGTTCTTTTCGGGCCGCGGCTGTGGCGGCAGGGGGCGGAATCGCTATACTCTCGCGCCATGCGCGGGGTCGTCCTTTACATCATGCGCCAGATCGCCTGGCCGCTCGGTTTTGCCACCCTCACCCTCACCGGGGTGATCTGGCTGACCCAGTCGCTTCGCTTCATCGACCGCATCGTCAACAACAACCTCGCCTTCGACGATTTCCTCTATCTCACCGTGCTGGTGCTGCCCAGTATCGTCGCGATCATCCTGCCGGTCGCCGGCTTCTGCGCCGCCCTCTATGCCTTCCACCGGCTGGCCAGCGATTCCGAGATGGTGGTGCTGGCGGCCGCCGGGTTCAGCCGGCTCTCGCTGGCGCGCCCCGCGCTGCTGATCTCCGCCATCGTGATGGTGATGATGTACGCGATCATGCTCTATCTGATGCCGCTCGGCTCCCGCACGCTGCGCGCCACCCAGTACGAGTTCCGCAACGACCTCGCCGGCATGGCGCTGCTCGAAGGCGTGTTCAATACCCCCACCGCCAATCTCACCGTGTATATCCGCGAGCGCGACAGCAACGGCGACATGCTGGGCGTGCTGGTGCACGACAACCGCGACGCCACCAGCCCAGTGACGATGCTGGCCGAACGCGCCACGCTGGTCCGCACCAACCAGGGCCCGCGATTGTATATGGTCAACGGCAATCGTCAGCAGGTCGATGCCGAACACAAGTCGCTCTCGCTGCTGTATTTCGACAATTACAGCCTCGATCTCGAAAGCTACGCCAGCAAGGAAGGCCAGGGCTGGCGCGAGCCGTCCGAACGCTTCCTGCACGAGCTGTTCAATCCGGACATGAACAATGCCGACGATGTGAACCAGTATGCCAAGCTGATCGTCGAGGGCCATCGCCGGCTTGCGACGCCTCTCTATGCGCCGGCGCTGATCCTGATTGCGATCGCCAGCGTGATCGGCGGCGAATTCAATCGCCGCGGCCATGGACAACGCCTGATCCTCGGCTCGGCCATTGCCATTCTGGTCCAGGTTCTCAGCCTCAGCGTCACCCAGCTCTCGGTCAAGGCCCTGCCGCTGGTGCCGCTGATGTACTTTGTTCCTCTGCTGACGATGGCGGCAGCCATCTACGCGCTGCGTGAGCCGGCGCGCCGACTGCGGACAGCCTGATGCGCCAGTCGCTGACGCTATCGCTCTATTTCGGGCGCCACTTCTTCTCGGCGATCCTGACGGTTCTGATCGTACTCGCCGTGCTGGCCTTCAGCTTCGACACCGTCGAACTGCTCCGCCGTGCCAGCGGCCGCGCCGATGCCTCGCTCGGTCTGGTGCTCGAGATGTC
>JAEYSS010000081.1 GCA_023434425.1 Pseudomonadota bacterium | reverse complement strand
AACAAGCAGATTCAACTATTCGACTCCAGACCTTGAATAGCCTTACCGCACACTCGCATTGCCATTTCGGTCAGTACCAACCGAGATGAGCAGACTCGTTCTGATAAATTTGTACTTGGGACAATTTGCGACATCCCGCGGCTAAAGCACGCTAAGAATAGCCAATCCGCCTGCAGTTTCCGATATTCTCCAAGTTGGCGGGAGAGGGAAAGTTAGCTTCCTCTGCTTATGATGGGGTCGCTCCTCCCTGCCCCGCATGATAGGTGCGTCGGCAATGCATCACCGATTTTTAACAGACTGAGCGCGTCAGCCTTCCACTTGATCAAGGGCGACTTTCATATCGGCGGCAATCAAAGTGGCAAATCTACTGGCCAGATAGCTTCTCCTGCAGTTAGCTAACTAGGCAAATCTACTTCGCACCTTCACCCATAAGCTTTGTGACTGCTTGTTTTATGCCAGACATAAAGATGTCTATTTTGGCATTCGTCACGGCGACAGGCTCAGGGGGCACGGCCGTACCATAGATATACTGACGGATGCCGTCGTAGACGATTGAGCCATGCAATCCCCAATATAGTTCAAGCTCCGACGGGTTGACCGGGACAGCCGCGATGGGTGGTAGACCGAATTCGTGGCGCACTTCCGCGCACAGAACCAAAAGAATCCGTTCGCGAACCAACTTGAGATAGCGCTGGTTGAAACCAACATTGCGCATGCCGGCTTGGAAGAATATGCGCATCCAGTCGTGGTTCACGATGGTCGGATAATATTCGGTGTAGAACCGTTTAAGCCGCGTCGCCACCGGCTGGCGCCGGTCCTCGATCCAGTCCTGCCATTCCGGATTCCAGCGCGTGAGGTAGATTTCCTTGTACACGCGGTCGACCAGATCCTGCTTGGTCGGGAAGTAGCGGTACAGCAAAGGCTGGGTGATGCCGAGGCGTTTCGCCAGTTCGCGCGTCTGCCCGTCGAAACCCACTTCGGCAAAGAAGCGGATCGCCTCCAGCACGATCTGCTTTTCGCGCTCGTCGGGCAGTAGGCGCGAGCGCTTCGGTCCGGCTTCGGTACTTTTCGCGGCGCCGCCCTTCCTACCGGTTTTCGGCTTTTTCAGTGTGTTTGACTTGCTCATTGTGCGGCGCACCTTCGCGGTTTCGTGTCTGGCTTCTTGTTTATCACATGATAAATAGTGTTGACTCGCCTTAAGGCGCCCGCCTAACGTCGCCTTCGCCGGCCGCAGAGCCGGGGTCAGCCCGGCATTCATACACAAAGCGGGCTGCGGGAGGAAACCGGTGAAAGCACCGTCGTTCGGCTACGTGAAGGCGCGCGAACTCGGTCAGGTCTTCGACCTGCTCGACGCGCATGGCGACGACGCCAGGATCCTTGCCGGCGGCCAGAGCCTGATTCCCTCGCTCAACCTGCGCCTGTCGCGCCCCGCCGTGCTGATCGATATCAACGCCATTGCCGACCTGCAGGGCATCCGGGAAACCGCCGAGAGCGTCATCGTCGGCGCCCTGACCCGGCATGTCGCGCTGGAAACATCGCCCGTCATCGCCCGGCATGTGCCGCTGGTGGCCCAGGCGATGCCGCAGATCGCCCATCCCGCCATCCGCAACCGCGGCACCATCGGCGGCAGCCTGGCCTTTGCCGATCCGGCCGCCGAACTGCCGGCCTGTGCGCTGGCGCTGGAAGCCACCTTCATCCTGCGCAACCGCAGCGCTGAGCGCCGCGTGCCGGCGTCCGGGTTTTTCCACGGCCTGTTCGAGACCGACCTGCGGCCCGGCGAAGTGCTGGCCGCCATCGAATTTCCCAAGGCGACGGCCGATCACCGCGTCGCCTTTGCCGAACTCGCGCGCCGTCATGGCGACTACGCCATGCTGGGTCTGGCGGCGGCGGCGCCGCAGCCCGGCACGCTGCGGCTGGCCTATTTCGGCGTCGCCGACCGGCCGGTCCTCGCATCTGCCGCCGCGGCCTGCTTGCTGCGGGACGGGCCGCAGGGCCTAGAAGCCGCCTGTGCCGCGCTGGCCGGCGAGCTTTCGCCCAGCGGCGATCTCAATGCCGGTCCGCAGACCAAGCTGCATCTGGCCGCCGTGCTGCTGCGCCGGGCCACACCTTCCCTGTTCGCCCCAGCCTAGAGACTCCGATGGATCAGCATGACATCAGCGTGATCGTGAACGGGCAGAAGATCCGCCGCCGCGTTTCCGCGCGTCAGCACCTGATCGACTTCCTGCGCAACGATCTGAGCCTGACCGGATCGCATCTGGGGTGCGAACATGGCGTCTGCGGCGCCTGCACCATCCAGGTCGACGGCGTCGCCGTGCGCGGCTGCCTGATGCTGGCCGTGCAGGCCGACGGCGCCAGGGTCGACACCATCGAGGGCCTGACCGACAGCGGCGCGATCGCCGACCTGCAGGACGCCTTTCACAAATACAACGCGCTGCAATGCGGTTTCTGCACGCCCGGCATGCTGTCCACCGCCGCCGAACTGGTCGCGCGGCATCCCGATGCCGACCGCGAGGACATCCGCGCGCATATCTCGGGCAATTACTGTCGCTGCACCGGTTATCACGCCATCGTCGACGCCATCGCCTCGGTGCTCGACGACCGCCGGAAGGCGCGGGCGAACGGAGGCGCGGCATGAGCGGCAGCCCCGTCGTCACCCCTTTCGACCGGCCCAACAGCTATATCGGCCGCGCCGTTCCGCGCCCCAATGCGAAGAAGCTGCTGCAGGGCCGCGGCACCTTCGTCGACGACATCGTGCTGCCGCGCATGGCGCATGTCGTCTTCGTGCGCAGCCCGCATGCCCATGCCCGCATCGTCGGGATCGACCGCACGGCGGCGCAGGAGATGCCCGGCGTGATCGCCGTCGTCACCGGGCCTGAACTGGCCAAGGTGATCACGCCCTGGATCGGCGTGCTCACCCACCTGAAGGGGCTGAAATCGGCGCCGCAGCATGCCATCGCCATCGACCGCGCCTGCTGGCAGGGCGAAGCGGTCGCCGCCGTGGTGGCCGAGACCCGCGCCGAGGCCGAAGACGCCGCCGAGACGGTGGTCGTCGAGTGGGAGGAACTGCCGCCCGTCGTCGACATGGAAACCGCGCTGGATGCCACTTCGCCGGTGATCCATCCCGAACTGGGCGACAATCTCGCCTTCCGGCGCGAGTTGGTGACCGGCGATGTCGATGCTGCTTTTGCTGCGGCCGACCATGTTTTCGAAGAGGTGTTCCATACCGGCCGCCATACCGGCGTCTGCCTGGAGCCGCGCGCCGTGCTGGCCGATTACCAGCCGGCCGACGGCAAGCTGGTGGCCTATCAGGCGACGCAGGCGCCGCATATGATCCAGAACCTGCTGGCCAAGCATCTGGACCTGAACGAGTCCGATGTGCGGGTGGTCTGCAAGGATGTCGGCGGTTCGTTTGGCATCAAGGTGCATATCTATCCCGACGAGATGGCCACCGCGGCGCTGTCGGTGCTGCTGAAACGGCCGGTGAAATTCATCGCCGACCGCCTCGAGTCTTTCGTCACCGACATTCATGCGCGCGATCACCGCATCAAGGGCAGGATCGCCGTGAAGAAGGACGGCGAGATCCTCGCCTTCGAGATCGACGACCGCACCGGCATCGGGCCCTATTCCGTCTATCCGCGCACCAGTGCGGTGGAGGCCAACCAGGTGGTCAACCTGGTCGGCGGGCCCTACAAGCACAAGGCCTATCGCGCCTCGACAGAGGTCGTGTTCCAGAACAAGAACGTGACCTGCCAGTATCGCGCGGTCGGGCATCCGATCGCCTGCGCCGTCACCGAAGGCCTGGTCGATCTGGCGGCGCGCAAACTGGGCATCGATCCGGCCGAGATCCGCCGCCGCAACCTGATCCCCGACGACGCCTATCCCTACACGGGCCTCGCCGGCCTGCCGTTTGAAAGCCTGTCGCATCACGCCGCGCTGGAAAAACTGCTGGCGCTGATGGATTACGACGGCCTGCGCGCCGAACAGGCCGAACTGCGCAAGCGCGGCATCTATCGCGGCATCGGGCTGGCCAGCTTCATCGAGGTCACCAATCCGTCGGCGGCCTTCTACGGCATCGGCGGTGCGCGCATCTCGTCGCAGGATGGCTGCACCATCCGGCTCGATCCGACCGGGACGATCATCTGCGCCACCGGCGTCACCGAGCAGGGCCAG
Organism: Pseudomonadota bacterium; assembly: GCA_023434425.1. Lineage (GTDB taxonomy): Bacteria > Pseudomonadota > Alphaproteobacteria > Ferrovibrionales > Ferrovibrionaceae > Ferrovibrio. Next base: position 11,074 of record JAEYSS010000081.1, on the reverse strand, counting down.
GGTACCGAGGCGATCATCGCGCAGATCGCGGCGACCGCCGTCGGCGTCACCATGGAAAAGGTCCGCGTCATCACCGGCGATACCGATGCGACGCCCTATGGCGGCGGCACCTGGGCCTCGCGCGGCGCCGGCATCGGCGGCGAGGCCGCCTTACAGGCCGGCAAGGCGCTAAGGCAGAATATCCTCAGCGTCGCGGCCGCCATGCTGCAGGCCGCACCCGAAAGCCTCGATATCCGCCACGGCGTGGTGGTCGATGCCGACACCGGCAACGAGCGCCTGCCGCTGGAAGAGATCGGCCGCGTCGTCTATTTCCGGCCGGATACGCTGCCGAAAGGCCTGCAGCCCGAATTCGTGGTGACGCGGCATTACGTGCAGAAGGACTATCCCTTCGTTTTCACCAACGGCATCCAAGGCTCGTATCTCGAAGTCGATACCGAGACCGGTTTCGTCACGCTGCTGAAGCATTGGTGCGTCGAGGATTGCGGCACCATCATCAATCCGCAGCTGGTCGACGAGCAGATTCGCGGCGGCGTGGTGCAGGGTCTGGGCGGCGCGCTGTTCGAACAGTGCATCTATGACGACCGCGGCCAGCTGGTGAACGGCTCGATGATCGACTACTTGGTGCCGATGGCCGGCGAGATGCCGGATATCGTCGTCGGCCATGTCGTCTCGCCGACCGCCAGTTCCGAACTGGGCGCCAAGGGCGCGGGCGAAGCCGGCACAGCCGGTGCGCCGGGCGCCGTGATGAATGCGATCAACGATGCATTGCTGCCGCTGAATGTCAGCCTGGCGGCACAGCCCTTTACCCCCGAATCCATCCTCAAGGCGCTCGGCAGGGTTGGCGCCAAAGCAGAGTAAGCAGGATCGGATGAGTCTGAAGCGTACGGCTTAAACGGCAGCTGATAAGTGCCGCAATATAAACCTGGTGGAGGAAACCATGACGAACACGCGTAATTCCAAGCGTCGCTCCGGCATGAGCCGGCGCGAAATTCTCGCCGCCGGCGCAGGTGGCGTTGCCCTTGCCGGCTTTACCCCCTCGCTGTTCTCGATCGCGAAGGCCCAGGCCGGCACGATCAAGATCGGCTTCCCGGTGCCGCTGACCGGCCCCTTCGGCGCCGAGGCCAATGACCAGGTCAAGGCCGCCGAAATCGCCATCAAGGAATTCAACGCGGCCGGCGGCTTCAATGGCCGGCTCGCCGAACTGCTGGTGCGCGACGACAAGCTCAATCCGGGCGAAGCCGCTACCCGCACGCTGGAACTGGTCGAGAAGGACAAGGTGAACTACGTCGTCGGCTCGCTGTCGGCCGCTGTACAGCTCTCGATCAACAACGTGACTAAAGAGCGCGGCGTGATCTTCAACTCGATCAGCCAGTCGGACGCGATCAACGAGGTGAAGGACTGGAGCAAGTTCACCTTCCACGAGGCGCTCAATCCGCATATGACCGCCGGCGCGGTCGGCCGCTATGCCTTCAGCAAGTTCGGCAAGAAGGTGGTGTATCTCACCGCCGATTATGCCTACGGCCATGAAATGGTGCGCGGCTTCGAATCCGCCGGCAAGCCGATGGGCGCCACGACGCTGGCCGATATCCGCCACCCGATCGGCGCCAACGACTATTCCGCCTTCCTGCCGCGCATCCAGTCGCTGCGTCCCGACGTGCTCTGCATCTGCAACTTCGGCCGCGACCAGGTGAATGCCGTGAAGCAGGCCACCGAATTCGGCCTGAAGGAAAAGATCAAGATCGTCGCGCCCGTCCTGCTCTATACCGCCCGCGTCGCTGGCGGTCCGGAGATCTTTGAGGGCGTGGTCGGCGGCACGTCCTACTACTGGCGCCTGGAAGACACCGTGCCGACCGCCAAGGCCTTCAACGACAAATTCCGCGCCGCCAATGGCGGGGCGGTGCCGTCGGATTACGGCGCACTGGGTTATGCCGGCGTCCGCAGCGTGCTGACGGCGGTGAAAAATGCCGGCACCACCGATACCGACAAGGTGGTGGAGGCCATGCGCGCCCTGAAATACGACTTCTACAAGGGTCCGCAATATTACCGCGGCTGCGATCACCAGTCGGTGCAGTCGGTGCTGGTGATCGAGTCCAAGAGCAAGGACATGAAGGACAAGAACGACGTGTTCAGCATCGTGGGTGTCGAAAATCCCGATGAGAAGAACCTGCGCTCCTGCGCCGATCTTGGCCACAAGGCCTGAGTGACTGCCGAGCGCCACGCCGCGACGAAGGAATGGTAATGTCTGGTCTCACCCTGGATTTACTGCTGTTACAAATCGTCACCGGCGTGGCGCTCGGCTCGGTCTTTGTTCTGCTGGCCATCGGTCTGTCGCTGATCTTTGGCATGCTGACCATCGTCAACTTCGCCCATGGCGCCTTCTACATGGTCGGCGCCTATATGGGCGTCTTCCTCTACGGCCTGACCAAGAATTTCTGGCTCTGCCTCGTTCTCGTGCCGCTGGGGGTCGGGACGATCGGCCTGGTGGTCGAGCGTTTCCTGATCCGGCCGCTCTATGGCCGCAATATCGACGATCCCCTGCTGCTGACCTTTGGCCTGGGCTATGTCTTCATCGAATCGATCCGCATTCTCTTCGGCCTGAACGGCATTCCCTTCAGCACCCCGGCCGGCCTGCGCGGCGCGGTGGATATCGGCATCGGCTATTTCCCGCTCTATCGCCTGTTCCTGATCGGCGCGACGGGTGTGCTGGTGCTCGGCCTGTGGCTGTTCATCGAGAAAACCAAATTCGGCCTGATCATCCGCGCCGGCGCACGCGATCCGGAAATCCTCAGGGTGCTCGGCATCGATGTGTCGAAAATCTGGCTGCTGGTCTTCGGCATCGGCACCGGCATCGCCGGCCTGTCCGGAATTCTCGCCGCCCCGCTGCAGGCCGTGACGCCCGAAATGGGCATTCCGGTTCTGGCCGAGGCCTTCGTCGTCACTGTTGTCGGCGGCATGGGCTCGCTGATCGGCGCGGTCACCGCCGGACTGATGGTGGGCATAGTCGTCGCCATGACCTCGCTGTTTATGCCGGAAATGGCCAAGGTCTCGATCTTCCTGCTGATGGCACTCGTATTGCTCGTCCGTCCGCAGGGACTGTTCGGCCGCGCCGGGCTGATGGGCTGAGCCATGACCGCCCCGACCAGCGCCGCCTCCCTCATTGCCTTCGGCAAGCGCCATCGCGCCGCCCTTGCCATTGTCGTTCTGCTGATCTTCCCCTGGCTGATGCCCTATGAGGCGCTGGCGGTGAACATCCTCGTGCTCGGGCTTTATGCCGTCGGGTTCAACCTGCTGTTCGGCTATACCGGTCTGCTGTCATTTGGCCATGCCGCCTTCCTCGGATCCGGTGCCTATGGCTGCGGCATCGCCCTGGTGCATTTCGGCGTGCCGTGGTTCGGCGCGATTCTGGTCGGTGTGCTGCTGTCGGTCTTCTTCGCCGCGATCATGGGCTTCCTGGCGATCCGCACGCGCGGGATTTACTTTGCCATGGTGACGCTGGCGCTGTCGCAATGCGTCTATTACCTGTTCTATCAGGCCGTGAACCTGACAGGCGGCGAGAACGGCCTGCGCGGCATCAACCTGTCGGAAATTGGCATCCTCGGCTTCAGCGTCAATTTCCTCAACCCGACCACCAAGTATTACGTCATCCTGGCCTTCGTCGCCTTTGCGCTGTGGCTGTTCTCCCGCCTGCTCGCCTCGCCCTTCGGCGCGGTGCTGGAAGCGATCCGCGAGAACGAGAGCCGCGCACGGGCCTGCGGTTACGACGTGGCGCGGGTTAAGTTCATCGCCTTCGTGATCTCGGGCGCCTTCTGCGGCCTGGCCGGCGCGCTGAAGGCGCTGCATCTCTCCATCGTGCCGATCGAGACCCTGCATTACCTGACATCCGGTCAGGTCGTGATGATGGCGCTGCTGGGTGGCATGAATACCTTCTTCGGGCCCTTCGTCGGCGCCGCCGCCTTCCTGCTGCTGGAAGACGTGCTGACCACGATGACCAGCCACTGGCAGCTGGTGCTCGGCGCCGTCTTCGTGATCTTCGTGCTGTTCTTCCCCAAGGGCATCTGGGGCTCGCTGCTCGGCTGGGCGGTGCGGCGATGAGCGAGATCATTCTGGCGACCCGCAATGTCGGCAAGAGCTTCGGCGGCTTCGTGGCCCTGAAGGATATTTCCATCGAATTCGAACGCGGCAAGCTGACCGCGATCATCGGCCCGAACGGCGCCGGCAAGAGCACCTATTTCAACATCCTGTCCGGCGCCTTCGCGCCAACGACCGGCCAGCTGCTGTTCCAGGGCCGCGATATCTCCAACCTGCCGCAGCATAAATTCGCCGGCCAGGGCATCGCCAAGTCGTTCCAGATCACCAATGTGTTCCCGAAACTCTCGGCCTTCGAGAATGTGCGTGTCGCCGTGCAGGCGCGCCAGGTCGGGCTCAATCCCTGGCGCAATCGCGACAGCTATGCCGAAGTGAACCGGCGCGCCCGCGAGTTGCTCGCCCTCGTCGGCCTGGAGAAGCAGGCCGACCGCACGGCGCAGGATATGGCGCATGGCGAACAGCGTGCGCTGGAAATCGCCATGGCGCTGGCGGCCGAGCCGGTGCTGCTGCTGCTGGATGAACCGACGGCCGGCATGTCGCCCGAGGAGACCCGGGTGATGATGGACCTGATCCAGCGCCTGAGCCGCGACCGCACCATCATCCTCGTCGAACACAAGATGAAGCTGGTGATGGGAATCTGCGAACGCATCATCGTGCTGCACCACGGCGAACTGCTGGCCGACGGCACGCCCGACGACGTGCGGACGAATGCCGAAGTGAAGCGCGTCTATCTCGGACAGGGGCGCCACTGATGCTGAAGATCGCCAACCTGTCGGCCTGGTACGGCCATAGCCACATCCTGCAGGGCATCTCGCTGGAGGTGAACCGTGGCGAGATCGTCACCCTGATCGGTCGCAACGGTGCCGGCAAGACGACGACGCTCCGCAGCATCATGGGCCTCGTGCCGAAGCGGCAGGGCAGCGTGATGTTCGATGGCGAGGAAATCCTGGCCGAACCGGCACATCGGCGTTTCCATCGCGGCCTGGCCTATGTGCCGGAAGAACGCCGCATCGTGCCGGGCTTGAGCGTACTGGAAAACTTGCGGTTGGGCATCATCGGCAGCGCCAATCGCGCCAAGGAAGCCGAACGCATCGACCTGATCGCCGAGACCTTCCCGCGCCTCAAGCAGCGTCTCGCTCAGGAAGCCATCACCATGTCGGGCGGCGAACAGCAGATGCTGGCGATTGCCCGTGCCATGATGGCGGAGCCGCAGATGATCCTGCTGGATGAGCCCTCGGAAGGCATCATGCCGATCCTGGTGGACGAAATGTTCGACCTGTTCCGCAACATGAAAGCAGCCGGCACCACGATCCTGCTGGTGGAGCAGAATGTCGAACTGGCGCTCGGGATTTCCGACCGCGCCTATATCATGGACCAGGGCGAGATTGTGTATCACGACACTGCCGCCGCGCTGCTGGCCGACCAGGCGATGCAGGAACGCTACTGCGCGGTCTGAACACGGGAGATTGCTGCCATGGGCATCAACAAGCTGGCACATTACTCGATCCGCACGACCGACCTTGAGGCGTCGCGCGTTTTCTACACGGAGATCCTCGGCTTCCGTGTCGGCTACCGCCCGGAGTTCAAATTCCCCGGCATCTGGCTCTACATGGGCGACGATGACGACAAGGAATATGGCACCGTGCATATCATCGGCATCGATCCGAACGATCCGCAGGGCCTGATCGACTATCTCGGCGACAAGCCGCTCGACAGCCTGCAGGGGACCGGCACGGTCGACCATATCGCCTTCACCGCCACCGATCTGGCGGCGATGCGCAAAAACCTGACCACGCGCGGCCTGGAGTTTTTCGAACGCACGGTGCCCTCGCTCGGCCTGCACCAGCTGTTCCTGACCGATCCGTCCGGCGTGACCATCGAACTGAATTATCCGGCCGCCGAAGCCGGGGTGTGATGAAGCCTGTGCGTGATCCGGTGCGACGCGCGCTGATTGCCGGCGGCTCGCTGGGCGGGCTGTTGGCTGCCAATATGCTGCATCGCGCCGGCTGGGACGTGCTGGTGCTGGAGCGCGCCAATGCGACTCTCTCGGGCCGTGGCGCCGGCATCGTCACCCATGCCGAACTTTTCGACTGCCTCGAAACCGCCGGGCTCACCATCGATGACAAAATCGGCGTGGCGGTGCCCGGCCGTGTCACGCTGGGCCGCGACGGCAAGCCACTGCAGGAAAGCGTCCTGCCACAGATCCTGACGGCCTGGGGACGGCTGTATCATCTGCTCAAGGCGGCCCTGCCGGGCGAGCGTTACCGCTTCGACGCCGGGCTGCGCGACTTCGTACAGGATGCGGCCGGCGTCTCCGTGAGCCTCGTCGATGGGTCGCGGGTGCGTGGCGATATCCTGATCGGCGCGGACGGTATCCGCTCGACCATCCGGCAGCAGCTGTTGCCACAGGTGCGTCCGAGCTATGCCGGCTATGTCGCCTGGCGCGGCCTGACCGACGAAGCGCTGCTGTCCGAGGCGACGCATCGCACGATCTTCGAGCGCTTCGCCTTCTGCCTGCCGCCCGGCGAACAGATGCTGGGCTATCCTGTCGCCGGCACCGGCGACACTCTGGCGCCCGGCCATCGGCGGTTCAACTTCGTCTGGTATCGCCCGGCCGACGAGCAGACCCGGTTGCCCGACCTGCTGACTGACGAGCAGGGCCACCAGCATGACGATGGTATCCCGCCGCATCTGATCCGCGCTGAGGTGCGGGCAGCCATGCTGCAGGCCGCTGACACGGTGCTGGCGCCGCAATTCGCCGAGATCGTGCACAAGGCCCATCAACCTTTTTTCCAGCCGATCTACGATCTGGAGTCGCCGCAGCTCGCCTTCGGCCGCGTCGCCCTGCTCGGCGATGCGGCTTTCGTGGCCCGGCCGCATTGCGGCATGGGCGTGACCAAGGCGGCGGCCGATGCACGCGCGCTGACGCAGGCACTCACGCAGATGCCGGACGATCCGGTGCAGGCGCTCAAGACTTACGACAGCAAACGCCAGCCGGTCGGACGCTTTCTCGTGGGCCACGCGCGCAGTCTCGGCGCCTATATGCAGGCGCAGATCCTGACGCCGGAAGAACGCCAGATGGCGGAGCGCTATCGCTCGGTCGAGGCCGTGATGCGCGAGACCGCCGTCTCCCCGGCCCTTCAGCACTAAGGATCATTCTAGATGCAAATGGCAGGTGACGTCAGCATTGCTGCAGAGCGGCAGCATGTCTGGAATGCGCTGAACGACCCGGAGGTGCTGCGGCAGTGCATTCCGGGCTGCGAGACGGTGACGCGCGAGGCAGACAATGTGCTGCTGGCTAAGGTGACGGCGAAGATCGGCCCGATCAAGGCCGGCTTTTCCGGCAAGGTGACACTATCGGAACTCGATCCGCCGAACTCCTATGTAATCTCCGGCGAAGGCAGCGGCGGGGCGGCTGGTTTCGCCAAAGGCAGCGCCGCCGTGAAGCTGACCGGCGAGGGCAACACCACCCGGCTACATTACCAGGTCGATGCGGCGGTCGGCGGCAAGCTGGCGCAGATCGGCGCGCGACTGATCGACACGACGGCGAAGAAAATGGCGGAAGACTTCTTCACCAAATTCGTCGCGATTGCCGAAAGCACGTCGCCCACAGCGCCAGTGCCTGCTGCACCTCCCGTGCCGGCGCCGCAACCTGCGACATCCGGCAACCGTGTGCTCGTCATCGCCGCCATCGTGGTGCTGCCTGTCGCCGCCGCAGTGTATCTCGCGCTTTAACCTGCGGGCAGAAACCGCGCACGTTCCTCGCGGAAGCGGCGGACGAGAAAGTCGCGACAGGTGGCGATGCGGCGCACGGCGGCCGATTCCGGATGGCTCAGCAGATAGTAGCTGCGGCGGAACGATACCGCGGGCAGCACGCGCACCAGACCCGCCTCGCCGTTCACTGCGAAGTCATGCAGGATGCCGATGCCGGTGCCGGCCCGCACGGCTTCCAGTTGGCCGACCACGCTGGCGCAGCGAAATTTGCGGCCCGGCGCTGTCTCCAGCAGCGCGCCGTAATCCAGTGCCGAGGAATAGGCCATGTCCTCGACGCCGGTGACCAGGACATGCTGCGCAAGATCCGCAGTTTCCGCCGGCACACCGTCGCGCGCCAGATAGTCGCGCGCGGCATAGAGCCCAAGCGAATAATCGGCCAGCTTCGACACCACCAGACGACCGTCGGCGGGCGGATCGAGCACGATGGCGAGATCGGCCTCGCGGCGCGACAGCGAAAAAATCCGCGGCAGCGGCACCAGTTCCACCACCAGCCCGGGATACAGGCTGACCAGCGCGCCAAGTTCGGCGGCCAGGAAGCAGTTACCCAACCCGTCCGGTGCGCCGATCCGCACGGTGCCGGCGACTTCGGCGGCGACATCGCGCAGCTCTTCGGAAATCCCGAGTACGGCGGTCTCCAGCCGCTCGGCCACTTCCAGCAACCGTTCGCCCGCCGCGGTCGGCAGCGACCCGGACGGGCGGCGGACAAACAGCGGCGTGCCCAGCGACTCTTCCAGCGCATCGAGCCGCCGCGACACCGTGGCGTGGTTGAGCCCGAGCTTTTTCCCGGCCGACAGCAGCTGGCCCTCACGAGCGACCGCCAGAAACACCCTCAGATGATCCCAATCCATGCGATGTCAGCTCACGACTTCAATTTCTGCACAGTTGTTAATATTTATTTCGGGTTGATGTGCAATTCTTGATGCTGGAACACTTCGGACGTCCCGTCAAATCCTCTCCGGAGTCGCCCGATGGCCCAGCTGATCCCCCATTTCATCAATGGCCGCCTGGTACAGGGCCAAGGGCGTACCGCTCCCGTCTTTAACCCGGCGACCGGCGCGCAGTCCGGCGAAGTCTGCCTCGCCTCTGCCGCCGAGGTCCGCGCCACGGTACAGGCCGCCGCTGCCGTGGCCGAAGACTGGGCCGCAACCACGCCGCTGAAGCGCGCCCGCATCCTGAACGCTTTCCTGCGCATCCTCGACGAGCGCATCGACGAACTGGCCGCCGTGATCACTGCCGAACACGGCAAGGTGCTGTCGGATGCCAAAGGCGAAATCCAGCGCGGCATGGAAGTGGTGGAATTTGCCACCGCCGCGCCGCAGCTGCTGAAGGGCGAAGTGACCGAGAATGTCGGCACCCGGGTCGACAGCATGTCGCTGCGCCAGCCGCTCGGCGTGGTCGCCGGCATCACACCGTTCAACTTCCCCGCCATGGTGCCGATGTGGATGTTCCCCGTCGGGCTGGCCTGTGGCAACTGCTTCATTCTCAAGCCGTCGGAGCGCGATCCCTCGGCCGCGCTGCTGCTGGCGCAATGGCTGAAGGAAGCCGGGCTTCCGGACGGGGTGTTCAGCGTGGTGCAGGGCGACAAGGAAGCCGTCGACGCATTGCTGCATGACCCGGATATCCAGGCCGTCAGCTTCGTCGGCTCGACGCCGATCGCGCGTTACATTTACGAAACCGCCGCGCGCACCGGCAAACGCTGCCAGGCTTTGGGCGGCGCCAAGAATCACATGATCGTCATGCCCGATGCCGATCTGGACCGGGCGGTGGATGCGCTGATGGGCGCAGCCTATGGCTCGGCCGGCGAACGCTGCATGGCCATTTCAGTCGCCGTGCCGGTCGGCGAAGCCACCGCCAATGCGCTGATGGCCAAGCTGGAACCCAAGGTGCGCGCGCTGCGGATCGGTCCCGGCACCGATCCAGAGGCTGAAATGGGTCCGCTGGTGACGCGCCAGCATCTCGACAGGGTGCGCGGCTATATCGATGCCGGCGTCGCCGAAGGCGCCAAGCTGGTGGTGGACGGCCGCGGGCTGAAACTTCAGGGCTATGAGAACGGCAACTTCATCGGCGGCACGCTGTTCGATTACGTCACCACCGACATGAGCATCTACAGGGAAGAGATTTTCGGCCCGGTGCTGGCCGTGGCGCGCGCCGACAGCTATGCGACGGCGGCGAAGTGGATCAACCAGCACGAATTCGGCAACGGCACGGCCATTTTCACGCGCGACGGCGATGCGGCGCGTGAATTCGCACACCAGATCAAGGTCGGCATGGTGGGCATCAACGTGCCGATCCCGGTGCCGATGGCCTTCCATTCCTTTGGCGGCTGGAAGTCGTCGCTGTTCGGCGACCTGCATATGCATGGCCCGGAGGGCGTGCGCTTCTATTCGCGGCTCAAGACCATCACGAGCCGCTGGCCGACCGGCATCCGCGCCGGCGCTGAGTTCGTTATGCCAACGATGAAATAGCATTTTGCCCTGGGTTCATCTCGGCCACGATCAAACTGGCAAAATCTATTCGCCAGTATTCAGTCATTTGCTAGGTTCGAATAAGTCGCATTTCATAAGACTCGGCCCGCACCGCAAAAGCGGCGTGTCAGACTCTTGGCCCGACAATCGCCAGTTTTGATAAAACTGCACCGACTATTCTACTGAGTAATGCGGCACGCATTAAGCCTTACGTCTCTTTGGAACGTCGCCTCCCTCGAGCCCTCGCCTTTGTTGACTCGCCGCCATAAATCGGCCGCTGCTTTCTTCGCTTGTCGTACATATTTGCCAGTGCGGCCACACTTAAGCCGGCAATCCGACGTTCAGATCGATCGCAAGACAATTTTCGATCAAGGCCATATTCAATGGCCGCAGCATAACGCCGAAGCGTTCCATAAGGAATCTTCGCTTCGTTCTTCGATGAATGATCTGATTCTAAATCGTCTAACTCATTTCCCCTGGGCAGCGCCGACCCCGGGTGAAGTTGCCCGATTCGCGAACATGCGCAGCTCTGCGCATGGATTCCGGCGGAGGAATCGAACTGAATCTGCAAAAGTCCCAAACAAAAGTCCTAGACAAGAGACTGATGTACGTACGGGAGATCGCTAAGTTATTGAAAAAATGGCGCGCTCGAAGAGATTCGAACTCCTGACCCCCAGATTCGTAGTCTGGTGCTCTATCCAGCTGAGCTACGAGCGCGCAAGCCGCGGTACCGCGACGGGGGCGGAACC
>JAEYSS010000076.1 GCA_023434425.1 Pseudomonadota bacterium | reverse complement strand
AGCTGGGCGACCGCCTCGGCGACATTCTTCGGCTCGTCCGGATCGGTCGGCAGCGGCTTGCCGGTGGCGACATTGCAGAACGCGCAGGCCCGGGTGCAGATCGCGCCCAGGATCATGAAGGTGGCGTGTTTCTGCTTCCAGCATTCGCCCAGATTCGGGCAGGCGGCTTCCTCGCAGACCGTGTGCAGCTTGAGGTCGCGCATCAGCCGGCGTGTCTCGGCCGCTTCCGCCGAGGTCGGCGCCTTCACCCGGATCCAGTCCGGTTTGCGCAGCATCGGCGTGTCGGGCTTGTGGGCCTTCTCGGGATGGCGGACCGGGATGGGATGAACGTTGATGGTCACGGTTTTTAAATCCTTGGGCGACCTCGGGAATAACGGCTGGAGCTGAGGTAGCGCGCCGGCAGTATACAGAAAAGCCCCCGCTCTGGCACCCGCCCGGGAATCCTAGAAATTCAGCGCCTTGCCGTAAGCGTCCAGCACCGATTCGTGCATCATTTCGCTGAGCGTCGGATGCGGGAAGATCGCATGCATCAGCTCGGCTTCCGTGGTCTCCAGCGTCTTGGCGATGCCGAAGCCCTGGATCATCTCGGTCACTTCGGCGCCGATCATATGCGCGCCGAGCAGCTCGCCGGTCTTCTTGTCGAACACCGTCTTGACCAGACCTTCGGGCTCGCCCAGCGCAATCGCCTTGCCGTTGGCCAGGAAAGGATAGCGGCCGACGCGCACTTCGTAACCCTTCGCCTTGGCCGCGGCTTCGGTCAGGCCGACGCTGGCGATCTGCGGCGTGCAGTAGGTGCAGCCCGGAATGTTGCTGACATTGAGCGGATGCACGTCCTTCTCGCCGGCGATCTTCTCGACACAGATCACGCCTTCATGGCCGGCCTTGTGTGCCAGCCAGGGCGGACCGGTCAGGTCGCCGATGGCATAAATGCCCGGTTCCGCCGTGCGGCTGTATTCATCCGTCACGACGTGGGTCTTCTCCACCTTCACCTTGGTGGTCTCAAGGCCGATATTCTCGACATTGCCGACGATGCCGACGGCGAGGATGACGCGCTCGACGGTGATCTCGCTCTCCTTGCCCGCCTTGTCCTTCAGTACGGCCGTCACGGTGTCGATGCCCTTCTTCAGCGCCGTCACCGTGGTGCCGAGGTGGATTTTCATGCCCTGCTTCTCGAAGGCTTTCCTGGCGAGGCCTGAGATTTCCTCGTCTTCCACCGGCAACACGCGGTCCATCACCTCAACCACGGTGACATCCGCGCCAAGCTGGCGGTAGAAGCTGGCAAACTCGATGCCGATGGCGCCGGAGCCGATCACGAGCAGCGATTTCGGCAAGGTCTGCGGCACCATGGCTTCCTTGTAGGTCCAGACCAGCTTGCCGTCCGGCTCCAGGCCGGGCAGCGACCGCGCGCGCGCGCCGGTGGCGAGGATGATGTGTTTGGCGGTGAGATCGGCGACCGGCTTGCTGTCCTTGGTCACCTTCACCTTGCCGGGACCATTCAGCACGCCATGACCATCGAAGACCGTGACCTTGTTCTTCTTCATCAGGTGCTTCACGCCGGATGAAAGCTGCGCAGCCACCTTGCGCGAGCGCTCGACCACTTTCTTGGTATCGATCGTCACCTTGCCTTCGACGGTGAAGCCAAAAGCCTCGGCATGCTTGATGTTGGAATAGATCTCGGCCGAGCGCAGCAGCGCCTTGGTCGGGATACAGCCCCAGTTCAGGCAGATGCCGCCGAGATGTTCGCGCTCGATGATCGCGGTCTTGAAGCCGAGCTGGCTGGCGCGGATCGCAGTAGTGTAGCCGCCCGGGCCGCTGCCGATGACGATCAGATCGAAACTGGTATCAGCCATGGAGTGCCTCTTTAGACTGAGCGCGTGATGCCGCCGTCGACGCGGATATTCTGACCGGTGATGTAGCTCGCCTGCTCCGACAACAGGAAGGCCACGGTGTCGCTGATCTCGCGCACCGTGCCGTAGCGCTTCATCGGGATGCGCGCGACGCGCTCATCCTTGGCCGGCAGGCTGTCGATGAAGCCGGGCAACACGTTGTTCATGCGGATGCCCTGCGCCGCATACTGGTCGGCATAGACTTTTGAAAAGGCCGCGACGGCCGCGCGCACCGGACCGGAGATCGGGAAATCGGCTTCCGGCTCGAAAGTCGCGTAGGTCAGCAGATTGACGAAGGCACCGCCCGTCTTCTGCTGGAGCATCACCGGCGTCACCAGCCGCACCATGCGGATCACCGCCAGGTGCACCAGTTCGAAACCGGTGGTCCAGGCGGTATCGTCCAGTTCGAGCAGCTTGCCCTTGGGCGGATGGCCGGTGTTGTTCACCACCGCATCAATGCGGCCGTATTTCTGCAGCGTGAGATCAACCAGCGCTTTGATGTCGTCGGCCTTGGCATTCGAGCCGGCCGTGCCGACGCCGCCGAGACTTTCGGCCAGCGCCTTCGCCGCGCCCGATGGCGACATCGCCGCGACCTTATAGCCGTCGGCGGCGAGCTTCCTGAGGATACCGGCGCCCATGCCCTTGCCGGCGCCAGTGACGATTGCAACCTTGTCAGCCATCGTCACGAACTCACAGGAGCATGGTGAGCGGGTCGTCGATGAAGCCCTTGAAGGCCTGCAGGAACTGCGCGCCCACCGCACCATCGACGGCGCGGTGATCGACCGAGAGCGTGCAGGTCATCACGGTGGCCGGCACGATCTGCCCGTTCTTCACCACCGGGCGCTGCTCGCCCATGCCGATGGCCAGGATGCAGCCCTGCGGCGGATTGATCACCGCCTCGAACTGCTTGATGCCGAACATGCCGAGATTCGAGATCGAGAAGGTGCCGCCTTGGAATTCCTCGGGCTTCAGCTTGCCGTCTCTCGCGCGCGCGGCCAGATCCTTCATCTCACCCGCGATCTGCGTCAGCCCCTTGCCTTCCGCCGCCTTGATGATTGGCGTGATCAGGCCGTTCGGCGTCGCCACCGCGACCGAGATATCGGCATGTTCGTAATACATCATGCCGCTGTCGTCGTAGCTGGCATTGGCGGTGGGCACCTTCTTCAAGGCCAGCGCCACGGCGCGGATGACAAAATCGTTCACGCTGATCTTGGCGTCGGTCTTGTCGTTGAGCCGTTTGCGGAGGCTGAGCAGCTCATCAATCTCGGTGTCGATGGTGAGATAGAAATGCGGCACCGTCTGCTTGGACTCGGTCAGGCGGCGCGCAATCGTCCTGCGCATGCCGGACAGCGGTTCCAGCTTGTAGGGCATCTTGAGCAGGTCGGCGAGCTGACGCGCACCAGGTCCGCTGGCCACAGGCGCAGCAGCCTTGCCGGCCGTAGCAGCCGGAGCCGCCGCACCCTTCGGCGCCTTCTCGATATCTGCCTTGACGATGCGGCCATGCGGGCCGCTGCCCTGCACATTCTTCAGGTCGATGCCGGCCTGGTCAGCCATGCGGCGTGCCAGCGGCGAAGCAAAGACGCGGTCGCCAGATTTGGCAGTCGGAGCCGGCGCAGCCGGAGCCGCAGCAGGCTTCGGCGCCTCGGCCTTCTTCTCTTCAGCCTTGGGCGCTTCCGCCTTCGAATCCGGCTTCTCCTCCGCCTTCTTTGGCGTGGCCTTCACATCAGCGGCACTCTCACCCTCTTCCAGCAGCACGGCAATCGGGGTGTTCACCGCCACGCCCTCGCTGCCTTCGGCAACCAGGATCTTGCCGAGCCGACCCTCGTCGACGGCTTCGAATTCCATCGTCGCCTTGTCGGTCTCGATCTCGGCGATGATATCGCCGGCCTTGATCTCTTCGCCTTCGCGCTTGTGCCACTTGGCCAGCTTGCCCTCGGTCATCGTGGGCGAGAGGGCCGGCATCAGGATATCGATCGGCATCCCTTGGCCCTCCTTATTTGCGGTAGCAGACGGCTTTCGCCGCCGCGACGATTTCCGGCACCGTCACCAGCGCCAGCTTTTCCAGATTGGCAGCGTAAGGCATCGGCACATCCTTGCCATGCACGCGCACCACCGGCGCATCGAGATAGTCGAAGGCCTTTTCCATCACCACGGCGGCGATCTCGGCGCCGATGCCCGATTGCGGGAAACCCTCTTCCACCGTGACAATGCGGTTGGTCTTCTGCACCGATTTGATGATGGTCTCGTGATCCATCGGGCGGATGGTGCGCAGGTCGATCACCTCGGCCTCGATGCCTTCCTCGGCCAGCTTCTCCGCCGCCGCCAGCGCATGGCCGACCGCAATGGAGTAACCCACCAGCGTGACATCCTTGCCTTCGCGGGCCACACGCGCCTTGCCGATCGGCACGACGTAATCATCCAGCTTCGGCACGTCGAAGCTGCGGCCGTAGAGGATTTCGTTTTCGAGGAAGATCACCGGATTGGGATCGCGGATCGCCGCCTTGATCAGGCCCTTGAAATCGGCCGCGCTGTAGGGCGCGACCACCTTGAGGCCCGGGATATGCGAATACCAGGCGGCATAGCACTGAGAATGCTGCGCGCCGACGCGGGCCGCGGCACCGTTCGGGCCGCGGAACACAATCGGGCTGCCCATCTGGCCGCCCGACATATACAGCGTCTTGGCCGCCGAATTGACGATCTGGTCGATGGCCTGCATCGAGAAGTTAAACGTCATGAATTCGACAATCGGACGCAGGCCGCCGAAGGAGGCGCCGACGCCAAGTCCGGCAAAGCCCTGTTCGGTGATGGGCGTATCGATCACGCGGTCGGGGCCGAATTCGTCCAGCATGCCCTGACTGATCTTGTAGGCGCCCTGATACTGGGCCACTTCCTCGCCCATCAGGAAAACCTTGGGGTCGCGACGCATCTCTTCCGACATGCCTTCGCGGATTGCCTCGCGCACCGTCATGGTGACGAACTGCGTGCCCTCAGGAATCGCGGGGTCCTTCAGCTCCGGCGCCGGCGTTTTCGCCGCGGTCACGGCGGATTCACCGGCCTTAGTCTCTTCCGGCTGCTTCTTGCCGTCATCGACCTTCTTCGGTGCCTCAGCCTTCTTCGGTGCGGCGGCCTCTCCGTCGGCGCGCAAAGACGCAATCGGCGTGTTCACGGCAACGCCTTCGGTGCCTTCGGCGACCAGGATCTTTTCCAGCACGCCTTCATCGACGGCCTCGAATTCCATCGTCGCCTTGTCGGTCTCGATCTCGGCGATGATGTCGCCGGCCTTGACCTCGTCGCCTTCCTTTTTATGCCACTTGGCCAGCTTGCCCTCGGTCATGGTGGGCGACAGGGCCGGCATCAGAATCTCAATCGACATCGTTTTCTCTCCCGGCCTCAGGCTTCAACGTAGACGTCAGTCCAGAGCTCCGACGGATCGGGCTCGGGACTCTCCTGCGCGAAGTCGGCGGCCTGCTGGACGATGTCCTTGACCTCCTTGTCGATGGCTTTCAGCGCGTCTTCATCCACCATCTTGTTGCCGAGCAGCAGCGCACGCACCTGATCGATCGGATCATGCTCGGCGCGCATCTTGGTCACTTCATCCTTGCTGCGATATTTCGCCGGATCGGACATCGAATGGCCGCGATAGCGGTAGGTCATCATCTCCAGAATCACCGGCCCCTTGCCGGCACGGCAATGCGCAACGGCCTCTTCGCCGGCTTCCTTCACCGCAACCACGCTCATGCCGTCGACCTGCCGGCCCTGGATGCCGAAGCTCTCGCCGCGCTTGTACAAGGCCGGCTGCGCCGAAGCGCGGGCAACAGAGGTGCCCATGGCATACTGGTTGTTCTCGATCACATAGACGACCGGCAGCTTCCACAGCTCGGCCATATTAAAGCTCTCGTAGACCTGACCCTGGTTGGACGAGCCGTCGCCGAAATAGCAGAAGGTGACGTTGTCGGTTTTATTGTAGCGCTGGGCGAAGGCCAGGCCGGTGCCGAGCGGCACCTGCGCGCCGACGATGCCGTGGCCGCCGTAGAAATGCTTCTCGCGGCTGAACATGTGCATCGAGCCGCCCTTGCCCTTGGAATAGCCGCCGGCGCGGCCGGTCAGCTCGGCCATCACGCCTTTCGGGTCCATGCCGGTGGCCAGCATATGGCCATGGTCGCGGTAAGAGGTGATGACGGCATCGCCGAGCTTGGCGCAGGCCTGCAGGCCGACAACCACCGCTTCCTGCCCGATATAGAGGTGGCAGAAGCCGCCAATCAGGCCCATGCCGTAAAGCTGGCCGGCCTTCTCCTCGAAGCGGCGAATCAGCAGCATGTCGCGGTAATACTGCAGCAGTTCCCTGGCCGGCGGCAGTTTGCCGCCTTTGGCCGCGTTGTCCGCGGCTTTGCCCGCTTTCGCCATCGTTTCCTCCCGACTGACCTTACGGAATGCCAACAGCTAACACCCTTCGGCGTTCCTTGGCGAGGCGGAAGATTATGGCTAACTTTAGTTAAAACAAGGATTTTTTGGCAATTAACTGAAATTCAGTTAATTGGCGAAATTCCGTTGCGGGGAACTGCGGCTTTAGCGTCCGAGTATTACCCGCTCGCCCGGCTTGATCAGCCCCAGGATCTTTTTTCCCTGTTCTTCCAGCATATCGGCGTCAAGGCCGCTGGCGCGCAGCAGGTCGACGCGGCGTTCGATGGTCTTGCGTTCGGCCGTCACCTCGGCCAGTGCCGCTTTGGTGTCCTGGATATGCAGGGTCAGGCGGGTATAGGCATTGATGCCGTGTTCGCCTTCCATGGCGTGGTAGGCGAAATAGCCGATGGCGGCAAAACAGATCACCGGCACAATGGCGGCGAGGGAATGGCGACGAATTTCGCGAACAGCACTCATGGTGATTCGTAAAGAATCACAGCCGAGTCGGACGGGCAAGCAAAATCCGAGTCGGTCGCAAGATTCTCACAGGAGAGTCAAACGATTAGCGCGATTACCGCTCAGACGGGACGAAGCATCACTTTCCGGATGGCGCCAGTCCGGATATGCTTAGGTCATGCGCAAATCTCGAGTGATCCGTCTCGCACTCCTTGGCACGGTCGGTCTGGTCGGCCTGGCCGGCTGCGACAACAACGACCCTCTCGCCGGCCATGATGTACTGCGCGACCAGAAGGAATGCGCGAGCAGGCCCGATGCGGATGCCTGCCGCACCGCGCTGGCCGATGCCCGGGCCCAGCATGTGCAAACCGCCCCGCGCTTCGCCAGCCGCGAACAGTGCGAGGCCGAATTCGGCGTCAGCAACTGCGGCACGCCCAACCAGGTTCTGTCCGGCAACGATGCATTCTCGGCGGCAGCGCCGACCGCAGATCCCAACAGCCCCTCGGCCCAGCCGATGCAGCAGCAGGCGCAGTCCTCCTCGGGCGGCATCTTCATGCCGATGCTGATGGGCTACATGATGGGCCGCACGCTGGGCGGCGGTCTCGGCGCGCAGCCGCTCTATCGCGACCCGTCCAACACGGCCTATTCCGGCGGCCGGCCGCTGGGCCAGCTCAGCGCCAACCGCTTCCCCGATGCGCCCAAGGCTTCGCCGCTGGCCGTCTCGCGCGGCGGCTTCGGCCGCACCGGCAGCGCCATCTCATCGTCTGCCGGCTCGTAAACGGCATGGAGCGCCCAGTATGGAGCGGCTGACCATCGCGCCGCGCCCCGACTGGCGCGAGCGCGCCGAAAACATCGGATTCGAATTCCATACTATCAACGGCGAACCCTACTGGTGCGAGGACGCCGCCTATAGTTTCACGGCTGCCGAGATCGACATGATCGACGACGCGGCGCAGCGGCTGGAGGATATGTGCCTCGAACTGGTGGACGGTATTGTCGCAAATGGCGATTACGGCGCCTTCGGCCTCACGGACACTGCCTGCAGGCTGATCGAGCAGAGCTGGCAGCGGCAGGATAAAAACCTCTATGGCCGCTTCGATTTCGCCTGGTGCGGTGCGCAGCCGCCCAAGCTGCTGGAATACAATGCCGATACGCCGACGGCGCTGTTCGAGGCCAGCGTGGTGCAATGGGAATGGCTCGACAGCTGCCGCAATGACCGCGATCAGTTTAACAGCATCCACGAGGCGCTGATCGAGGCCTGGAAAAATTTCGGCCTGTGGGGCCACCGCCTGCATTTCACCTGCCTGCGCGATCACGCAGAGGATCTCGGCACCACGGAGTATCTTCGCGATACGGCCATACAGGCCGGGCTGGATACAGAGCGGCTGTTCATCGACGAGATCGGCTGGAACGGTGCGCGCTTCGTCGACAAGGCTGCCAGACCGATCACCACCCTGTTCAAGCTCTATCCCTGGGAGTGGCTGCTGCAGGAAGACTTCGCCGCTCATATCCAGCCGAGCGGCGTGAAGATGATCGAGCCGGCCTGGAAGATGCTGCTGTCCACCAAGGCGATCCTGCCGCTGCTGTGGCAGCGCTACCCCGACCATGAAAACCTGCTGCCGGCAAGTTTCGATGCCACCGCCGTCCAGGGTGCGAAAATCGCGAAACCCTTCTGGGGCCGCGAGGGCAGCGGCATCACGCAGTATGCCGCCGATGGCAGCATCGCGGATCAGACCGCACCCGGCGGCGATCCGGCGCCCGAGCGCCTGGTGTACCAGCAGGTTGTCACGATGCCGCAGTTCGACGGCTTCTATCCCGTGCTGGGCGTCTGGGTGATTGCCTCGCGCGCCTGCGGCCTGGGGATTCGCGAGGACCGCAGCCCCATCACCCGCAACACCAGCCGTTTTGTGCCACACCTCTTCGAGTGACCGCCATGGACTTCAGCCGCTACCTGATCACCCTTCCGGGTTTCGCGATCTATTTCGCCAGCGCCCTCATCCTGCTGGCCATCTTTCTCACGATCTACACCCTGCTGACGCCGCAGCATGAATGGACCCTGATCCGCAACGGCAATACAGCGGCGAGCCTTTCGCTCGGCGGCGCACTGATCGGCTTCGTGCTGCCGCTGGGCAGCGTGATCGTCAACTCGCTCAGCCTGGTCGACATGCTGGTCTGGGGTGGCGTCGCCCTGATCGTGCAGCTTCTGGTGTTCAGCGCGCTGCGCCTGCTGCTGCCGCAATTGCCGGCGCGCATCACCGATAACGAGACGGCGGCCGGCGGTATTTCGGCAGTGTTTTCCGTCGGCATCGGCGTGCTGAATGCTGCCTGCATGACCTACTGACGCAGCCCTGCATCAATCAGACCATGGGCTCGATGCACCTCAGCGCCGGAAGAAGCGCAGCAGGTCTTTCAGCTGTACGGCCTGATCGGACAGCGTGCGGGCCGAAGCGGAGGTTTCTTCCACCAGCGCGGCGTTACGCTGGGTCATCTCGTCCATCGCCGTGACGGCGGTATTGACCTGATCCAGCCCGATGGCCTGCTCGTGGCTGGCGGCGGCGATCTCGGCCACGATATCCGACACCTTCTTGATCGCCGTGACGATCTCGCCGAGCGAGTGTCCGGTCTGATTGACCAGCGCCGCGCCGCTTTTCACCTGTGCATTCGACTCAGCAATCAGCGCCTTGATGTCCTTCGAGGCATTGGCCGAGCGCTGCGCCAGCGCGCGGACTTCCTGCGCCACCACGGCAAAGCCCTTGCCGGCGTCACCAGCGCGCGCGGCTTCTACTCCTGCGTTGAGCGCAAGAAGGTTAGTCTGGAATGCGATCTCGTCGATCACGCTGATGATCTGGCCGATCTGGCGGGCGGCGTGCTCGATCCGCTCCATGGCAAGCACTGCATTTTCGACGACGGCGCCAGCCTGCCCGGCCTTCGCCTCGGCGTCGCGCACGACCTGGCGGGCTTCGGCGGCACGCTTGGAGGTCGCCGAAACATTGGCGGTAATCTCTTCCAGCGCGGCTGCGGTTTCCTCCAGTGAGGCTGCCTGCTGCTCGGTACGGCGGGAAAGATCGTCAGATGCCGACGAGACTTCGCGAGAGCCACCAGCAACGGTCGAGATGGAGATGCCTACACTTTGCAGTGTTTCGCGCAACTGCCGCACTGAAGCGTTGAAATCTTGGCGCAGGCCCTCGAAATGGCTGTCGAGCGGCTGCTGCAGCTCGCACATCATGTCACCGGCAGCTAGCCGCTTCATGCTTGCCGCGAAGATCTCGGTCGCGCGGACAAGGCGTGCCTCCGCTTCGGCATCTGCCTTTTGTTGCATCGCGATGCGTTCGCGCTCGGCCGCAGCGCGGCGCTCCGCCTCAGCTTCTTCGAGCTCCTTGTTGCGCACGGCCGCCTCCTGGAAGATCTGCACCGCCTGTTCCATCTCGCCGATTTCGTCCTTGCGGCCAGTCGTCACCGGTCCGAAGTCGAGATCGCCCGAAGCGAGCCGCCGCATGGCGCCGACCATGCGCCCGATCGGACGCACGACGGTCATCGCCATCAGCCCCGAGAGAGCGAGTGTCATCAGACCACCCGCAAGGCAGACCACCACAAGGGTCA
>JAEYSS010000057.1 GCA_023434425.1 Pseudomonadota bacterium | reverse complement strand
CGAGCGTGGTGACCTGCGGCGGCGCCACGCCGCGCAGATAGAACAGCGCCCAGCCGAACGGCGGCGTCAGGAACGACGTCTGCATGTTGAGCGCAATGAGCGTCGCGACCCAGACCAGGTCGACATTGGCGGCCTGCAGCACCGGCAGGAACAGCGGCACGACGATGTAGCTGATCTCGATCCACTCGATGAAAAAGCCGAGGATGAAGATCAGCACCATCATGAACCACAGCACGCCCTCGATGCCGCCGGGCACCAGCTTGAAAAAATCATGCACCAGCTGCTCGCCCTGCAACCCGCGGAAGGCCAGCGCGAAGACCTGGGCGCAGATCAGGATGAACATCATCGAGGCCGTGATCCGTCCGGTGGCCTGGACGGTTTCCTTCAGCATGCTCCAGTTGAAGCGCCCGGCGATGGCGGCGACCAGGATGCTGCCAAGCGCACCCATGGAGGCGGCCTCGGTCGGTGCCGCCACGCCGCCGATGATCGAGCCGAGCACCGCCAGCACCAGTGCGATCGGCGGCAGCCCCACTTTAAATGTTTTGCGCAGCAGTTCCTGCCGGCTCATGGCGAAGCGTTCCTCGGCCGGGATCGGCGGGACCAGATCAGGTTTGAAGATGCCGAGCAGCAGCAGAAAAATGCAGAAGATGCCGGCCAGCAGCATGCCAGGCAGCAGAGCGGCAGCAAACAGCGTGCCGACCGACTGGCCGAGGATGTCGGCCAGCAGGATGATCAGCGTGCTGGGCGGGATGATCTGGCCGAGCGTGCCCGAGGCGCAGATGGTGCCGCAGGCGATGCTCTTGTTGTAGCCACGGCGCAGCAGCGTCGGCAGTGTCAGCAGGCCGAGCGTGACGATGGTGGCGCCGACGATGCCGGTGGTCGCACCCATCAACACGCCGACCAGCACGATGCCGATTCCCATGCCGCCGCGCAGGCCACCGGAAAGATGCCCGATCACCTCCATCAGCTCGTCGGCGATGCGGGATTTCTCCAGCATCATGCCCATGAAGACGAACAGCGGGATGGCGATCAGCGTGTAATTGGCGGTGACGCCGTAGATGCGCGCCGGCAGCAGGTTGAACAGCAGCGGGCCGAAGCCGAGCCAGCCGAAGAAGAAGCCGCTGATCGCCAGCGTCAGGGCGACCGGGATGCCGAGGGCGAGCAGGACAAAGAAGGACGCGACGCAGCTGAGCGCCAGGATTTCATTCAGCGGCATGTTCAGGCTGTTTGTTGGGTTGGCGGCTTGTCGGGTTGCGCGGCGGGTGGAAGCGCGCCGCCGAAGAAGGGGGTCAGCGACCGCAAAGTGGCGGCCAGGCTCTGTACCAGCAGCAGCAGGAAGCCGAGCGGGATCATCGATTTGAGAATGAAGCGATACGGCAGCCCGCCCGGATCGGGCGAGGTTTCACCGATCAGATAGGACTGCATGACGTAGCCGATGCTGAGTTTTATGATGATGGCGGAAAAGGCGACCGCGACCAGACAGGAGACAACTTCCAGCACCTGCTGCGCCCGCACCGGCAGGCGGCCATAGAGAATGTCGACGCGAACATGGCCTTCATGCTTGATCGCATAGGCGATGCAGAGCAGCGAGACCGGCGCCATGAGATGCCATTCAAGTTCCTGCATCGCCACCGACCCGGTATGGAACAGGTAGCGCAACAGGACATTGAAGGCCATGACGCAGACCAGGGCGAAGCCTGTCCAGGATGCGAGGCGGCCCGAATGCTCGACGACGATATCGAGAAAACGGGCCGCCGCCTCAAGACGCAAAGCAAACATGAAGCGCGGTCAGGCCTTGCTGAGCTGGCCGCGGATCTGGCTCTGGTACACCGACTCAGACACGCCGGCCCATTTGTCGTGGTTGGCCTTGAAGGCGAGGAAGGCGTCATGCACCTTCCTGATCGACGGATCCCTGGCGGCGCCGTCGTTCAGCACCGTCTCGGTCACTTCCTTCAGCTTGACAACGATCTGCGGCGGCAGGGGCTGCGCCGTCACGCCGTGATTCTTGACCAGATCGTCGAGCGCCTCGGCATTGGTGGCCTCGCACCAGGTGTGGCTGATCGTGTTGCAGGCCGCCGCCGCGGCGCGAACGATTTCCTGCAGGTCGGGCGGCAGCGACGCCCAGGCCTTCTTGTTGACGATCAGTTCGGTGACGTTGGACGGCTCGTGCCAGCCGGTGGTGTAGTAGAATTTGGCAGCCTTCTGCAGGCCGAGGCGGCGATCCTGATAGGGACCGACGAATTCCGCCGCATCGATCACGCCGCGCTCCAGTGCCGGGAAGATTTCACCGCCGGGCAGCAGCTTCACATCGACGCCCAATGCGGCATAGACCTTGCCGGCCAGGCCGGGGATACGCATCTTCAGGCCCTTGTAGTCGTCGAGGCCGGTGATCGGCTTGCGATACCAGCCGGTCATCTGCACGCCGGTATTGCCCATCGCCATCGGCACCAGATCGAAGGGCGCGTAGAGATCTTCCCACAGTTTCTGGCCGCCGCCATGATAGATCCAGGCGGTCATGCCCTGGAAATTCAGGCCAAACGGCACGGTGGTGAAATACTGCGCCGCCGGAATCTTGCCGGCCCAGAAATAGCTGTTGGCCGCATTCATTTCGACGATGCCTTTCGACACCGCATCGAATCCTTCCAGCGCCGGGATCAGTTCGCCGGCGGCGAAATGCTGGATGGTCAGGCGACCGCCCGACATCTTCTTCACCATGTCGCAGAAATCGGTCGGACTGCCGGGGCCGGCCACGTAGAAGGGCGAACCCGGGCCATAGGCGTTGGTCATCTTCCACTGGAAGGTTTTCGCCTGCGCCGTGGCGATATTCGGTCTGGCGAAAGTGGCGGCAGCCGTGCCGCCCAGCAAGCCGGCCTTGACGAAGAAACGACGTTTCATGGCATCCCCCATGGGTCCGAGTTACGCCGCGCGCTGCTGCGCGAAGCGGCAAATGACCTGGTGAGAAATGCAATCGATATGCCACTGCGCGGACTTTGCGCAGAATTGGTACATCGTTGTTTTTACGGTGACTGCCGCACCAATCGGCAGTGCCTGCAATAGGTTCCGGCAGCGCAATGCCGTTTATCTCGGCAGATGCTCGTAAATCCCGCTGGTGCGATCAGAGATGATCGAGGCCGTGATGTTCCAGCAGGTCGATCAGCAGCCGGGCCGAGCGCAGGCGATGCGCGCGGATCAGCCGGGTCGCTGCCTCGGCATCGCGTTTGCGCAAGGCCGCCACCACTGACGTATGGTCGTCATTGGAGGTGAGCGGCTTGGGCCGCAGATGCAGCGTGGCCATGCGGGCGCGATGCGACTGCTCGCGGATCGTCTCCACCATCACGATCAGGCGCTGGTTGCCAGACATCTCGACCAGGCGGCGATGGAAGCGCGCATCGCCCTCGGCCCAGCGGGCTCGGTCATCCAGCGCCAGCGCCTCGGCCATCTCGGCCAGCAGCCGGTCGAGTTCGGCATTCTCCGGCGGCTGCAGCCCGCGGCGCGCGATGATGTCGACGGCGGTGGCTTCCAGTCCGGCCAGCAGGTCGTAGATTTCGCGCAGGTCGGCAATCGCGATGGGCAGCACGCGCATGCCATGGCGCGGCCGGACTTCGATCATGCCTTCCTGCGCCAGCCGGATCAGCGCCTCGCGCACGGGAGTCCGACTCATACCGAGCCATTCGGCGGCCTGCTGCTCCAGCGCCTGGGTGCCCGGTGGCAGCTCGTTATCGAGAATGCGACGCTTCAGTTCGTCATAGGCGCGCCGCGTCTGCGACCGGCGCACACCACTCATCACAGCCGTGTTCATGGCCTGGAAGTCCGTGACTGTTTCCCCCGCCTGCGGCGCCACCCTTATTTAGACAGTCGCCGCAGGCCGGCAGAATAGCGGAAGCGCGCCGCCGCGGGATACAAAATCTGTGTAAAACTTCAGGCGGGTGCCGGGCGCGCCATATAGACGACCGGCAGGTCGGCGCCGCCGGCCGGCATCACCCCTTCCGCTTCCACGCGGTAGCCCAGACTGCGATACAGCGGCACGGCGTTGATATTGGCGCGCACATAAAGATGCGGATATCCGGCAGCATTGGCCGCCTGCTCGGCCGACCGCACCAGCACGGTGGCCAGGCCGCGCCGCGCCCAGTCCGGATGCACGAAGACCTTGCGGATGCGGGCCGTCTGCGGCCGTTCGGTCATGGCCAGCCAGCCTGCCGTGGCAACCAGACGACCATCGCCATGCCGGGCGAGGATCAGGTTGGAGCGCGCCACAGCCACCGCATAATCCGGCGCAAGGATCAGCGCCTCGTGCGCGGCAATCTGCGCCGCATCGTGATGACTGGCGGCGAGCTGGCGGAAGGCCAGCGCATGCAGCGCGCGCACGGCTGGCAGATCGTCGGGACTATAGGCCTGCAGGCTGACGCCCTCGGGTAGAGGCATGAGAAGCACTTTCGGGAACCGGGCTGCAAAATCCGCGTTTTTCTTCGTATAGCGCGCCAATCATGTCGCCGAAATGACACCACCATGCTTTGTCTGGATGCCTGCATGAAACGTGTAATCGTGATGTTCGCCGCGCTCGCCTTGCTGGCAGGCTGCTCCGGCGGTGCCAGCCACCCGCAGGACGGCATCGTGCTGACCAGACAGAGCAAGGAGTCGCCTGACTGGGGCCGCCACCTGCCTGACATCTATGGCGGATTGCAGGCCTGCCTGGCCGCACATCCGGCACAACCGGCCTATGCCACGAATGTCGTGTTGCAGACTCACGGCATGATCCTTGTGCGCCTGCGCGGTGCCGACCGCAGCCTGTATGAATGCAGCACCGGCACGACCGGCAGCCCGGCGCCGCAGATCGCAGCGACGGAACGCCAGCGCGTGGCCGGACCGGCTTTCACGCCAGCCAGCATGCCGGAACCCTATATGCGCTGCGGTACCCCGCAGCCGGTACTGACCGGCACCGGCAGGCTGCTCGGCTGGCTCACCTATTTCCACCCCGACTGCCCGCCACCGAGCGTGGCCGCCGAAAGCGGCTGGCGCGCCTTCGGCAACGAGCCCTTCTGGAGCCTGCGGATCAGCGGCAACGACGTGGTGTTCGACCGGCTGGGCGAATTGCCGCAGACTTACAGCGCAAGGCGGCCCACCAGCGAAGGCAACCGCCAGACATGGTCGCTCGACAATAACGGGTCGCGACTGGAGGTCAGCATTACCGAAACGGCCTGCGGCGATACCATGTCGAACCGGAACTATCCCTATACGGCAGACCTGCGCTTCCAGGGACGCAGCTACCGCGGCTGCGCCGAGAAGACCGCCGCCATTCCGTAATCACCCCACTTGACCGGCGCGTCCATCTGCGGCACCCCTGCAGCATGAATGCCGCCGAACTGGAAAAGCGCCTGCTGTATCGCGACGGGCTGATGCTGGTGATCGACAAACCGGCCGGCCTGCCCGTGCATGCCGGCCCCGGCGGCGGCGACAACCTTGAACGCCATCTCAACTGGCTGCGCTTCGGTCTGCCCAAGCCGCCCTCGCTGGCGCACCGGCTGGATCGCGACACCTCCGGCTGCCTGGTGCTGGGCCGGCATCCCAAGGCGTTGCGCAAGCTCGGCAAGCTGTTTCAGGACGGCAAGGTGGAGAAGACCTACTGGGCAGTGACACGCCATGCGCCCGCCGAGAAACAGGGCCGCGTCGATGCACCGCTGAAAAAGCTGAGCACCAGAAGCGGCGGCTGGCATATGGCGATTGCCGAGGACGGCCAGCATGCCGTGACCGACTGGCGCGTGCTCGGCACGTCGCCCGATGGCCTGTGCTGGATCGAATGTCACCCCCGCACCGGCCGCACGCACCAGATCCGCGTGCATCTGGCCTCGCTCGGCGCGCCCTTGCTGGGCGATACGCAGTATGGCGATGCCGTGCTGGAAAAGCCGCTGACCCTGCATCTGCAGAGTCATGCGATCACGCTGCCGCTCTATCCCTCGCGCGAAGCGGTAACGGTCAGTGCCGAACCGCCGCCGCATATGCAGGCGGCGCTGACGGCCTGTGGCTGGGTCAGGGAAGCGCCTAAGGCTTCAGCGCCAGCTTGATCGCATAGCCGACGACGCCGAGTGCCGCCACGCTGCCGGCCCAGAGCGCCACGAACCACAGCAGGCGCTGCCAGACCGGTTTCTGGACTTCGCTGTCAGTGGTAGTGGGCATCGGGGTCGACCTTGCCGCGGAAGACGTAATAGGCATAGGCGGTATAGCCGAGGATAATCGGCAGCAGGATCACCGCACCGACCAGCAGGAAGCCGAGCGAGGCATCGGGCGCTGCCGCATCGTAGAAAGTGATCGACGGCGGCACCATCAGCGGCCAGAAGCTGATCCCGAGCCCGATATAGGACAGTACGAACAAAGCGAGGGCCGAGAGGAAGGGCTGCAGCGGCCGCTTGTAATCATGCAGCCCGCGCCACAGCGATCCGGCCGCCAGCAGCACCAGCAGCGGCATCGGCGCGGTCAGCGCAATATTGGGCCAGGTGAACCAGCGCTGCAGGAACTGCTCGCCCAGGAACGGCGTCCACAGGCTGACCAGGCCGATCAGCGCGACGAGCCCGATGCTGAGCCTGCGCCCCAGATCGTAGCAGCGATCCTGTATACTGCCCTCGGTCTTGATCACCAGCCAGCAGGCGCCGAGCAGCGCATAACCGACCACCAGCGAAAATCCGGTGAGAAGGCTGAACGGCGTGAGCCAGTCCCACCAGCCGCCGGCGTAAGCCCGATCCGCCACCTTGATGCCCTGGATCAGGCCACCCAAGGCAATTCCCTGCATAAACGTGGCGATCAGCGACCCGAGCGTGAAGCTCCAGTCCCAGACGCCTTTCCAGCGCGCGGTGCGCCAGCGGAATTCGAAAGCGACGCCGCGGAAAATCAGACCCAGCAGCATGACGGTGAGCGGCGCATAGAGCGCCGGCAGGATCGTGGCGTAAGCCAGCGGAAATGCCGCCAGCAGACCGCCGCCGCCCAGCACCAGCCAGGTTTCGTTGCCGTCCCACACCGGCGCGACCGAATTCATCAGCACGTCGCGCTCGCGCTCCTGCTTGAACAGCGGGAACAGGATGCCGATGCCAAGATCGAAGCCGTCCAGCACCACATAGGCCAGCACGGCAAAGGCGATCAGGCCGGCCCAGATCAGCGGAAGATCGAATGTCATGGCCTGTCTCCGCGCTGCATGGCCGAATGCTGCATGGCCGGGCCCGGCATGATGCCGGCGGTGCGGATCGGCGTTTCGGGCTCGGGCTGTTCCGTCGCGCCCGGCGTCTTGCCCATCAGGCGCAGCAGGTAAAACACCCCGGCGCCGAAGACGATGAAATAGACGACGATAAAGGCGATGAGCGATGTGGCGACGCCGGGCAGGCCGATCGGCGAGACGGAGTCTGCCGTGCGCAGCAGCCCGTAAATCGTATAGGGCTGGCGCCCCACTTCGGTGGTCACCCAGCCGGCCAGCACGGCGACGAAGCCGCTCGGCCCCATCAGCAATGCGGCGCGATGCAGCAGGCCGCTGCTGTAGATGCGACCGCCGAGGCGCATCGCCAGGCTGACCAGGCCGAGCAGCGCCATCAGCATGCCTAAGCCCACCATGATGCGGAAGCTCCAGAACACCACATGCGCCGGCGGCCAGTCCTCGCGCGGGAAAGCCTTGAGGCCTTTCAGCTCGCCCTCCCGGTCATGCGTCAGGATCAGGCTGCCGAGTTTCGGGATGGCGATGGCGTATTTCGTCTCGCCGGCCTCGTTGTCCGGCAGGCCGAACAGATAAAGCGGCGCGCCTTTGAGGCTTTCTTCGTAATGGCCTTCCATCGCGGCAATCTTGGCCGGCTGGTGCTGCAGCGTGTTCAGGCCATGAAGATCTCCGGCAAAGATCTGGATCGGCGCGACGATAGCCGCCATCCACATTGCCATGGAAAACATCACGCGGGCCCCGGCATTGGCCTTGTCGCGCAGCAGATGCCAGGCACCGACCGCGCCGACCACGAAAGCGGTGGTGAGATAGGCGGCCAGCACCATATGCACCAGGCGATAGGGAAAGGACGGATTGAAGATCACCGCCCACCAGTCCTCCGGCACGAACTGGCCATTCGGCGCGATGGCATAGCCGGCCGGCGTCTGCATCCAGCTGTTCACCGCCAGAATCCAGAAGGCCGAAATAAAAGTCCCGAAGGCGACCATGGCGGTGGCAAAGAAATGCAGCCCCTTGCCGACGCGCTGCATGCCGAACAGCATCACGCCGAGGAAGCCGGCTTCGAGGAAGAAGGCCGACAGCACCTCGTAACCCATCAGGGGCCCGATCACCGGACCCGCCTTGTCGGAGAAGACCGACCAGTTGGTGCCGAACTGGTAACTCATCACCAGCCCCGACACGACCCCCATGCCGAAGGTGACCGCAAAGATCTTGATCCAGAAGCGGAAGACCTGGATGTAGACCTCGCGCCTGGTCCACAGCCACAGCGCCTCCAGCACCGCCAGATAGCTGGCGAGTCCGATGGTGAAGGCCGGAAAGATGATATGAAACGACACCGTGAAGGCGAATTGCAGCCGGGCCAGGAAGACGGGATCGAGCAGAGCTGGCATCGGCGAACCTCCGTGCGGGCATCTTGAAGCCGGTTCCCGGCTGCGCCCAAGCAAACCGTGCCGCTATGCGGCGGTCAACGCGGTGCTGCAGGCGCGAATTGCCGCATCGGGACATACCGCCGCAGCCAGCTCCGCCGTTCCGTCATGCGAGACTTGCAGCCTTCGCAGGGCTATAACGCTGTCCACGCGCTATAGTGCCGCGCCGCGTCACCCCGTTCCTCCGGTCCCCTTCCCCGCTCGCCATGCTGATTCCCCTGATCGTTGCCTGTGCACTGTTCATGGAGAATCTCGATTCCAGCGTGCTGGCCACCGCGCTGCCCAGCATCGCGGCCTCGCTGGGCGAAAGCCCACTCAAGCTTAACCTCGCGATCACCTCCTATCTGTTCAGCCTGGCCGTCTT
Organism: Pseudomonadota bacterium; assembly: GCA_023434425.1. Lineage (GTDB taxonomy): Bacteria > Pseudomonadota > Alphaproteobacteria > Ferrovibrionales > Ferrovibrionaceae > Ferrovibrio. Next base: position 6,555 of record JAEYSS010000057.1, on the reverse strand, counting down.
CATCCCCGTCAGCGGCTGGGTCGCCGACCGGTTCGGCGCGCGCACCGTGTTCCGTGCCGCCATCATCGTCTTCACGCTGGGCTCGCTGCTCTGCGGCCTGGCCGACAGTTTCTGGACCCTGGTGGGCGCGCGCGTGTTGCAGGGCCTGGGCGGCGCGATGATGGTGCCGGTCGGCCGCATGGTGATGCTGCGCACCATCCCGAAATCCGAACTGGTGCGTGCCGTGACCTGGCTGACCGTGCCGGCGCTGATCGGGCCGGTGATGGGACCGCCGCTCGGCGGCTTCCTCACCACCTATCTGTCCTGGCGCTGGATCTTCTGGATCAACCTGCCGATCGGCGTGCTCGGCGTGATCCTGGTGACGCTCTACATTCCCAATATCCGCGAAGAGAAAGTGCCGCCGCTCGACTGGCGCGGCTTCCTGATGTCGGCCTTCGGCCTCTGCGGCCTTGTCTTCGGCTTCGAGACCATCGGTCGCGGGCTGCTGCCCGACGCGGCCGTCGCCGGCCTGCTGGTGGTTGGCGCCATCGGCATTGGACTTTACCTGCGCCATGCGAAGCGCCATCCACATCCGCTGATCGATCTCTCGCTGCTGAAAATCCGGACCTTCCGCGCCGGTGTCGCCGGCGGCTTCCTGTTCCGCATCGGCGTCGGGGCGCTGCCCTTCCTGCTGCCGCTGATGCTGCAGCTCGGTTTCGGCCTCACCGCTTTCCAGTCCGGCATGGTCACCTTTGCCTCGGCCGCCGGGGCGCTGACCATGAAGATGGCGGCCGGCCCGATCCTGCGCCGGCTCGGCTTCCGCCGCGTGCTGATCGGCAATGCGCTGCTGAGCGGCACCTTCATCGCCATCTGCGGTCTGTTCCGGCCCGACATGGCCTATCCGCTGATGTTCGGCCTGCTGCTGCTCGGCGGCTTCTTCCGCTCGCTGCAGTTCACGTCGATCAACACCTTGTCGATCTCGGATATCGACACTCCCCGCATGAGCCGTGCCACCAGCTTCACGTCCATGATGCAGCAGCTGTCGCTGTCAGCGGGCGTCGCGGTCGGCGCCATGGTGCTGCATGCCACGGTCAGCTATGGCGGCGGCCTCGCGCAGATCCGTGCCGACAGTTTCATGCCGGCCTTCCTCACGGTCGGTGCGACGGCGATGCTGTCGGCCATCGTCTTCCTGCGCCTGCCGCATGATGCCGGCGCGGAGGTCAGCGGTCACCGTCTGGTGGCGCCGACCCAGCGGCTGAGCCAGGGCACGCCGACGCGCCCCGACGACACCGGGCCGCGGTAAATCATGGACGTCACCGCTTTCGCCATTCTCGCCGTCGCGGCCCGCGGCCTGGCCGCGGCCGGTTTCGTCGGCGGCGTGGTGGCGCTGATGGAACGCGCCTCGCCCTTCATCGGCGGCATCGTGCTGGCTTTGCCGATCGTCACGGCGCCGGCCTATGTCTTTATCATCCTGCACCAGGATGCCGGCTTCGTGGCGCAGGCGGCGCTGGGCAGCCTCGCCACGGTGGGCTCGGTGCTGCTGTTCCTGGTCGCCGCGATTGCGCTGGTCGGCCGCCTGCCGATGGCCGCCGTGCTGATCGCGGCACTCGGCGCCTGGCTCGTCACCGGCCTGATCGTCCGCGCCCTGCCGGCGGCGCTGCCGGTGTCGTTCGGCGTCATCGCCGTGGCCGGGCTGATCGCCTGGTGGAGCGGGCGGCGCGTGCCGATGACCGCGCCTGCCGCGCGCGGCCGTTCACCGTTTTACGAGATCGCACTGCGCGGCTCCGCTGCCGGCGCGCTGGTCGCCATTGTCAGCGGCCTGGCGCATCTGCTCGGGCCGACGGTGGCCGGCATCTTCGCGTCTTTCCCGGTGGCGCTGATGACGGTCTGCTGGTTCCTGCCCAAACGGCTTGAAGCCGCCGGCATTCGCGCCGCGCTGCGTGCCGCCCAGATCGGCATGGCGAGCCATATTCCCTTCTTCGCCGGGCTGGCCATGCTGGGTCCGCGCATCGGCATCTGGCCGGCTTTCGCGCTCGGACTCGCCGGCTCGCTCGGCATTGCGGTGGCGCTGGCGCTGCTGCGCCGACGCCACCTGCGCAAGGCTGTTTAAACGGCCCCGCCCCTAGACAGCCCCGCCATTGGCGCGGATCAGCTGGCCGTTGATCCAGCCGCCGGCGTCGCTGGCCAGAAACGCGATCACCCCGGCGATGTCGGCGGGCTGGCCGAGCCGTTCCAGCGGCGGGATTTTCGCCAGTTGCGCCACGCGCTCCTCCGTCTTGCCGGCGAAGAACAGTTCGGTCGCCACCGCGCCCGGCGCCACCGTATTGACCGTGATCTGGCGGCCACGCAGTTCATGCGCCAGGAAGCGCGACAGCGTTTCGACTGCCGCCTTGCTGGCGGCATAGACGCCGTAGCCCGGCAGGTTCATGCCCAGCACGCTGGACGACAGGGTGATGATCCGCCCGCCATCCCGCAGCCGGCCGGCCGCCTGCTGCATCAGGTGAAACACCCCCTTCACATTGACGGCGAAAGTGCGGTCGAAATCCCCGGGCGTCGTCTCGGCGATTTTCGGCAGGCTGCCATTCAGCACGCCGGCATTGGCGACCAGGATATCGACGCCGCCGAAGGCGTTCTCGGCTGCATCGAACAGGGCAGCCGCCGCAGCAGGATCAGCGATATCGGCCCGCACGGCAATCGCCTGGCCGCCGGCCGCGGCAATGGTCTGGACCAGCGCCTCGGCCTCCTCGGCCCGACTGGCATAGTTGATCACCACGGCATGGCCGGCGGCAGCCAGCGCCTGGCTGACCGCGGCGCCGATCCCGCGTGAACCGCCGGTAACGAGTGCAATTTTCTGGGTCATGGAAGGCTCCTTGCGTTGAGGTGTGCCTTTCATATGCCCCTTGGCTTTATTTGAATAAATAACCAATTATTGCCATTATTATTCAATTTATATAAACAATAGCCATGGACCGCTTTCAGGCCATGCGGCTGTTCACCCGCATCGTCGAGCTCGGCAGCTTCACCGCTGCCGCCGAGGACCTGCAGCTGCCGCGCGCCACCGTCACTCACGCGATCAAGCAGCTGGAGGCGCGGCTGAATGCCCGCCTGCTGGACCGCACCACGCGCAGCGTGCGCACCACGCTGGACGGCGAGGCCTATTACCAGCGCTGCCTGCGCCTGCTCGCCGATCTCGACGAGACCGAGTCCGTCTTCCGCCAGAGCGGCGGCAGCCCGCGCGGCACCCTGCGCGTGGCGCTGCAGGGCACGGTGGCGCGGCATTTCATCATTCCTGCGCTGCCCGGGTTCTTCAGCAGCTATCCCGACCTGAAACTGGAGCTCGGCTTCGGCGACCGGCCGGTCGACCTGATCCGCGAAGGCTATGACTGTGCATTGCGCAGCGGCCCGCTGCCGGAATCCAGCCTGGTGGCCCGGCGCGTCGCGCTGATGGAGCAGATCACCGTGGCGAGCGCCGACTATCTGGCGCGTCATGGCGAGCCACAGCATCCAGACGACTTACACCGGAACGGTCATCGCGCCGTCAGCTACATGTCGATGGCGACCGGGCGGCATGAATCGCTGGACTTCACCATCGACGGCGAAAACCGCGTCTTCAACCTGCCGAACGTTATCGCAGTGAATGATGCCGATGCCTACAGCGCCGCGGCGCTGGCCGGGCTCGGCATCATCCAGGTACCGCGCTACCACGCGCTGGACCATATACGCGCCGGCCGGCTGCGCGAGATCCTGCAGCCCTGGCGGCCGGCGCCGATGCCGGTGCAGGCGGTCTATCCCGCGCATCGCCAGCTGTCGCCGCGGGTGCGAGTCTTCGTCGATTTTCTTGCCGACCTGTTCCGCCAGGCGGACGCGGACGGCAGGCTGTAACGCCTCGCCGCCTTTAGCCGTCGAGCGCGCGCAATGCAGCACGCAGACGATCCGGATCACGGTCGCCGACTGCGGCTTCGTCACCCGACTCTCTGACGTCACCGCGCAACAGCCGCAAGGCATAGCGTTCGTTTTCAATTTCAGTCGCCGTGCGATAGCCCAGCCGGCGCAGCACCGGCAACGGCGGGCACCAGCCCTGGATCGCATGCTGGAACAGGAAACCGGTCACGGCGAGCGGCAGGGCAAACCAGCCACGCTTGCCGGTGATGAGCCCCAGCAGGGTGCCGCCCAGCGCCAGCAGCGCGGCATTGGTTTCCAGGGTGCGCTCGATATCCCATTCGCGGTCCAGCTCGCGCAACCGCGTTTCGATGTCTTCCGGATGCTGCGCATAATAGGTCAGCCTGGCGGCGGCCTCCCGCTGGATCTGGCGATTGACATGGCTGGCCGTGTTGGCCGGCACGCGCCGGGTGGTGGCTGGCAACATGATCGGTCTCCGCTCCGGTTGAGGTCTTGCAGGCCAGAACACCGGCCTGCGGCGCCTGTTCCGTGGCAAAGACGGGATCGGCGGGGCTTTTGGCGCCGTCGGCGGCGTGCTACATCGACGCGCCATATCCCTCCATTCCCGTTATCGCCATGAACCCGATCTTCGCCGACGCGCCCACCACCATTTTCGAGACCATGTCGCGGCTGGCCGTGCAGCATGACGCGATCAATCTCGGCCAGGGCTTCCCGGACGATCCCGGCCCCGAAGACGTGCGCGCCAAGGGCGCCGCCGCCCTGCTGTCGGGCTGGAACCAGTATCCGCCGATGATGGGCATTCCGGAGCTGCGCCAGGCGGTGGCGCGGCATTACAAGCGCTTTCACAAGCTCGACCTCGACTGGCAGGGCGAGGTGATGATCACGTCGGGCGCCACCGAAGCGCTGGCCGACAGCCTGCTGGCGATCCTGCAGCCGGGCGACGAGGTCGTGCTGTTCCAGCCGATGTATGACGCCTATCTGCCGCTGGTGAAGCGTGCCGGCGGCGTGCCGAAATTCGTCACGCTGCGCCCGCCGCACTGGCGCATCGACGAAGCCGCGCTTGATGCGGCCTTCTCGCCGAAGACCAGAGCCGTCGTCTTCAACAATCCGCTCAACCCGACCGCCAGCGTGTTTCCGCGCGAAGACCTCGAACTGCTCGGCCGCTATCTGGTGAAATACGACGCGATCGCGATCTGCGACGAGGTCTGGGAGCATGTGCTGTTCGACGGGCTGGAGCACACGCCGCTGATCGCGCTGCCCGGTCTGCGCGAGCGCTGCGTCAAGATCGGTTCGGCCGGCAAGATCTTCTCCCTGACCGGCTGGAAGGTCGGCTTCGTCTGTGCGGCGCCCGCGATCATGAAGGTGCTGGCCAAGGCACATCAGTATGTCACCTTCACCACGCCGCCCAATCTGCAGTCGGCAGTGGCCTATGGTCTCGACAAGAGTGACGACTATTTCCTCGGCATGCGCCAGACCCTGCAAACCGCGCGCGACCGTTTTGCCAAAGGCCTGACCGAGGCCGGGCTGACCGTATTGCCGAGCCAGGCGACCTATTTCCTCAATGTCGACCTCTCGCCGATTTCGAACGACATCGACGATGCGGCCTTCTGCCAGAGGATGGTGGAACAGGCCAAGGTGGCGGCGATCCCGGTCAGCGCTTTCTATGCCGAGGATCATGTGAAAAGCGTGATCCGTTTCTGCTTCGCCAAAAGCTACGACAAGCTGGACGGTGCGGTCGAACGCATCGCGGCCCATATCAGACGCGGCTGATCGGCCCCTGACATGCACGCGTATCTGAGGTCCAGGCTGCAGACCAGCCTGAAAGTCTTCTGGCAACTGATCAAGATCATGGTGCCGGTGATGCTGGCGGTGAAGATCGCCGCCGAGCTGGGCCTGATCGCAGCCCTCGGCCCGCTGCTGGCGCCGGTGATGGCGCTGCTCGGCCTGCCGCCGGAAGCAGGCCTCGTGCTGGTCGCGGCCTTTACCATCGGCATCTATGGCGGACTGGGCGCGCTGCCGCTGCTGGCCGATGCCAATGTGAGCGTCGCCCAGCTGTCCATCGTCTGCTCAATGATGCTGTTCTGTCATGCCCTGCCGATCGAACAGGCCATCGTGCGCAAGGCCGGGGCCAGTTTCTGGTTCACGGCCTGCCTGCGCCTGGTCGCCGCCATGCTCTATGCGGCGCTGGTCGCGGCATTCTGCCGCGCCACCGGCTGGCTGTCGGAGCCGGCCGATGCCGGGCTGCTGCATCGCATGGCCTCGCCCGCGGCGAGCTGGAGCGACTGGCTGGTGTCGTCGCTCGTCTCGCTGGCCGCCACTTTCGTGATCATCGTGGCACTGATCCTGCTGCTGGATATCTTCGAGCACAGCGGCATCACGCGGAGATTCACCGCCGCCATCATGCCGCTGCTGCGGTTTTCAGGGCTGAGCCGCGATCTGGCGCCGGTCACCACCGTGGGCGTGCTGCTCGGCCTCACCTATGGCGGCGGGCTGATCATCAAGGAAGCGCAGGAAAAGAATTTCGAGCCGAAGATGCGCGTGCTGGCGCTGTGCTGGATCTCGCTCGGCCATTCGCTGATCGAAGACACCGGCCTGATGCTGGCGGTCGGCGCCGATCTCTGGGTGATTCTGGTCTTCCGCGTGCTGCTGATCCTGGTGCTGATCCGCCTGGTCGCG
>JAEYSS010000047.1 GCA_023434425.1 Pseudomonadota bacterium | reverse complement strand
TCGGTCAGCTCGGCGTCGAGGTTGAAGGGGTCTTCCCACTTGAAGGCGGCTTTTGTGGCGCTCTGGGCGTTCATGACGGTTTCCTCAGGTGGCGATTTTTAAGGGGAGACTATACCCCCCGGCTGGTGCGGCAAGCTGCCCGAGCGATGCTTGGCGCGCAAACGATGATTTGCTATTGGTTAATGACTGACGGTTATCAACTTCCGGAGCCCTCCCGTGGCCCTGCCGCGCCGTTTCCTGCCGCCGCTGTCGGCGCTGACCGCTTTCGAAGCCGCCGCGCGGCATGAAAGCTTCACGGCCGCGGCTGCCGAGCTGAATGTCAGCCAGGCCGCGGTCAGCCGCCGCGTGCAGTTGCTGGAAGAGCTGCTCGGCCTCACCCTGTTCGAACGCATCCGCCAGCGCGTCGTGCTCACCCCCGCCGGTGCGGCCTACGCCCGCGAACTCCAGGACGCGCTCGGCCGTATCGGCGCCGCCACCGTCAACACCATGGCGGCGCGCACCGGCAATGCCATCCTCACCGTCGCCACCCTGCCCACTTTCGGCACGCGCTGGCTAATCCCCCGCCTGCCGGAGTTTGCAGCAAAACATCCGCAGATCACGGTGAACCTGCCGACGCGGATCGAGACCTTCGATTTCGCCGCCGAGCCGCTGGATGCCGCGATTTCCTTCGGCGATCCGGTCTGGCCCGGCGCAGTGGTCGACCGGCTGATCGAGGAAGAGCTGGTGCCGGTGGCGTCCAAGAAGCTGCTGGCGAAACATCGCGTGAAAAAGCCGGAAGACCTGTTCAAGCTGCCGCTGCTGCAGCAATCGACGCGGCCTTCGGCCTGGGCCGACTGGTTTGCCGCCGCTGAAGTCGCCGCGCCGGCCGTGCCGCTGGGCCCGCGCTACGGCCAGTTCGCCATGGTGGTGCAGGCCGCCGTGGTGGGCCTCGGCGCCGCCATCGTGCCGCGCTTTTTGGTGGAACCGGAACTGGCCGATGGCAGCCTGGTGACGCCGTTCGAGAAGAGCATCGGCAGCAAGCAGGCCTATTGCCTGTTCTATCCCGAGGCGCGGCGCAACGACCCGGCTTTGCGCGCCTTCCGCGACTGGCTGCTGGAGGCGGTGACGCGGGCGCGCGTGACGCGATAACCTCACCTCGTCGCTCCCGCGCCAAGAATATCTCCCGGGGGAACCCAGTCGTTCCGCCTCACCCACCTGGAAACTGGATACCCGCTTTCGCGGGTATGACGGGGAGAGATTCCGATCATCCAAAACCGTCATCCTCGGGCTTGACCCGAGGATCCATCCCAACGCTCCGCCGCACTGCTGCCAGCCAATGGCGGCAGGAGGACGTCGCGAGCGATATTTCGTCGATCTCAATCACATTCGTTTGCGTTCGTTTTGCTTCGTTTCGGTTCGTAGCGCTTCGTTTGCGTTCGTGGGTGTTCGTTTCGGTTCGTTCGGGTTCGTTGCGGTTCGTGCCAATTCAGGTCCAGTTGGTGCTGAGTCAGGTCTATTTCGGTGCAATCCGGGCTCCAGTGCATACACACGCAGTCAGGATGTCTTCCAGCAGGCCATATATCTCAGGTTGACGAAGGAACATTAATAGTACATCATAATAGGAACAAAGTTCATACCTCTAGAGTCGCATATTCCGGAGCCCTGCGATGAGCTTGCTGCCTTTCCCAGATCATACCGACCCCTTTGACTTCGCCGGCTCGGTCGGCCGCAACGGCGACAATGACCGCGCCGACGTGATCAAAGCGCAGATACTGCTGTCCTCGATGGGCGAATATGACCTGCCGGCACCCGGCATGCCGACCGGCTGGGCCGGCGAGCCGCTGTTTCGCGCCATCGGGAAAGTCCAGAAGGCCAGTGGCCTGTCCGCCGATGGCCTGCTGCTGCCGTTACGCGACGGCGCGGTGGGGGAAAATGGCGAAGGCGAAACACTGCAGAGTCTGCAGGGCCTGCTGGGCGACCGCCTGCGCGGCCGGCCGATCCCGACGCCGCAGCAGGTCGATAGCTTCTTCGAGGCTTATGCGCGCGCTCCCGATACGCCGCTGCCTTACCGCACGATGGAAAAGCGCGCGGGCGATCCCACACCGACATTGCAGACCATGGAATGGCGCGGCCCGGAAAACGCCCGCATTCAGTTGCTGAGCGCGGACGCGGCCGGTGAAGCGCCCCACACACCGCCGGCACCCCAACGCCCCACCATCAACAAATCCGCGGATCGCATCCGCAGCATCCTGAATGACGAGCCGGCCAGGTTCGAGATCGCCGACAATCCTGATGAAAATGGCAGTGCGCCGCCATGGCGAAGTCACGAACTGGGCGTAAAGGCAGTGAAGGATTACGGCCAAATCGTCGAGCGCGAAGCGAAACGTCTCGGTGTCGATCCCGATCTCGTCAAAGCGGTGCTGTATTATGAGAATGCCGATGGCCACCGGTTCGGCCTCAACGATCTGGGCGATCGGCTGGGGGCCAGCGACACGGTCATGCCGATGAATATCAATCCGAAGATCTGGGGTGCGTTTGGCATCCAGACACATGAAGATGCCCGTGATCCGGAGCGCAATATTCAGGCTGGGGCATTACTGCTGAAACGGATTTCTGATCGGCTGGATGATCCGACACCGGCCAGGATCGGAGCGATCTGGAATGGCGTCGGGCACGAGAAGGTCAATCATCGTGGGGCACGCATCGGCCGCATCTATCAGGATCGCAGTTGGGAAAAGCAATGGTTCGGGAAATGAACATCAAGCCCTGGCGATTGGTTGCCGTCTCCAGTTTGTCGGCTGGTCTTGTGACCGGCCTGCTCGGGATGGCATTTCTTCTCTATCTCATCATCGCTGCCGAGGATAATCCGGACGATCTCTGCGAGATGACCGAGATCGGGCAGGGCCTGTTGCCTTACGGCAATGAAGCCGGCTGCAACCCGCGCTGGATGATGTGGGGAATAGCTTTTCTCTACTATGCCGGACTCGGCGCCCTGCCTGTCGGGGGCGTCGGGATCATCCTTGCGCTGGCGATGACGGTGTGGCGCCAGATCAGATCACGTTCGCGTAGCCCTTAAGCGCCGCGATATGCCGCTGCTGCGCCGCCTCCTCGATGAAGGCCGCGCGAAAGCCGTTCTCCGCCAGCGTGACGATCTCGTCGCGGGTCAGATCCAGCGCCTGCTGCACGGCGATATAGTTCTCGTTCACATAGCCGCCGAAATAGGCCGGGTCATCTGAATTCACCGTCGCCACCAGCCCGGCCTGCAGCATGCGGCGCAGCGGATGCTGTGTCATGTCGTTCACCACGCAGAGCCGCAGGTTCGACAGCGGGCAGACGGTGAGCGGCATCTGCTCGCGCACCAGCCGCGCCACCAGCTTCTCGTCTTCCAGCGCGCGGTTGCCGTGGTCGATGCGCTGCACGCGCAGAAGATCGAGCGCTTCCCACACATAGTCCGGCGGGCCTTCCTCGCCGGCATGCGCCACCGCCTTCAGCCCCAGCCCGCGCGCGCGGGCGAAAACATTCCTGAACTTGGACGGCGGATGACCCTTCTCGGACGAATCCAGACCGACGGCGATGAAACGGTCGCGCCAGGGCAGCGACTCTTCCAGCGTGCGCAGCGCGCTGGCCTCATCGAGATGC
>JAEYSS010000046.1 GCA_023434425.1 Pseudomonadota bacterium | reverse complement strand
CGTTGCGGGCGTAGACCACCTTCGGGAAGTTCTTCTGCAAAAGGCGATACAGGGTGTCGAATACCACGGCCGGGCGGGCATTGCCGATATGGGCGTAGTTGTAGACGGTGGGGCCGCAGACATACATGGTCACCCGCTGCGGATCGAGCGGCCGGAAGATTTCCTTCTGGCGGGTGAGGGTGTTGTAGAGCTGAATGTCCATTTTCCGGGGCCCAGGTTGATGGTCCGGAATATAGGCAATAGTGGCGGAATCGCAACCGGCGGGGTGCCCCGCCGGCCGGCCGAAAGCCCGGAAATCCGCCTTAGCGGAGGAAGTTGACCAGCGAAAGCTGCAGGCTGTCGCGCGTGATCACGTAGGACGCTTCCAGCGTGGTCTGCAGGTTCTTGATGTTGACCGAAACCTCGCCGATATCGACATTCTCGATGCTGCCGACGCGGACCTTCAGAACGTCCAGTGCGCGGTCATGGCGCTGCATGACTTCGGTCAGCTGCTGCTGCTTGTAACCATTGCGCGACGCGATCGACTTCAGCGAGGAGATCGCGTCGTTGAGCTGGGTGCGGGCCTGGTCGACGCGGGCCTGATAATTGTCCGGGTTGCCGGCGATGTCCTGCGTGGCATCTCGGAAGCGGATGATGGCATCGACCAGAATCTGGAAGCCACCTTCCGCAGCCGAGACGCCATAGCTCAACTGCTCGTTGTCGTCGGTATAAAGCGTCGTATTGGTCGTATCGTAGAAATTGTCATAGGTGCCCGGCGCTGTCGGGTTCGGATTGATATAGAATTCATTCGCGGTCGCGTACTGGGTCGTGCCGGGGAAGGCAGCCGGTGCCGTGAACGCCACGAAGGGGTCGTAGTCGACGCCCGGGACGGCGTTGGCGCCGTAGACCGTCGGCAGGCCCGAAATCGTGCCGTTCATCGGATTCTGGGTATAGTTGGTGCCAGCGAACAGATAGCGGTCGCCGTCCTTGGTCTGCAGCAGGCCGCCGATGCGGTCGAGCAGAAGATTCGCCTGCGTGTCCGGCGCCGCGCTGGCGGCGAAATACGGGTCGCGATTCTTGATCATCGTATCCTGCGCCTCGACGGCGATATCGATGATCTCTTCGATGGTGAGGGCGTAGAGGTTGGTCCGGTTCTGCGCCGACTGCACCGCGCTCTTGTAGTTGTTGACCGTGCCGATTTCGGATTTCAGGTTGCCCAATTCCTGGGCGCGCTGTGAAACACCGATCAGGCCGTCGGCATAGCGTCCGTCGGCGAGCTGCTGGTTCTGCCGGTTCAGCTGCAGGTTCAGCAGCCGGATATTCCGGGTCACATCGAGCTGGGTGGCGAATTGGGTGGTGCCTACGAGTGCGACCATGATTTACCTCCCGATGTTGACGAGTGTGTCGAACATCTGCGTGATCGTGTTCATGACATTGGCCAGCGCGGCATAATTGTTCTGCAGAAGCTGCAGCTGCGCAAGCTCGTCGTCGATGTTGACGCCGGTAATGTTGCGGAATTTCTGGTCCAGCGTGTGCTGCAGCCGCTCCGATGTGTCGCGCTGTAACTCATTGTCGGCGGCGGCGCGAGCCTGGTAGGACAGAATGCTGTTGGCGACACCGAAGATGTTGACATTGGCGACGACCAGGCCGTTCGGATCCGTCGTGCGGTTGATCTGCGCATTCGTCATCGTGGTATTGCGCATCGCCTGCTGGACGGCGCCGGCTACGGTCGCATCCAGCGTGCTAGGGTCACCCGCCACACCAGTTTCAACAATGAGCAGGCCGGCTTCATTCGGCGGCGTACCGACCGGTGCGCTGTAATCGAAAAAGACGCCACCGAAAGCGGTATTCACCACATCGTGCAGATTGGCCGCAAACGTGTCGAGCTGATTGAAGAACTTTGCCAGCGTGCCGATATTCGGATCGCTTGAGGCCAGGCCGGTCGTTGTGACGTCGAGATAGTCCAGCGAAGCGCGGGTCGAGCCGTTCAGGAAACCACCGGTCACATCGGTGCCGGAGCCCTCCAGATAGATGCCGGCCTGCGGGTAGGTTGGCGGGTTCGCGGTCTCGACATACTCGAACTGCTGCGCAGTCGTCCCGACTAGCTGAACGCCGCCGGTGGTATAAACGAAAACTTCGCCACGATCGTTGGTGAGGGTGCGAACGCCAACCTTGTCTGAAAGGCGCTTGATCTCTGCATCGCGCAGGTCTTCCAGGTCGCCCACCGGCGTGCCGGCAGCACTCAGCGATGCGATCTTGTTGTTCAGTTCGGCGATCTTGACCGTGGCGGTGTTGATAGACTCGATGTCGGTCTGGATGTTTTGCTGGGCACGATTTTGCAGTTCGGACTGCAGACCGTTCAGCCGGCGGATTTCGGTCGCCAGCTCGCTGCCGCGCTGCACAACCAGGCTTTTGAAGTCGTTGTTTTCCGGTGTGGCTTCGAGCTGCTTCCAGGCATCCTCGAAGCGGGTCATCATCGCCAGGATGGTCGGCTGGTCACCCGTGGTATTGGTGGCATCCAGGACTTCGGCCAGTTCCTTCGAATAGCCCAACTGCATCTGCAGGCGGCCATAGTCGGCATTGGCGGTATAGAAGTCCTGCTGGATTTCCGGGGCGATCGCACGGGTGACGCTGGAGACCAAAGCTGCCTGCGGCAGGCCTTGGGCCGCCGGAGTGGTCAGGGTGGCGACCTTGCGGGAGTATTCCGGGTTCTGCGCGTTCGAGACGTTGCCCGCCGCAATGCGCGTCTGGCTCTGCAGGGTCTGCAGGCCGATGACGGCAGTGTTGAGGGCGGCGCTCAAAGACATGACACGGAACCTTTCTGGGTGGTGGTGTCGGCTGCCGGGCGGGGTTGGCGCCCGGCAGCCAGTTTACGCTTAGCGGCGGATATTGATGGTTTCCTGCAGCAGTTCGTCGGCAGCGGTGATCAGCCTCGCATTGGCCGAGTAGGTGCGCTGGGCAACGATCAGCTTGGAGAATTCTTCGGCGATATCGACGTTCGAGCCTTCGATGGCAGCAGACACATAGTCGCCTGCACCACTGGACCCTGACTGCGACAGCACAGCGCCACCGGAGCTCGGAGTTTCGACGAAGGCATTACCCGCCACGCGGTCCAGTTCGGTCGGGTCGCGGAATTTGGCCACCGGGATCTGATAGAACTGCTTGACGTTGCCGTTGTCGAAGGTGACGGAAACGAAGCCGTCCTGGTCGATGGCAAGGTTCTTGAAGTTGCCCTGCGGCACACCATTCTGCTGGAAATTGTTCAGCGTCAGGGTATCGCCGGCATACTGCGTGGTGCCGATCGAGTTGCCATAGGAGCCCAGGTCGAGTCGGATCTGCTGGCCACCCGAGCCGTAGTCGATGCTGAAGCTGATCGAGGCGTCGTCGTTCACATCAGAGGCCTGCGAGCCGATCAGTGCGCTCGCGCCGGCACCCGAAGGGGTGGTGCCATCAGCGGCGCCAAGGCTGGCGATCGTGCCGGGCGAGATGTCGGTACCGGCGATCGAGCCGCCGAACACCACAGTGATCGGACCGAAGTCGACGGTGGAGGTCGTCGTATCGGCCCCCGGGGCATTCAGTGCCAGTTCCCAGGCATTGTTGCCGGTTCGCGTCCAGGTCAGGTTCAGCGTGCGGGCGTTGCCCAGCGCATCGAAGATCTGGATCGAACTGGCCGGCAGGGTGGCCGGCAGCGTGCCCGACGTGTCCAGCGCGTTGGACGGCAGGTTGGCAGCGTAATCGACCACGCTGGTCGCCACAGGGGCGTCGAGCAGGTTGGAGACGCGCACTTCCTCGGTGGCCGAGCTGTCCACCACGCCGGTGACCGCATCGATCGGCCAGCCGCGCAGGAAGTAGCCCGAGGAATTCACCAGGAAGCCATCGCTGTTCTGGTTGAAGTCGCCGACGCGGGTGAAGTAGCTGGTGGTTTCAAAAGTCGGCAGGCCGGTGGTGCCGTCCGTACCGTTCTTTTTCGAGACCGGGATGAAGCCGCCACCGACCAGAGCGATCGAGGTGGTCGACGACACCTGCTGGATCGAGCCCTGGGTATTGTTGGCGAAGAAAGGCTGGTTGATCACGCCGCCGGGCGAGTGGGTGTTCGCCTGGGCGCTCGACTGCGTCACCAGCGTCTGGAACCGCGATTCCACCTTCTTGTAGCCGATGGTGCTCGCATTGGCGACGTTGTCCGAGATGAAGCCGATCGCCGCGGACTGACCGTTCAGGCCGGTGATCGAGGTCTGCAAAGCGCCACTAATTGACATAACACCCCTCCATGGGCTGGAAACTGATTTGGCTTGGGAGGAGCAAACGCCGTGCCAGTTTTGGCTGGACTCGCTAATGCATTATTATTACAGGGGAATTCACAATATTTCGGAACGGGGTTAACGCGGCAGCTTCTGCCGTCGCGAGGTCTTGCCGGGTCGGTACGGCAGTTTTTGCCGGGTGACGACGGACGCGAAGCGGTCAGCCGCGGTTGAGGCCTGGCACCCAGAGGACATCGCCGGCGCCGTCCTGATTGGCGTGGCGGGCGGCCACGAAGAGATGGTCCGACAGCCGGTTGATATAGCTGAGCGCGGCCGGATTGATCCGCTCGGCATCCTGCAGCGCCGTCACCAGCCGCTCGGCGCGCCGGACGATGGTGCGGGCCAGATGCAGGTAAGCGGCGGCCGGGCTCCCGCCGGGCAATATAAAAGATGTCAGCGGGCTGAGCCGGGCATTCATGGCATCGATCTCGGCTTCCAGCCGGTCGACCTGAACCTGGGCCATCCGCAGCGCCGGACGGCGGCGCGGGTCGTTTTCCTCCTCCTCCGGGGTACAGAGGTCGGCGCCGAGGTCGAACAGATCGTTCTGGATGCGCGACAGCATGGCATCCAGGTCGCCGCCGCTTTCATTTGAGGAGTGCGTGTGCAGCCGGGCCAGGCCGATGGCGGCATTGGCCTCGTCCACCGCGCCGAAGGCTTCCACCCGCAGGTCATGCTTGGGTACGCGCTCGCCGTTGCCCAGGGAGGTCATGCCCTTGTCGCCGCCGCGGGTGTAGATCCGGTCGAGCTTTACCATGCGACAGCCTCAGTTGCGAAAGGCGAAGCTGGCGATGCCGATCAGGATGATGGCAATGAACTGCAGCAGGATGCGCCAGCGCATCAGCAGATTCGAGTAAGAGCGGTTGAACCGGCCGCCGCGGAACAGCGCAAAGATGCCGACGCAAAGCACCAGGAAGGTGGCGACGGCAAAGGCCGGGATCAGGATATGGACGAAATTCTGCATGACCTGAGGATATAGGGTCCGGCCACAGAGGTCCAAGCCCTCAAGCCTGTCGGCGGCAATCCGCCGCAAGCTACAGGTCGCGCAGGCCCTGCTTCAGCCGACCAATGGCGGTTTCATCCCGGCGATAGAAGGTCCACTGCCTGATGCGTTTGCCGCGCAGCAGGCCGGCCTGGACCAGGATCTTCAGATGCTCGCTGGCGGTTGGCTGGCTGACGCCCAGCTTTTCCGCGATCAGCAACCCGCAGACGCCGTCGCGCACCAGGTCGCCATCGGTCTGAGGCGGGAAATGCGCCTCGGGGTCGCGCAGCCAGTCGAGGATGGCCAAGCGGCGGTCGCTGGCCAGAGCCCGGAAGACAGCGAGCGGATTTTGCTCGGATGGCATATTGTCAATTAGCCATTTTCCTAATTATAGTCAAGCCGGCCTATTCACCTGCCAGCAGGATCCCATGTCATCTGTTTCCGTCGACCGTGCCGCCATCGCTGCCAACTATCCGAAGATTGCGCCCTACATTCGGCGTACGCCGGTGATGGCGGTGGCCGGCGCCGATTTCGGCCTGCCGGTCGAGCAGGTGCAGCTGAAGCTGGAACTGCTGCAGCATTCCGGTTCCTTCAAGCCTCGTGGCGCGTTTACGGGCCTGCTGGCGCGGCCACTGCCGGCTGCCGGCGTGGTGGCGGCCTCGGGCGGCAATCACGGTGCGGCCGTCGCCTATGCCGCCATGGTGCTGAAGGTGCCGGCCCGGATTTTCGTGCCCAGCATCGCGGCGCCGATGAAGATCGCCCGCATCAAGGGCTATGGCGCCGACCTCGTCGTGGGCGGCGCGCGCTATGCCGATGCGCTGGCGGCGAGCGAGGTCTGGCTGAAAGAGAGCGGCGCGCTGGCAATCCATGCCTATGACCAGCCGGAAACCCTGATCGGCCAGGGCAGTGTCGGGCTGGAGCTCGAAGAGCAGGCGCCCGGGATTGATACGCTGCTGGTCGCGGTCGGTGGCGGCGGCCTGATCGGCGGCATTGCGGCCTGGTATGGCGGCAAGGTGAAAGTGGTGGCCGTGGAGCCCGAGGCGGCGCCGACGCTGAACATGGCGCTCAAGGCCGGCAGGCCGGTGGAAGCGCCGGCCGGCGGCATCGCGGCGGATTCACTGGCGCCGAAGATGATCGGCAGTCTGATGTTTCCGATCGCGCAAAAGGGCGTGGCGGAGTCGGTGCTGGTGACGGATGACGCGATCCGCGATGCGCAGAAGGCGCTGTGGGACAAGCTGCGCCTGGTGGCCGAGCCCGGCGGCGCGGCCGCCTTTGCGGCTTTGCTGTCGAAGCGCTATCTGCCGAAGCCGGGCGAAAAGGTCGCCGTGCTGGTCTGCGGCAGCAACCCGACCGACATGGCTTTTACGAACTAGCCGTTGCGGGTTTCCAGCAGGCGGCGGGCGATCACCTGCGCCTGGATCTCGGCGGCACCCTCGAAGATGTTGAGGATGCGCGCGTCGCACAGCACGCGGCTGATCGGGTATTCCTCGGCATAACCGTTGCCGCCATGCACCTGCAGCGCATTGTCGGCATTGGCCCAGGCGATGCGCGCCGCCAGCAGCTTGGCCATGCCTGCCTCCAGGTCGCAGCGGCGGCCCTGATCCTTCTCGCGTGCGGCGAAGTAGCAGAGCTGGCGCGCCAGCATGGTTTCCACCGCCATCCAGGCGATCTTGCCGTGTACGCGCGGGAAGCTGTAGATCGGCTTGCCGAACTGGATGCGCTCATTGGCATATTTCAGGCCGAGCTCCAGTGCGCATTGCGCCACGCCGAGCGCGCGTGCGCCGGTCTGGATGCGGGCGGACTCGAAGGTCTCCATCAGCTGCTTGAAGCCCTGCCCCTCGCGCTGGCCCAGCAGGTTCTCGGCTTTCACCTCGAAGCCGTCGAAGCCGATCTCGTATTCCTTCATGCCGCGATAGCCCAGCACTTCGATCTCGCCGCCGGTCATGCCTTCGGCCGGGAAGGGATTGGCGTCGTCGCCGCGCGGCTTCTCGGCCAGGAACATCGAGAGGCCTTTATAGCTCTTCTCATTGGGATCGGTGCGCGCCAGCAAGGTCATCAGGTCGGTGCGCGCCGCGTGGGTGATCCAGGTCTTGTTGCCGGTCACCTTGTAAACATCGCCGTCCTTCACCGCGCGGGTACGGAGCGAGCCGAGGTCTGAGCCCGTATTGGGTTCGGTGAAGACCGCGGTCGGCAGTGTCTCGCCGGACGCCAGTTTCGGCAGCCACTTTTTCTTCTGCTCTTCAGTGCCGCCGCGCAGGATCAGTTCAGCGGCGATCTCGGCGCGGGTGCCGAGGCTGCCGACGCCGATATAGCAGCGGCTGAGTTCTTCCGAGACGACGCACATGGCGGTCTTGCCCAGACCGTGGCCGCCGTATTCCTCCGGGATGGTGAGGCCGAAGACGCCGAGTCCTGCCATCTCCTCGATCACGCTCATCGGGATGAACTCATCCTTGCGGTGCCAGTCATGCGCAAAGGGAATCACCTTGTCCTCGCCGAAGCGGCGGAACTGTTCCCGCACCATGGCCATGGTTTCATCCAGGCCGAGCTCGCCGAAATCGCCGGTATCGAGGCCGTCCTTCACCAGTCCGGCGATACGACTGCGCACCGGCGGCGTGTTGCCGCCCGCCATCAGTGCCTTCACGGCGGGCGTCAGCAGGGCCTGCTGCGCTTCATCGGCGACACCCAGATCGCTGAGGCGGCAGATTTCCACCTGGCTCATGCTGATGCCACCCTGCATCTGCGCAAGATACTCACCGAAGCCGGCCTGCAGGATCAGCTGCTCCAGTTCGCGCAGCTTGCCGTCTTCCTTCAGTCGTTCGGCCCAGTGCAGGCTTTCCTTCAGCGTCGCCACATAGGTCGCGAGCCAGGCCAGGCCATGCGCTGCGAACTGCTCCTCTTCCAGTCTGGCGCTGTCGATATTGCCGTTGGCATCGCGGACCAGCAGTGCCACCGCGGCCGTGGCATGCCCCAGCAGCGTTTCGGCCGCCTCCAGTGCCTTGCCGCAGGTCGGCAGCAGATCGGCGATCACGAGCGCGTCTGACGGGATGTCGCCTTGGGGAGCGGGTTTCGGGGCAGCGGACATGCGGGGCTCGTTTCAAGAATCGGAGAATGCAAAGGAAATGTCGGGGGGGGGGGGGTTTGAACACCGCCCCGAGGGCGGCCCGGGGGGGT
>JAEYSS010000278.1 GCA_023434425.1 Pseudomonadota bacterium | reverse complement strand
CTGGCGCGCCGGCTGGCGGCGGAGCCCGGGTTTTCGCTGCTGGATTGACGCCGCACGTTATTGCTTCAGCGCTTTCCCCCAGTCGATACATAAGCATCGGCATAAGGGGAGGGAATTCCAATGCTGCAGGATACCAGACTGGTCGCGCTGCGCCGGCTGAATGCAACGTTCATCCACAATTTCGTCACCAACGATGTGGTGTCGCATTCGGCCATCATCCATCCGCGCTTTCTCTGCATCATGCCCGATGGCAGCCGCATGTATCGCGCCGACTATCTCGCCTACTGGGCGACCGGCTTTGACCCGGATGTCATCACCTACTGGGACTATCGCGACGAGCGGATCGAGATTTTCGACAGCGTCGCCCTGGTCAGCGCCACCACCTGCTACACGCGGCACAACGGCGACATCGCCAAATCCGGCATGACTTTCTACACCGATACCTACCTGCTGGAAGACGATCGGTGGCAGTGCATCCAGGCGCAGCTGACCGCGCTGCAGCCCGAGCATTTCCCGCCGGACGATACCGTGATCCGGCGCTATCACCGCGGCAAGCTGAAGGAGCAGGTCTGACCGCACACTGACCCGCGGCCTCCGCAATTCGGATGACTTGAAGCCGCGGCCATCCCGCGCTTATCCTCTCTGCAAACACGGGAGGACACATGCCGGACAAGGCCGCCGACAAGCTGAACGAGCGTACTGCCACGCTGGACGCCATCCTGACCCGCAGCCCGGTGATCCCGGTGCTGGTGGTGGAAGACGCCAACGCTGCCGTACCGCTGGCAAAGGCGCTGGTGGCCGGCGGTATTCCGGTGCTGGAGATCACGTTGCGCTCGGCAGCGGCGCTGGAGGCGATCCAGCGCATCGCAACTGAGGTGCCCGAGGCCGTGGTCGGCGCCGGCACCGTGCTCAATCCGGCGCAGTTCGCCGCGGCGCAGCTGGCAGGCGCGAAATTCGTCATCTCGCCGGGCGCCACCGAGGCGCTGTATTACTGCGCCAAGGATACCGGCCTGCCCTATCTGCCGGCGGTGGCGACCGCGTCGGAGATCATGCGCGCCATGGAGCAGGGTTTCCTGCGCGCCAAATTCTTCCCGGCCGAATCCTCCGGCGGCGCGGCTGCGCTGAAGGGTTTCGGCGGGCCCTTCCCGGAAATGAAATTCTGCCCGACCGGCGGCGTCACCGAAGCCAACCTGCGCAGCTACACCTCGCTGCCCAATGTGTTTGCCGCCGGCGGTTCCTGGCTGGCGCCGAAAGAGCTGCTGCAGAAAAACGACTGGGCCGGCATTACGGCGATTGCCAAGAAAGCCGTGCAGATCGCGAAAGGAGTCTGAGATGCTCGAACTGCGTCCCAACTGCGAATGCTGCAACCGCGACCTGCCACCGGAGTCTGACGCCGCGCGCATCTGCAGCTTCGAATGCACCTTCTGCGCCGACTGCGCCGACACGGTGCTGAAAGGCCGCTGCCCGAACTGCACCGGCAACCTGGTGGTCCGCCCGATCCGCCCGGCGTCGAAACTGGCGAAATTCCCGGCCAGCACCAAACGCGTGTTCAAGGCCGAAGGCTGCGCCCAGGCTGCTGAGTAAAAAATGCCGAATTACATCCTCGCCATCGACCAAGGCACGACCTCCAGCCGCGCCATCGTCTTCGATGCCTCCGGTCTGCCGGTCGCCACCGCGCAGAAGGAACTGACCCAGCATTATCCGGCCGATGGCTGGGTCGAGCATGATGCCGAGGAAATCTGGCGCGACGTGCAGAGCCTGATGCGCGAGGCGGTCGCCAAGGCCGGCCTGCGTGGCAATGACATCGCCGGCATCGGCATTACCAACCAGCGCGAAACCACCGTGGTCTGGGAAAGGGAGTCGAGCCGCCCGATTCACCGCGCCATCGTCTGGCAGGATCGCCGCACGGCGGAAACCTGCCGCCAGAAAGTCGCCGATGGCCTCAGTCATGTCGTGCAGCAGAAAACCGGCCTGCTGATCGACAGCTATTTCTCCGCCACCAAGATCGCCTGGCTGCTCGACCATGTTCCCGGTGCACGGTCTCGCGCCGAAAAGGGCGAACTCTGCTTCGGCACCATCGACAGCTACCTGCTGTTCCGCCTCACCGGCGGCAAGGTGCATGCGACGGACGCCACCAATGCCTCGCGCAGCATGCTGTTCGACATCGTCACGCAAAGCTGGGACGAGCTGCTGCTGAAGATCTTCAACGTGCCGGCGGCGATGCTGCCGAAGGTGCTGGATTGCAGCGGAGAATTCGGTGTGGCCTCGGCCGATATCCTCGGCCATGCGGTTCCCGTCACAGGCATCGCCGGCGACCAGCAGGCCGCCACCTTCGGGCAGGCCTGTTTCCAGCCCGGCATGGTGAAATCCACCTACGGCACCGGCTGTTTCGCGCTGGTCAATATCGGCGACAAACCCGTGCAGTCGAACAACCGCCTGCTCACCACCGTCGCTTATCGGCTGAACGGCAAGACCACCTATGCGCTGGAAGGCTCGATCTTCGTCGCCGGCGCCGCGGTGAAATGGCTGCGCGACGGATTGAAGATCGTCGACGGCGCCGCCGAGACCGCGACCTTGGCGGCACAGGTGCCGGAAAATCACGGCGTCTATCTGGTGCCGGCGTTTGTCGGCC
>JAEYSS010000246.1 GCA_023434425.1 Pseudomonadota bacterium | reverse complement strand
AAAAAACCCCCGCCGCCTGTTTACCCGGCGGCGTTCATGTTTCCCAAAATGGGTGGACTCAGCTTTCCTCGGTGAAGGCCTCTTCGCGCTTCTTGCGGATCGACGGCAGCAGCACGACGATCAAGCCGATCACCGCCAGCGCCAGCATCGTGGCGCTGATGGGGCGTTCGACGAAGACCATCGGGTCGCCACGCGACAGCACCATGGCGCGACGCAGATATTCCTCCATCATTGGCCCGAGAATGAACCCGAGCAGCAACGGTGCCGGTTCGCAATCCAGCTTTGACAGCACGTAGCCGAGAATACCGAACATCGCCATCAGATAGACATCGAAGGTCGAATTGTTCAGAGAAAACACGCCGATCGAGCAGAAGACCAGAATGGCCGGATACAGCAGGTGATACGGCACCGTCAGCATGCGGACCCACAGACCGATCATCGGCAGGTTCAGCACGACCAGAAAGAAGTTGCCGACCCACATCGAAACGATAATGCCCCAGAACAAGGCGGGCTGTTCGGTCATCACCTGCGGGCCCGGCTGGATGCCCTGGATGATCATCGCGCCGATCATCAGCGCCATCACCGGGTTAGACGGAATACCCAGGGTCAGCATCGGAATGAAGGAGGTCTGCGCGCCGGCATTATTAGCCGATTCCGGCGCTGCCACGCCCTCGATGGCGCCTTTGCCGAAGTTCCTCGAGTTCTTCGAGATCTTCTTTTCCAGCGAATAAGCTGCAAAAGAAGACAACATGGCGCCGCCGCCCGGCAGGATGCCGAGCGCCGAACCCAATGCGGTGCCACGCAGCACCGGTGCGACAATCGACTTGATATCGTTCCAGGTCGGCAGCAGACCGGTGATCTTGCGGCTGAAGACGTCGCGGGTCTCTTCGTTCTCCAGATTGCGGATGATCTCACCGAGGCCGAACATGCCCATGGCAACGATCACGAAGTTGATGCCATCGGCCAGTTCGGGCGTGTCAAAGGTGAAGCGCGGCGTACCCGAGGTGACGTCGGTGCCGACCAGGCCGAGCAGCAGGCCGAGCAGGATCATGGCAATCGCCTTGATCAGCGAGCCATGCGCCAGCACGACCGAGGCCACAAGGCCCATCACCATCAGCGAGAAGTATTCGGCCGGACCGAATTTCAGCGCGATCTCGGCCAGTGGCGGCGCAAACAGCGCCAGCAGAAAGGTCGCTACCGTGCCGGCAAAGAAGGATCCCAGCGCCGCCGTGGAGAGCGCAAGTCCTGCCCTGCCCTGACGCGCCATCTGGTAACCGTCGAGCGCCGTCACCACCGAGGATGACTCGCCGGGCAGATTGATCAGAATGGCCGTCGTCGAGCCACCATACTGGGCGCCGTAATAGATACCGGCCAGCATAATGAGCGCTGAGACCGGCGGCAGGCCGAAGGTCACCGGCAGCAGCATGGCAATGGTGGCCGTCGGGCCGAGTCCGGGCAGCACGCCGATCAGCGTGCCAACGAAAACGCCGCCCAGACAATAAAGCAGGTTAAGCGGAGTGAATGCGGCTTCGATGCCGATCGAGAGATTCGCCAACAGTTCCATTTACGCGATCCTTCTCAACCGCCAAGCCACGGCCCGCGAACCGGCATCGGCAGGCCAAGCGCATAGATAAATACAACGACACAGAACACGGCCATGCCGATGGACAACACCAGCGTCGGCTTCCAGTTGAAACGCTGGCTGGCATAGGCGCTGGTGGCAACCAGCGCCGCCGTGGCCACCGGCACTCCGGCGTTGCGCACGAGAAAACCGAACAGCAGCGTGCCGACGATCACCAGGACGAGGCCCTTAAGGGTAAAGCCGCGCATCGGCTCGTCAGGTACAGCTACGCCTCGAACCGCAATGGCGATGCCGATGGCGATCAGGATGCCGGACAGGATGACGGGGAAGAAGGCGGGGCCCATACGGCGGGCCGTCCCGAAATTGTAATCCTGGGCGATCCACATGAAGGCCACCCCAAACAAAATGAACAGCAAACCAGAGTAGAAATCTTTCTGGTTGCGGATGCCCAAACCCGACATTCTCTCCCCCTGTACCCGAATGACTTGGCAGACTTTGTACAAGGGGCGCCCCGTCGGAGAAAGACGGGACGCCCCAAGTTTACGGGAATGCTACGCGTCGATCAGTCGGCGTATTCGCCGGCCGCCTTGATGACCGGCGCCCACTTGGCGATCTCGGCCTTAAGATGTGCACTCAGCGCCGCCGGGGTCGCGCGGTTCTGCGCCACCGGCTCGGTGCCGAGTTCGGCAAAACGCTGCACCACGTTCGGATCCTTCAAGGCAGCCTGGAGCGCGGCCGACAGCTTGTCGATCGCAGCCTTCGGCGTACCCTTCGGCGCATACATGCCGTGCCAGATCGAAACCTCGAAGCCCTTGATGCCGGCTTCGTCCATGGTCGGCAGGTCCGGCAGCGACGGCACGCGGGTCTTGGTGGTGACGGCATAGGCCTTGATCTTGCCGCCCTTGATCTGACCCGTGGTGTTGGTGGTCTGGTCGCACATCAGATCGATCTGACCGCCCAGCAGGTCGTTCATCGCCGGACCGGTGCCCTTATAGGCCACGGTGGTCATCTGTGCCTTGAGCGCGCTCATGAACATCAGACCGCAGAGATGCGAGGCAGCGCCGATGCCGGCATTGCCATAGGACACCTTGTCCTTCTGCTGCTGGACATAGGTGACCAGTTCCTTGAAGTCCTTCGGCGGCAGATCCTTCTTCGCCACCATGGTCATCGGCACGTCGGTGACCAGGCCAATCGCCTCAAAGTCGTTGATGGTGTCGTAAGGCAGCTTGCGATACAGGGTCGCGCTGGTGGCCTGGCCGATATGGTGCAGAAGCACGGTGTAGCCATCCGGAGCAGCGCGCGCCACGCGACCAGCGCCCAGCGTGCCGCCGGCGCCGCCGACATTCTCGACAACCACCTGCTGCTTCAGCGAGGTGCTCATCGCCTGACCGACCAGACGGGCCACTGTGTCGGTCGGACCGCCCGCAGAGAAGGGCACGACGATGGTGACTGGCTTGTTCGGAAAATCCTGTGCCTGGGCGGCAGTACCTGCAAAAGCGAACGCAATGCCGGCAAGCAGTGAAAATGTGGTCTTCATAGTTTCTCCCCTCACAAAACGCGCTCGAAATAGAGCCCGAATTGAACGCACGTTAAAGCACAGATCGCTAATAACCTCCAAGGGAAAGCGGCCTGATTTCGTTACCTTGTAAAGCGTTGCAGTACTCTTGTGCGGTGCAGCATGGCGCTGCTTGAGGCAAATCAGTCGTCGGTGATAAGTTTTAATCCCAGCAGCAGGCTCCGCACTTCCTGCCGCGCCGCCGCCTGCGCCATGTTCAGGCCTGTTGCCGGGCCGGCCGGCCCTGCCCGATCGAGGTCCATCAAAGTCAGTCCGCTGAGGAAAAGTTCGCGGAAAATGACGCGTTCCGACAGACCGGGCAGAAAACGGAAGCCAATCCGCTTCTCCAGCGATTCCAGCACATGACCGACATTGCGCTTGTTGCGCGCATCGAGATGCGACAGGCGGTTTCGAATCACCACCCAGTCGACGTTCTGACGATCCCGCACAAATCTCTGCTTGCGCTGTTCCCAAACCATGACGGCATACCGGCTTGGCTTGATCACCCTCAGCGTGTCGGGGTCGACGCTGGCCAGCAAATCCACATCGATAAAACTGTCATTGACCGGCGTGACCAGCAGGTCGGCATAGGAATGGCCGACACGGGCGAGATTGGTATCGCTGCCCGGACAATCCACCAGGATGAAGTCATGCTGTGCCGAAAGCTCGTCTACTGCGGCGGCAA
>JAEYSS010000135.1 GCA_023434425.1 Pseudomonadota bacterium | reverse complement strand
GCTGGATCAGGCTTTCGCCCATTGTCCAATATTCCCCACTGCTGCCTCCCGTAGGAGTCTGGGCCGTGTCTCAGTCCCAGTGTGGCTGATCATCCTCTCAGACCAGCTAAGGATCGTCGCCTTGGTGAGCCATTACCTCACCAACTAGCTAATCCTACGCGGGCTACTCCCTCGGCGATAAATCTTTCATCCGTAGATCGTATCCGGTATTAGCACAAGTTTCCCTGTGTTATTCCGAACCGAAGGGCATATTCCCACGCGTTACTCACCCGTGCGCCACTCCCCTTGCGGGGCGTTCGACTTGCATGTGTTAAGCCTGCCGCCAGCGTTCGTTCTGAGCCAGGATCAAACTCTCAAGTTGACTTGAGATATCCCGAATTACTCTCACTGTACCATCATGATCAGCCTTGCGCCCGTTACCAGGCAGAAGACCGGGGGTCATGATGGATCGCATAGCGTTATGCCAATGTCGTCGTGAGACAACATCGACACCTTACTAAGTGATGCTTGAGCAACCGGGTTTGATCCACGATCTTTCGATCAGTGTGATCGGCACCGCCGCCCACGCATCTCTTCCATTCCGATTTACGATGTCCAACAACAAACCGGTTTCCCGGCCAACCCACCAGTGTGGGCTTGTCTGCCTTGCGGCGTCCCCATCATCCACAGGGTTCGTACCCTTTAGAGACAGAAAAGACGCTGCCGTTCCGTGTGTCCCGTACGCTACTCTGGGACCACCGTCCGACCGCGTCGTGGGGCGGTTTATATTCAGATCACCCCATGCCGTCAACAGCCAATTTCAAAAAAAATACATACCCCACGAAATGGGGATAAGTGCCCATTTATCCACAAGATTTGGTAACGTCGTTGCGTGGAGTCAGGGTACGGACGGCTGATAATTTCGAGGCGGGCATGGCCGGGCCCCGCAGATAATTTCTTGACCCCCGACTCCTGGCTGGCGATAGTCTTTGCGCCCGACGGGGGGCGCGTGGCGTAGACGGGGGATTCCTTTTGAGTAAGTCGTTTGATTCCAACCGCTTAGCCGTTTCCAGGGCCCTGCGGAACTCGAAAGTGATTCTGACCGGCGCCGTTCTGGCGACCGGAATCGTCGGCGCTGCTCTTCTCTATGGCCCCACCCAGCGCAGCGGGACCGCCATGGAGATGGTGGATCCGGGCCGCGCCGTCGAACAGGCGGTGCTGGATGCCTATCGCCTGGCGCCGGCACTGGAGAAATTCCTCAGCGAACCCGATGCCTGGTGGCCCGGCACGCTCAATCCCGACGATCTGCTGCCCGCGAAAGTGCTGAAGAAGGTTGCGGTGTCGCCGGGCGATACGCTGATGCAGCTGCTCACCGAAGCCGGCGCCGGACCGTCCGACAGCCAGGCGGCAATCGCCGCGCTGCATGCGAAATTCAATCCGCGCAAACTCAAGGTCGGCCAGGAAATCACGCTCACATTCGAGCGCAACGATGCCGACAGCTATCGTCTGTTCGAGATGTCGCTCTCGCCCAGCGTCGAACGCGAAGTGAATGTGACCCGCGTGGAAAGCGGCAGCTTCCGCGCCAATGAAGTGATCCGCGAGTTCAACGTCGATCACGCGCGCATTGGCGGCACCATCGACGACAGCCTCTATAATGCCGGCATCGCGGCCGGCCTGAACAACACGCTGCTCAGCGAATTCATCCGCATCTTCTCCTACGATGTCGACTTCCAGCGCGAAGTGCAGCCGGGCGATCGCTTCGAACTCTTCTTCGAACGTCATCACGACGATGCCGGCAAGACGATGAAGACCGGCCGCATCGCGGTGGCGTCGATGACGCTGTCGGGCCGCGAGCTGCGCTACTACTTCTATCAGCCGACCGATGGCGGCGATGCCGATTACTTCACGCCGGCCGGCTCCAGCGTGCGCAAGGCGCTGCTGCGCACACCCATCGACGGTGCGCGGCTCACCTCGGGCTTCGGCATGCGGCGCCATCCGATCCTCGGCTTCAGCCTGATGCACAAGGGCGTCGATTTCGGCGCGCAGACCGGCACGCCGATCCAGGCCGCCGGCGACGGCGTCGTCGAAACGGCCGGCTGGAACGGCGGCTACGGCCAGTATGTCCGCATCAAGCATGGCAACGGTTATGCCACGGGCTATGCGCATATGAGCCGCATCGGTGTGAAGAACGGCCAGCGCGTGCGCCAGGGCCAGGTGATCGGCGCTGTCGGCAGCACCGGGCGTTCGACCGGCCCGCATCTGCATTACGAAGTGATACAGAACGGCAAGCAGATCAATCCGACCGGCGTGCGCTTCCCTTCGGGCCGCAAGCTCGAAGGCCGGGAATTCGACCGCTTCCGCCGCGCCGCCGAAGTGGCGGACCAGGATTTCCGCAGCACGCCGCAGCTCGCATTGCTCAACCGTGGCGACTAAGAGGCGCCGGCGCGCGCCTCTTCCAGCAGCCAGTCGACCAGCATCTTCACCAGCGGGCGTTTGAACTGCGTCTGCGGCCCGACGATGTAATAGCGCCAGTCCGACAGCCAGCTCTGCTCGAACAGCCGCACCAGCCGGCCTTTCGCCAGATGCTCACCCAGATGCGGCGCGCGGCCCAGCGCCACGCCCTGCCCCGCCACGGCGGCTGCCACCAGCACGTTGGAATCCGTGAAGAACAACCCGCGTGCGGCAGCATCGGCGCGCAGGCCCTCGCGCTCGAACCAGCGCGGCCAGCTCATCCACGGCTGCTCCGGATGCGCGTCCATATCGTGTAGCAGCTGATGCTGCGCCAGATCCTCGAACCGGCTGAGCGGCAACCCGCCATGCAGCAGCGCCGGCGACGCCACCGGGAATAGGTCCTCGTCGAGCAGATGGATCGCCTGCAGGCCCTTGAACGGCCCGGCGCCGAAGCGGATCGCGAGATCGACGTCTTCGCGGGCGAAATCGACCAGCCGGCGCGAGGTGTCGACGCGCAGGTCGATGCCGGGATACTGCGCGCGGAAGCGACCCAGACGCGGTACCAGCCAGCCGGCGGCAAACGACGCCAGCATGGTGATGGTGATGGTGCCGCTGGCCTGGCCTTCCTTCAGATGCGAGGTGGCCGCGGCGAGCCGGTCCAGACCGTCGGTGAGGCCGGGCAGATAGGCGCGGCCGGCATTGGTCAGCGCGAGCCCGCGTGGCTGGCGCCGGAACAGCTCCACCTTCAGCTGCGCTTCCAGGCCTTTCACCTGCTGGCTGACCGCAGCCGCCGTCACGCCCAGTTCCTCGGCCGCCAGAGCAAAGCTGCTGTGGCGGGCGGCGGCCTCGAAGGCGCGCAGGGCATTCAGGGGCGGCAGGCGGCGGCGCATGCGACCAGTATGGCTTAGCTTTCCTATGCCTTCCAGCGAGAAACTCTCGTTTGTGACCTAGACAATCTTACGGCAGGTTGGCTGCACCACCACAGGAGCCACCCGCCATGCCCAGCTTTGTTGCCTCGACCCCCGCTGCGCCACCGTCCGAAGCCGCCCGCCATTACGCCGCCAAGCTGACCTTCGAGGCCGATTGCTGGGACGTACATCACGCCATGGCCAACCGCCTGCAGGATTTCGTGCTGCTCGATGTGCGCGGCCGCAACGCCTACGCGGACGCCCATGTGCCCGGCGCACTCAGCCTGCCGCATGCCGATATCACGGCGGAGCGCATCGCGCGCAGCTGGCCGGCGGAGACTCTCTTCGTCACCTACTGCGCCGGACCGCATTGCAATGGCGCCGACCGGGCTGCACTCAAACTCGCCACGCTCGGCTATGCCGTGAAGATCATGATCGGCGGCATGACCGGCTGGGCCGACGAGGGCTTCACCTTTGTTGCCGGGCGCGAACCCGGCCAGGTCGAAAAGGCCGCGTGATGCTGACGCTCTACGACTATCTCGATTCCGGCAACGGCTACAAATGCCGGCTGCTGCTGGCGCTGCTCAACATTCCCTACGCCCGCATCGAGCTCGATCTCGACAGGGGCGAGACGCGGACACCGGACTTCCTCGCCCGCAATCCCAACGGCCGCATCCCCGCGCTTGGCTTCGAGGACGGCACCGTACTCGCAGAAAGCAACGCCATCCTCTGCTACCTCGCCGATGGCACGCCGTATCTGCCGTCCGACCGGCTGGCCAGAGCGCAGGTGATGCAGTGGCTGTTCTTCGAGCAGTACAGCCACGAACCTTACGTGGCCACGCCGCGCTGGATCATCCGCCATCTCGGCCGCGACCATCCGCGCATGGCCGAGATGCCCGAACGGCTGGAAAAAGGCCGTGCGGCCTTTGCGGTGATGGAGCAGCATCTGGCGAAGACCGACTTTTTCGTCGGCAACCGCTACTCCATCGCCGATATCGCCCTTTACGCCTATACGCACCGCGCCCCTGAGGGCGATCACGACCTGACGCCTTATCCGGCTTTGCGCCGCTGGCTCGACCGGGTCGCATCCCAGCCCGGTCACATCGTGATGCTCCCCGGCGACTGAGGAGACTGGTATCCTGACCTCCCCTTTCAGCCCGAGGTCAGGATCATGGCGAAACGCACAGAAACCAAAACCCGCAGCGGCGACCGCGACCTGCATCCCGAAACCCAGATGATGAGCTACGGCTACAACCCCTTCCTGTCGGAAGGCGCCGTGAAGCCACCGGTCTTCCTGACCTCCACCTTCGCCTACAAAACCGCCGAGGACGGCGCCGCCTTTTTCGACCTGATGGCCGGCCGCACCAAGCTGCCGCCGGGCGAAAAAGCCGGGCTGATCTACAGCCGCTTCAACCATCCCAATCTCGAGATCGTCGAAGATCGCCTCGCTTTGCTCGAAGGCGCCGAGGCCGCTGCCGTCTTCTCCAGCGGCATGGCGGCCATCGCCAGCGCCTTCCTCACATTCCTACGCCCCGGCGACACGCTGCTGCATTCCTCGCCGCTCTATGGCGGCACCGAGACGATGATCCGCAAGGTGCTGCCAGAATTCGGCATCCATACGGCGGAATTCCATGACGGCCTGCAGGATCGCGACATCACCAGCGCCGCCGCCGGCGCGAAAAGCAAAATCGTCATGATCTTCATCGAGACGCCGGCCAACCCGAACAACGCCATGGTCGATTTCGCCATGGTCAGCAAAGCCGCCGACGCCATCGCCGCGAAACAGGGCGGCCAGCGTCCGCTGATCGTCTGCGACAACACCATGCTGGGGCCGATCTTCCAGAAGCCGCTCAGGCATGGCGTCAATATCGCCGTTTACTCGCTGACCAAATACGTCGGCGGCCACAGCGACCTGGTCGCCGGCAGCGCGGTGGGCGCGAAAGTGCATCTCGACCGTATCCGCAGCTACCGCAACACCTTTGGCAGCCAGCTCGACCCGCATTCGAGCTGGATGATCGCCCGTTCGCTGGAGACGCTGGTGATCCGCATGACCCGCGCCGCCGAAAGCGGCCGCAAGGTGGCGCAGTGGCTCAACACCAATCCGCATATGCCCGTCGAGGTGCATCATCCGGACTTCATCACCGACAACACCTACCAGGAAGTCTATGCCCGGCAATGCAGCGGTCCGGGCTCGACCTTCGCCTTCACGCTGAAAGGCGCGTCGCGGCAACAGGCCTTCCGCGTGATCAACGCTCTGCAGCTGTTCAAGTCGGCGGTCAGCCTCGGCGGCACGGAATCGCTGATGTGCCATCCGGCCTCGACGACTCACTCGGGCGTCGGCAAGGCGATTCTCGACCAGCTCGGCGTGACCGAGGGCCTGATCCGCGTCTCGATCGGACTGGAGCACCCCGACGACCTGATCGACGACCTCGACGGCGCGTTCAAGGAGGCGCTGGGGATTTAACCAAATACGTCACCCTCGGGCTTGTCCCGAGGGTCCATCTGTACCATCCCGCATGCGATGACCACGGGATGGATCCTCGGGACAAGCCCGAGGATGACGGTTTTTGTTTACGCGCACTCTGGAAAGACGTTCTTCC
>JAEYSS010000164.1 GCA_023434425.1 Pseudomonadota bacterium | reverse complement strand
ACGATTTCAAGCTGCAGCGCGGCAAGGATGCGGTGGGCGACTACCAGTTCAACACCCACAACATCCATCACCTGTTCTGCAAGACCTGCGGCATCCACTCGTTTGGCACCGGCACGGCGCCGACCGGCGACCGCATGGTGGCGATCAATGTGCGTTGCCTGGACGGTTTTGACGTGGATGCGATCACGCCGGTGAAATTCGACGGGAAGAGTTTGTGACGAAAACCTACGGCTTCCGCCGCATGACGGAGGCCGACCTGCCGCTGCAGCGGCAGTGGCTGCAGACGCCCGATGCCGCAGCCTGGTGGGGCGATCTGGACTCCGAGATGGAAAATCTCGCCGCCGACCTGCAGGAACCCGGCATGCGGCTGTGGATCGTCAGCCTGGAGGATCAGCCCTTCGCCTTCCTGCAGGATTACGACCCGCAGGCCTGGGCCGATCATCCGTTCAACGATCTGCCGCCGGGCACACGCGGCATCGACCAGACCATCGGTATTCCCGAGATGATCGGCAAAGGCCATGGCAGCGCGTTTATCCGTCAGCATGTGATGCGTCTGTTCGAGGAAGGCGCGGCGCTGGTTTGCACCGATCCCGATCCGAATAACACCCGCGCCATCCGCGCCTATGAGAAGGCCGGCTTTGCGCGATACGAACAGCGCAGCACGGCGTGGGGTGAGTGTATGCTGATGCTGGCGCGGCCCGCCGCCACATAATCCGTCATCCTCGGGTCAAGCCCGAGGACGACGACTGAAATTAAACCGCCATGCCGAAATGCCGGCGCGCGGTCAGGCATTCCTCGTCGCCGGGCTGGCAGTCGCGGCAAACGATCGGGCGTACCTCATAGACGCGGCAGGCGACATGCTCGCCGAGCGTGCCGGCGAGCGCGGTACAGCGGTTGTCGATGCTGAGCATGCAGCCGACGGCGTCGTTGACGAATTCAGCGGGAATGCGGGCGATCTCGGCTTCGGATTCGAGCGAGAAGCGCGGCCAGTCGCGGCTGTAGGCGCAGCAGGCGCCGCAGCTCTGGCAATCGTACAGGGGGGCATCCGGCATGGCCGGACCCTAGGCCGCAGGCAGCGACCTGACAAGTGCAGTCTGAAATCTGGCGCAGTCTGAAACCTGCGCGCAGCGCACCGGCCTGTCGCGTCAGAAACGCAACAGGCCGGATACGCGCGAGCGCGGCACCGTCTGCCGGCGAGAAACGAACCTCAGCGCGCGAAAACGCGCGTCAGATCCGCAGCACCGGCAGTCGAACCGCGCCTCGTGAACGCGGAAGCTTAGGCAGCCTGCAGGCTGCGCACGGCGACCTTGCCCGAGCGGCTGTCATTCTCGGTGTCGAACGACACCTTCTGGCCTTCCGACAGCATATGCATGCCGGCACGCTCCAGCGCGGTGGCATGGACGAACACGTCCTTGCCGCCATCGTCCGGCTGAATGAAACCGAAGCCCTTGGTGGAGTTGTAGAACTTAACAATACCCGTCTGCATGGGAATATCCTTGGTTGTCGTGAATGAAAGGCACAGGCCGCAGCAAGGCTGCAGCCAGCACCCGGTTGTCGATTTTTTTGGAGAGAAGTCAGTATATGCGTCGGGCTAAGCCGCGACGAACAGCCAGAAGGTCCGGCCAAAAAATGTCGATGGGCCGGACCCTAGTCTTTAAATGCGGCCAATACAAGGCAATGTTTGCGGCCGGTGGTTTATGGGGGTTCACCGCCATAAAGGAGTGCCCAGCGCATGACAGATCGCGCCTATATCATTCCCGACCTGCTGGCGCCGGATCTGCGCCTGGTCTTCTGCGGCTCGGCACTGGGCTTCGAATCGGCGCGGCAGAAGGCTTTCTACGCGAAGCCGGGCAACAAATTCTGGCCCACGCTGCAGACCGTCGGCCTGACGCCGCGCCGCTTCGCGCCGACGGAATATGCCGAGCTGCTCAAACTCGGCATCGGCCTGACCGATCTGAACAAGACGCAGTTCGGCAACGACACGGATCTGGCGGCGGCGCAGGACGACGTGGCCGGGCTGGCGGCCAAGATCGAACAGCATCGCCCCGCCATCCTGGCCTTCACGGCGAAACGCCCGGCGCAGGTATTCCTGCGCGACAGCTTCGGCCTGAAAGGCCCGCCGGATTACGGGCTGCAGCCGCAGCGGCTCGGCCCGACGCGGCTGTTCGTGCTGCCCTCGCCATCCGGCCGCGCCGGCAGCTTCTGGGATATCGCGCCGTGGCAGGAACTGAAGCGGCTGGTGGATGAATCCTGATCGCGCCGGCAGGCACCGATGCTAGACTGCGCCGAAAAACGGAGAGACAGCCATGCGTCGCGACATTGTGGCGGGTTTGATGATGATCCTGCTGGCCGGTGCGGCCACCGCGCAGCCCTTCACCGCCACCAGCACCGGCAGCTTCATCTTCGACGCGCCGACCTACGAACATTACGGCGCGTTTCGCGGCGGCCAGTCGCAGCCGGGCAAGGCATCGGTGACGATCTGGCTGCCGCCGATGCCGTCGCCGACGGCACGCGAGGGCCGCGTCGCCGCCGTCATGATCGGGCATTCCATCGGCGGCTGGAAGGACGGTTCGGAAGGATCCTACGTCAAGCCGCTGCTGCAGGCCGGCTATGCCGTGCTGGGGCTCGATCATTTCGGCCCGCGCGGCATCAAACGCGCCGCCGACGTGCCCGGCGCGATCAGCCCGATCACGCCGGTTTCCGATGCGCTGCTGGCGCTGAAGCTGGCCGCCACGCATCCGGCGCTCGATCCGGCCCGCATCGGCATCATGGGCCTTTCGATGGGCGGCATCACCTCGGAACTCTCGGCCTATGAATTCGTGCGCCGCAGGGTGCTGGGCGACAGCGACCTGAAATTCGCCGCCCATGTGCCGTTCTATGCACCCTGCGCCAATGTGTTTTCCAACGACGACGGTCCGCTCAGCACCGGCGCACCGATGCTGAAACTCTATGGCGGCAAGGACGAAACCACGCCGCGCGAGAAATGCGACCGGATCGATGCTCTCGCCCGCGCCGCCGAACCGGGATTGCGCTGGCAGTCGCACTGGTATCCGGACGCCTATCACGCCTGGGAAAATCCGGCGAACCGGCCGGCCTTTCATCCCAGGCATGTCAATGCGCGCAAATGCCCGGTGACCGATGTCGGCAGCCGCGTCCGCTTCATCGATCCGGATGGCCGCGAGCGCCCGTTCAACGGGGCCGAGCTGCAGGCCTGCATCAAGGCGAGCAGCGGCTATTCCATGGGCTACAGTCCGGAGGCCGCCGAGGATGCCCGCAGGCGCATGCTGGCGTTTTTCGCCGAGCATCTGAAACCGTAAACATTGAACCAAACCGGCGCTGCGGCATTTCATGTCCTGGACAAAGGGAGACATGTCATGGCCGAAGGACGTCCCGCGTTATTTCCCACCGTGGCGCGCATCTGGCGCGGCCGGGTGCCACGCGCGCGTGCCGAGGAATACGCCAGCTATCTCTATGAACACGGGATCAAACCGCTGGAGCAGAAGGCGCAGGGCGTGCAGCTGCTGCGCGAGGACCGCGAGAGCGAAACCGAATTCGTCACCATTTCCTACTGGGAATCGGTCGAGGCGATGTCGCGTTTCGCCGGACCCGATCCGGGGAAGATCCATCATCTCGAGCGCGATGCGGAATTTCTGGTCGACCTGCCGCAGGGCGTGCAGGTGCTGCAGTTCCTGCACAGCCACGGCCGGATGGACCGCAACGGGGACTGACGCCCGCGCTATTCGTAGCGCTGCAGGATCTGCTGCAGCGCGGGGCCGTTCATCACGCCGCGCAGGGCCGTCTCGATCCTGTCGGCATGGCCGATCAGCGGCGACGACCGCGCCAGCACGAGATAGGAGTCGCGGCCGGCCTCGCGATAGGGCGCGATGCGCAACCGCAGGCCGGTTTCCTGCATCAGCCAGCGCGCCTGCAGTTCCGGAATCAGCACCGCGTCGACGCGACCGAAATAGACCAGCCGCAGCGCCGCCGTGTAATCGTCGACCGCAATGCGCTCGATCGCGCGGTCGGCATCGAAGCGGTCGAAATAGGTGGCGCCGCGCAGCACGGCGATGGCGCGGCCGTAGAGATCGTCGTAACCCAGGATCGGCGGGCCGAAGTGATATTGCAGGAAGACCTTGGGCTCGCGCGGCAGTGGCGGTTCGAGGTAGCGCAGATAGGCTTCGCGGTCGGGATTGCGGTTCGGCCCCAGCATGAGATCGGCACCGCCGGCCTCCATCACGCGGAAGGCGCGCGCAAG
The DNA here is from genome assembly GCA_023434425.1 of Pseudomonadota bacterium. GTDB lineage: Bacteria > Pseudomonadota > Alphaproteobacteria > Ferrovibrionales > Ferrovibrionaceae > Ferrovibrio. The sequence goes on along the minus strand of JAEYSS010000164.1, from coordinate 15,824 downwards.
CGGCAGTTCGGTGAATTCCAGCTGCAGGCCGGTCTCGGCCGCCACCCGCCGCAGGATATCGATATAGATGCCGGAATGGGCGGTGACGCCGTTGACCGTTTCGACGATCCGGTAGGGGGGTGCGTCATTGATCAGTACGCGGACCTGCAGGGTCTGCGCGGCGCCCGGCGCTGCGCAAAGCGCCAGCAACATCGACAGGACGGCCGCAATGCGAGACCGGGAAGCAGCCGAGGCGAACATCACCTGACGATATACCCGGCAGGCGGTCGGACAAAGCGCGCCGCGTCCGGCGCGCCGGCAGATCGTCCGGCATCGCGGTAGCCGAGGGCGCAGCGGGGCGCGGGGGTGAGCAAAGGAAAAGGCGTGGATGCCCGGGTCAAGCCCGGGCATGACACACTAATAATTGTCATGGCCGGACTTGTTCCGGCCATCCACGTCCTAAGCCTTGAGCAGCGCCACCCCATCAACCGTCACCCTCGGGCTTGTCCCGAGGGTCCATCCCGTGGCTGTCGCGTGCGGGATGCGACAGATGGATCCTCGGGACAAGCCCGAGGATGACGATTTTGCTAACCTAAACTACTTAATCAGCGCCTTGAGCTGATAGAGCAGGTCGAGCGCCTGTTTCGGCGACAGCGCGTCGATATCGGCTTTGGTCAGCGCGGTCTCGACTGCGGAGGGCGGCGCAGTTGCAGCGGCGACTTTGGCGGGCGCGGCGAGCGAGAATAACGGCAGGTCGTCGACCAGCTTGGCCGACCTGCCGGTCTGGTCGGACTGCTCCAGCGCATGCAGAACCTCCGCGGCCCGCGACAGCACACCGGCCGGCAGCCCGGCGAGCTTCGCCACCTGGATGCCGTAGCTGCGATCCGCAGCACCGGGGCCGACCTCGTGCAGGAAGACCAGCTCGCCCTCCCACTCCTTCACCTTCAGCGTATGATTGCTGAGCTGCGGCAGTTTCGCGCTGAGCGCGGTGAGTTCGTGGTAATGCGTGGCGAACAGCCCGCGGCAGCGGTTCTTTTCATGCAGGTATTCCACGACTGCCCAGGCGATGGAGAGGCCATCGAAAGTCGCGGTGCCGCGGCCGATCTCGTCGAGGATCACCAGCGCGCGGCTGCCCGACTGATGAAGAATCGCCGCGGTCTCGACCATCTCGACCATGAAAGTGCTGCGTCCGCGCGCTAGATCGTCGGCGGCACCGACGCGGCTGAACAGGCGATCCACCACGCCCAGCTCCGCCTTCATCGCCGGCACGAAACTGCCCATTTGTGCGAGGACTGCGATCAGCGCATTCTGGCGCAGGAAGGTGGATTTGCCGGCCATGTTCGGACCGGTGAGCAGCCAGAGCTTCTGGCCTTCCGACAGGTCGCAGTCGTTGGCGACGAAACGCTCGCCCTGCCCGGCGCGCTCCAGTGCGGTTTCCACCACCGGATGCCGGCCGCCGGTGATACAGAATCTGAGCGAGTCATCGACCTGCGGCCGCACCCAGCGGCGCTGCACGGCAAGCTCGGCCAGCGCCGACGACACATCGAGCGCGGCCAGCGCGGCAGCAGCGCGGGTGATGCCTTGCGCATGGCCCAGCACCTCGCTGCACAGGCGCTCGAAGATCTCCAGTTCCAGCGCCAGCGCGCGGTCGGCGGCCTGGCTGATCTTGCTTTCGAGTTCACCCAGCTCGGGCGTGGCATAGCGCATGGCATTGGCCATGGTCTGGCGATGGATATACTGCTGGCCCATCTTCGGCGCATGCGCGGGCGTGATCTCGATATAATAGCCCAGCACGTTGTTATGCCGGATCTTCAGGCCGCTGATGCCAGTATCAGTCGCATACTTGTCCTGAAGCTGCGCAATATGCCGGCGGCTTTCATCCCGCAGCATCCTCAATTCATCGAGCGGCGCGTGATGACCGGCGCGCACGAAATTGCCGTCGCGCTGCAAGAGCGGCAGTTCCTCGGCCAGCGCGTCGCTCAAGCTCTGCACCAGCGCGGCATGATCGCCCAGCGCATCGCGCAGGTGTATCAACTCGGCAGGCAGCGTGCTTTCCCCGGCCAGACGCTGGCGCAGCGCACCGGCCTGGCTCAGCCCATCGCGTAAGGAAGACAGATCGCGCGGGCCGCCGCGACCAAGAGAAACCCGCGACAGCGCGCGCGCCAGATCCGGCACTTTCGCCAGCGCCGTGCGAATATCGGCGCGCAGCCGCGTGGTGTCGACCAGCATGGCCACCGCATCGTGGCGTGCGGCGATCTGCTGCGGGTCGGTCAGCGGCGCCTGCAGCCTCTGCGCCAGCAGTCGCGCGCCGGCCCCGGTCAGCGTGACATCGATGCAGTCGAGCAGCGCGCCGTCGCGGCTGCCGGACGTCGTTTCCACCAGTTCGAGATTGCGCCTTGTGGCCGGGTCGATCGCCATCACGCTGAGCGGCGGCTGTTTCACCGGCGGATCGAGCCGGGGCAGCTTGCCGCATTGCGTCAGGTCGACGTAATCGAGCAGCGCGCCGGCGGCGCAGAATTCGGCCCGGCTGAAAGCGCCGAAAGCCTCCAGCGCCGAGACGGCGAGTGCCGCTTTCAGCCGCCGTTCGCCGGCCTGGCTGTCGAACCGCGCCGCGGGCAGCGGCGAGAGCGCGACATCGAGCTGTTCGAACATCGCCCGCAGCCCGGCCCTGGCCAGCATGCCCTCGGGCAGCACCAGTTCGCGCGGGCTGACGCGGGCCAGATCGGCGCCGAGACTGGCCGTGGTCGTCTCGGTCAGGCCGAATTCGCCGGTCGAGAGATCAAGCCAGGCGAGTGCGAGCGGGCCGTCGGAACCGCCGCTTTGTGCAAGTGCAGCAAGGTAATTGTTGCGCCGCGCATCGAGCAGGCTGTCCTCGGTGATGGTGCCCGGCGTGACCACACGGACGACATCGCGCTTCACCACCGACTTGGAGCCGCGCTTCTTCGCTTCGGCGGGATCCTCGATCTGTTCGCAGACGGCGACCCGGAAACCCTGGCGGATCAGGCGGGAGAGATAGGCTTCCGCCGCATGGACCGGCACGCCGCACATCGGGATCGGCTCGCCATCATGTTCGCCCCGCTTGGTCAGCGCGATATCCAGCGCCCGGGCGGCCCTGGCGGCATCCTCGAAGAACAGTTCGTAGAAATCCCCCATGCGGTAGAACAGCAGGCAGTCCGGATAGGCCGCCTTGATGCTCAAATATTGAGCCATCAGGGGGGAGGTGCCGGGGGGGAGATTCAGTTCGGGTTTGTTCATGCCGTCGAGGGTAAAGGCGCGACTCGGATGTGAAATCGGGAAGGCCGCAGACATACCACAGGCGACGGCCCTTTTAACCCCTCCGGCCTTGGCCTTATGATGCTCGCCGGGAGCGAAATACCTCGCTGAGCAAAACCGGAAAACCGCAGAGAAAAATGAGCGACTCGAAAAGCCCGTCCCTCTACGACGACGCCCTCGAATTTCACAAGATGGGCCAGCCCGGCAAGCTGGAAGTCGTGCCGACCAAGCCGATGGCGACGACCCGCGACCTCAGCCTGGCCTATTCGCCCGGCGTCGCCGCACCCTGCCTGGAGATCCAGAAGAATCCCGACACCGCCTACGACTATACCTCGCGCGGCAACATGGTGGCGGTGATCTCGAACGGCACCGCGGTGCTGGGCTTAGGCAATCTCGGCGCGCTCGCCGGCAAGCCGGTGATGGAAGGCAAGGCGGTGCTGTTCAAGCGCTTCGCCGATGTCGACTGCATCGACCTGGAAGTCGATACCGAGAATGTCGACGAATTCGTCAACGCGGTGCGCTATCTCGGCCCCAGCTTCGGTGGCATCAACCTGGAAGACATCAAGGCGCCGGAATGCTTCGTGATCGAGCAGCGCCTGCGCGAGCTGATGGACATTCCGATCTTCCATGACGACCAGCATGGCACGGCCATCATCGCCGCCGCCGGCATGATCAATGCGCTGCAGCTGACCGGGCGCGATATCAAGGATGCCAGGATGGTGGTGAACGGCGCCGGTGCCGCCGGCATCGCCTGCACCGAGCTGATGAAGGCGATGGGGATGCGGCATGAGAATGTCATCCTCTGCGACACCAAGGGCGTGGTCTACCAGGGCCGCACCGACGGCATGAACCAGTGGAAGTCGGCGCATGCGGTGAAAACCGATGCGCGCACGCTGGAAGACGCCATGAAGGGCGCCGATGTGTTCTTCGGCCTGTCGGCCAAGGGTGCGGTGACGCCCGACATGCTGCGCGCGATGGGGCCGAATCCCATCGTCTTCGCCATGGCCAATCCCGATCCGGAAATCACCCCGGAGGATGCGCTGGCCACGCGCGGCGACGTCATCATGGCGACGGGGCGTTCGGACTACCCGAACCAGGTCAATAACGTGCTGGGCTTCCCGTATATTTTCCGCGGCGCGCTGGATGTGCGCGCCAGGACGATCAACGACGAGATGAAGATCGCCGCCGCCGAGGCCATCGCCAAGCTGGCGCGCCAGGATGTGCCCGACGAGGTGGCCGCCGCCTACAAGGGCGACCGGCCGAAATACGGCCCGGGCTATATCATCCCCTCGCCCTTCGATCCGCGCCTGATCGTCGACGTGCCGCTGGCGGTCGCCAAGGCGGCGGTGAAATCGGGCGTCGCGCGCAAGCCGATCACCGACTGGGCCGCCTATGCCGCCAGGCTGCGTGCGCGCCTGAACCCCACGGTCGGCTCGCTGCAGATCTTCTTCGACCAGGTGGTGCAGAATCCGAGACGCGTCGTCTTCGCCGAGGGCGAGGAAGAAACCGTCATTCGCGCTGCATTGGAGTTCCGGGCGGCGGGCTATGGCACCCCGATCCTGATCGGCCGCAGCGAGCGGATCGAAGCCACCATGAAGGCCATCGGCCTGCAGAACCTGGAGGGCTGCGAAATCCACAATGCCCGCATCAGCGAGCATAACGCCGAATACACCGACTTCCTGTATCGCCGGCACCAGCGCCGCGGCCTGCTGCATCGCGATGCGCAGCGCTACGTCAATCTCGACCGCAATGTCTTCGCCGCCTGCATGGTGGCGAAAGGCCATGCCGATGCGATGATCACCGGCGTGACGCGCACCTATTCGGTCAGCTACGACGGCATCCGCATGGCGATCGACGCCCAGCGGGGCCAGCGCGTAATGGGTCTCAGCATCATCGTCGCCAAGGGGCGTACGGTCTTCGTCGCCGATACCTCGGTGACCGAGACTCCCTCGGCCAGCGATCTCTGCCAGATTGCCATCCATGCGGCGCGCGCGGCGCGCCAGCTCGGCGCCGAACCGCGCGTGGCCCTGCTGTCGCATTCCAACTTCGGCAACGCGCCGGGCGGCGTGGTGGAAACCGTGCGCCAGGCGGTGATGGAACTGGATGCGCTGGAAGCCGGCGGCCACAAGGTCGATTTCGAATATGACGGCGAGCTGAATGCCCGCGTGGCGCTGGATGCCGAGCTGATGAAGCTCTATCCCTTCTGCCGCCTGTCCGGACCTGCCAATGTGCTGATCATGCCCGGCCTGCATTCGGCTTTGCTCTCCACTCAGCTGATGCAGGATCTCGGCGGCGGCACCGTGATCGGCCCGCTGCTGATCGGCCTGGAAAAGCCGGTGCAGATCGCGCAGATGGGCGCCAGTGTCAGCGACATCGTCAATCTCGCGGCACTGGCGGCGTATAACGCGCGTTAAAGCGGGCGTGGGGCGGCGTATAACGCGCTGACTATCCCCCTTGTGTCATGGCCGGGCTTGACCCGGCCATCCACGTCTAAACTTGTTCAGCGAAAACTTGCAGCAACAGCGCAGACCGAAACGCCGCAAGGCGTGGATGGCCGGGTCAAGCCCGGCCATGACAATGAGATGTTGTACGTGCAATATTGCTTCTGAGCTGAGCCATCGAAGAAAGACCCCATGAGCACCGCCCCGAGCCACGCCGACACGCTGCGCGTCACCTTCAACCATATGGCGCAGCAGCATCCCGAGCTGCTCGGCATCGCCATCGCGCATGCGCGGCGCAACCTGTCGGAGCGCATCCGGCTGCATTACGCCAACACCATCGCCCATGGCCCGTTCAAGGGTCTGAAGCTGGTGGAAGACGCGCATTGGGGCTCGGCCGATCTCGGCGGCATGATCCTCGGCCTGTATGAGCAGGAAATCCTGAACGACCTGAGCGGACTGGGCCGCAAGCCGCGCAGCTTCATCGATCTGGGCGCCGCCGACGGCTATTACGGTCTCGGCGTGCTGGTCGGCGACCTGTTCGAGACATCCTACTGTTTCGAGATCACCGAGAAGGGCCGCGAGGTGATCGCGCGCAATGCCGCGCTGAACGGGTTGCAGGACCGCGTGACGATCCTGGGCGAGGCGAAACCGGATTTCCATACGCAGATCGTGCCGCAGGATCTGGAGGATTCGCTGCTGCTGGTCGATATCGAAGGTGGGGAATTCGATATCATCACCGCCGATACCTTCCGCGCCTTTGCCAAATCGACCGTGATCATCGAGATCCATGAATGGTATCCCGACATCCAGCAGAAGATCGAACGCCTGCTGCAGCAGGCGGATGCTACGCATACCGCGCGCCGCTTTGCCACCGGCGCGCGCGACCTGTCGCCCTTCGCCGAGCTGAAGGTGATCAACGACAACGAGCGCTGGCTGCTCTGCTCCGAGGGTCGCCCCTATCTGATGTCGTGGTACAGATTCGATCCGCGCGGTACGTGATACGCCTTATCCTTCCACGTCATGGCCGGGCTTGACCCGGCCATCCATGTCTACCTGTACATTCTCGAAAACAGTCGCTGCCCAAGCCGTCTTGGTCACCGGCATCGATACCTGCATCAACTCCTGCAGGCGTGGATGGCCGGGTCAAACCCGGCCATGACAATGTGAAGAGGCGCCAATTCCGATTGGCGAGAACTACGCGCCGAACGGTCGTACATGCGGTCATGCCCGCTCCCGGTTGAGCGTGTACTGACGTTATTCTTCCAGTCTGCATCTTGTAACGCTGCAGCTTTTTCTTACCTTGCGCCCAGCCTCGTTTCACTGGAGCGCTTGATGCGTATTCTCGCCTTTGCCGCTGTGTTTTTCGCCGCCGTTTCGTCCCAGGCCCAGGTGCCGGTGCGCATCGCCTTCATCGATCCGCTGTCGGGTCCGGCCGCTGCCGTCACCGAGAATGCGCTGAACCATCTGCGCGTGATGGGTGAGCGGCTGAGCGGCAAAGAGGCGACCTACGAGATCACCGGTTTCGACAACAAGCTGAATGCGCAGGAAGCCATCATCCAGGCGCAGAAGGCCATCGATGCCGGCATCCGCATTTTCATCGCCGGCAATTCCTCGGCCGCCGCCGGCGCGCTGAACGAATTCGTCGCCAAGCATAATGAGCGCAATCCGCAGCAGGCCGTGCTGTTCCTCAACATCTCGGCGATCGATCCGGCGCTGACCAACGACAAATGCAGCCCGGCGCATTTCCGCTTCGACGCCCATGCCGACATGAAGATGCTGGCGCTGGTGAAGTTCATCGCCACGCAGCCGCAGATCAAGCGCGTCTACCTGATCAACCAGGATTATTCCTTCGGCCAGGCGGTGCGCGCGGCGGCACTTGCCATGCTGAAGATGCATCGCCCCGATATCGAGATCGTCGGCGACGAACTGCATCCGCTGGCGAAGATCAACGACTTCAGCCCTTACGTGGCGAAGATCAAGGCGAGCGGCGCCGACAGCGTGATCACCGGCAACTGGGGCAACGATCTGGCGCTGCTGCTGAAATCGGCGGCCGACGCCAACCTGCAGGCCGGCTGGTATACCTATTACGCCAGCGGCATCGGCAGCCCGACGGCGGTGCGCCAGACCGGTCTGGCGCATCGCGTCTTCGCGGTGATCGAAGGCCATTCCAACCTGCCGATGAGCGACAGCCTGGATGCCGACTACCGCACGCGGTTCGGCGGCAGTTTCAACGTGCCGCGCGCGCGCCTGCTGATGGACATGCTGCATGACGCCGTGGTGAAGACGAAGAGCGCCGAGCCCAGGGCGCTGGCCGCGGCGCTGACCGGCGCGAGCCGCACGACGATGTATGGCGGCACGGCGACGCTGCGTGCCAGCGACCACCAGGTGCTGCAGGATCTGCACGTCGTCTCCTTCGGCCCGCTGGACGGCGGCATGAAGCATGACGAGGAAAAGACCGGCTGGGGCTGGAAGACGGCCGGCGTGGTGAAGGCGGCCGACACCGCGCTGCCGACAAGTTGTAAGATGGCGGCGTTTTGAGGGTCGGCTCGCCTCACCCCAACACGTCATGGCCGGGCCTGTCCCGGCCATCCACGTCTTAACGGCGTCAGCAAGGAAGGCGTGGATGCCCGGCACAAGGCCGGGCATGACGAATATGCTTTTTGTGACTTACGCCAGCGCCGCCGGCGCGGTGACGAGATCGACCGGCTGGTCGAGGTCGTTGCCGCCGCGCTCGAAACCCTTGCGCCAGTCGTTCAGGTGGCGGCGCGTCCACAGCCGGCCGAGTTCCTTGTCGCGCAGTTTGAGCGACTGCACCAGCATGCGATGCGCTTCCACGAGGCGGCGCGCGCCCTGTTCGGTGCCCTGCACCGCCACATGCGTGGTCGGATAGATCAGCATGTTGGAGGGTTCGCGCGCGAGTTCGAGAACCCGGTTACGAGCCGTCTTTTCCAGCAGCACGTGGAATTCGCTGTCATAGGCCGCCACAGCGGCGGGGTCGTCGATCGAGGCCTCGGTGGCGTCGATATTGGCTTCCAGCACCGCGATCTCTTCCTCGGTGGCGCGTTCCACCGCGAAGTCGATGGTAGCCAGACTCAAAGCCATCGTCGCTTCCCACAATTCGCGGAAGGTGACCTGGTGCAGGATCAGCGCGCGGCTGGCGCGGGTGGCGAGCTGGTCGTAATGCGGCAGGCCGACGGCAAGGCGACGGCTGGAATCGCGCTGCACCATGCCGCTCTGTTCGAGCAGGCGGATGCCTTCACGCACGGTTGACCGGTTGACGCCGAACTGGCGCACCAGCTGGGCCTCGGTACCGATCGGATCGCCCGGTCGCAGGCGGCCCGACAGAATCTCGCGCTCGATGGCCTCGGCCACCATCTGGTAGGCCGGCACCGGCGTGATCCGCGCAAATTTCTCGGCAAACTCAGACATTTAATCCCCCGACGAACGTTCGTCCGCATGATCGGACACTGATCCCGAACTCAGGCGCAGACGCGAATCGTTCGAACAGCTCGGTGTAGTTTAGCGGCCGCTTTTCTACCGGCCGACCCATACCATGGTCCAGCGACCCGGCGTCGAACAGTGTTTGACTTAGGTCGGATTGTCCGACAATCATAGCCGCCAAGCAAAATAAAAAATCGGCCCGGGAGGCCAAACGCTGATGAAGAACCTGAACAGGCTGGCCGCCACGGCCAGCATTGCCATCCTTGCGCTTTCCGTCCTGCAGGCCCCGCAGGCCCGCTCCGCCGAACTGCTGCCCAAAGCCGATCCGGCCAGCGTCGGCTTCTCGGCCGAACGGCTCAACCGCATCGGCGCGCGGCTGAAGGCCGATTCAGAGGCCGGCGTCATCCCCGGCGCCGTGCTGCTGGTGGCCCGCCAGGGCAAGATCGCCTATTTCGAATCCTTCGGCCTGCAGGATCCGCAGACCAAGGCGCCGATGACGCGCGACAGCATTTTCCGCATCTATTCGATGACCAAGCCGATCGTCACGGCGGCGGCGATGATGCAGGTGGAGGAAGGCCGCTACCATATCGGCGATGCGGTGGCGAAATTCATCCCCTCCTTCGGCAAGGTGCAGGTCGGCGTGGAAAAGCCGGCGGCGGAAGCCGGCGGCAAGCCGACGCTGGAACTGGTGGCGCCGCGCCGCGCGGTGAGCATCCAGGATCTGATGCGCCATACCTCGGGCATCACCTACGGCTTCTTCGGCGTCGGCGCCGTCAAGGCGCTGTATGCCGGCGTGCTGGACGGCGATCCCGACAATGCCGAATTTGCCGAACGCGTCGCCAAGCTGCCGCTGGCCTACCAGCCCGGCACGGTGTGGGATTACAGCCATTCCACCGACATTCTCGGCCGCGTCGTCGAAGTCGTCGACAAGAAGTCGCTCTACACCTCGCTGAGCGACCGCCTGCTCAAACCGCTCGGCATGAAGGACACCGCCTTCTATGTCACCGATGCCGCGAAGCAGGGCCGCGTGGCGGAACCTTATGCCAATGACCGCAGCCTGGGCGGCGGCATCGAATTCTTCGATCCGCGCAAGGCCGGCAAGTTCGAGGGCGGCGGCGGCGGCCTGACCGGCACGGCGATGGACTATGCGCGCTTCCTGCAGATGCTGCTGGATGGCGGCGTGCAGAACGGCAAGCGCTACCTGAGCCCGAAGATCATCAACTACATGACGGCCGACCATATGGGCACCGGCGCGGTCCCGGGCCCGTATTTCCTGCCCGGACCGGGCTACGGCTTCGGTCTCGGCTTCGGCGTGCGGCTCGCCAACGGCATTTCGGCCGATCCCGGCAGCGCCGGCGATTACTACTGGGGCGGCGCCGGCGGCACCTATTTCTGGGTCGACCCGAAAGAGAAGATGTTCGTCGTCTACATGATGCAGTCGCCCAAGCAGCGCCTGACCTATCGCGCGGTGATGCGCGACATGGTCTATGCCGCCATGGTCAAGTGAGCGGGGCTGACATGATGCTGCGCCGGCTGCTGGCAAAACTCCTTGCCCTGCTGCAGCCGGCGCAGACCCTGCCGGCGCGTGACGCCAGGCATGTCGCCATCGGCAGCTACAGCCGCCGCTATCCCGGCCGTACGCCGGAAGCGGAGCTGCGGCGCAATCTGGGCTGGATCGCCGTGACGGCGGATCGCTCGCATCGGGATCGCCGCGCTTGAGCCGGCCGCAGGGCCAGGGTCAGCGCGACAACGGTATTCGCCGCAATGACGGCGAATCGGCGGAGCAGATGCCGCCGCAACAAACAGGATGGAGGAAACGATGTCCATTGGTTACCGGACAGGCTTGACCGCGCTGACGCTCGGTCTCGGACTCGCGGCCCTGGCAATGCCCGCCATGGCGCAGGTGAAGATTGCGTTCGTTGATCCGCTGTCGGGTGCCATGGCGCCGATCGGCGAACACGGCGTGAAACATTTCCAGTATATGATCGACAAGATCAACGCCAAGGGCGGCGTCAACGGCCAGAAGATGGAGCTTCTGACCTATGACAACAAGCTGAGCCCGCAGGAAACCGTGATCGCGGCGCAGAAGGCCATCGATGCCGGTGCGCGCATCCTCACGCTGGGCAACGGCTCCGGCGCTGCGGCAGCGATGATCGATTTCGTCAACAAGCACAACGACCGCAATCCCGGCAAGGAAGTGGTCTATCTGAACTATGCCGCGGTCGATCCCGCCTTCACCAACGACAAATGCAGCTACTGGCATTTCCGCTGGGATGCCCATGCCGACATCAAGATGGCGGCGATCACCGGCTACATGAAGAACAATCCGAAGGTCAAGAAGGTCTACCTGATCAATCAGGACTATTCCTTCGGCCAGGCCGTGCGCAAATCCGCCAACGAGATGCTGAAGGCCAAGCGGCCCGACATCCAGATCGTCGGCGACGAACTGCATCCGCTCGCCAAGATCACCGATTTCGCCCCCTATGTGGCCAAGATCAAGGCCAGCGGCGCGGACAGCGTGATCACCGGCAACTGGGGCAGCGACATCTCGCTGCTGCTCAAGGCCGCGGCCGACGCCAACCTGCAGGTCGACTGGTACACCTATTATGCCGGTGGCGCCGGCGGCCCGACCTCGATCAAGCAGACCGGCCTGAAGGACCGCGTCTTCCAGATCACCGAGGGCTTCGCCAACATCAACACCAAGGAAAACTACGCCTGGGAAGAGGAGTTCCGCAAGAAGAGCGCCGGCCAGGGCTGGTGGTATCCGCGCGTGCGCAACGAGATGGAGATGCTCGCGCGTGCCATGAACGAGGCCAAGTCGAACGACCCGAAGGTGTTCGTCGAGAAGCTGCGCGGCATGAAGTACAAGAACATCTACGGCAAGGAGACCTACATGCGCGCGGAAGACCATCAGTTCTTCCAGGACATGTATATCTCCGCGCTCTCACCGCTGTCGGGCGACATGAAGTTCGACGAGGAGAATACCGGCTGGGGCTGGAAGCTGACGGCCACCGTGCCGATGAGCGACACCGACGTGCCGACCACCTGCAAGATGGCGAAGCCGAGCTGACGGCATTAGACTGGCACGGCCCCGGATAACACCGGGGCCGTTTCGTCTGAACAGTACGAAAAAATCCCGTCGCTCCCGCGAAAGCGGGAGTCCAGGGGGGCAACAAAATACTGGATTCCCGCTTGCGCGGGAATGACGACATAAGGGATCCGGAGGCTGCGTGCTCGAACTGGTGATCTTTTCCACGCTGAATGGCGTGCTTTACGGCATGCTGCTGTTCCTGCTGGCCAGCGGCCTGACCCTGATCTTCTCGATGATGGGCGTGCTGAATTTCGCCCATGCCAGCTTTTACATGCTGGGCGCCTATTTCGGCTTCCAGCTCAGCCAGTGGCTGGATTTCTGGGTGGCGCTGTTCGTCGCGCCGGTGCTGGTCGGGCTGGTCGGCGCCGCAGTCGAGCGCTGGGGCCTGCGCACCGTCCATAAATGGGGCCATGTGCCCGAACTGCTGTTCACCTTCGGCCTCGCCTTCGTGATCGAGGAACTGGTGCAGATGATCTGGGGCAAGCTGCCGGTGGATTACCGCGTGCCGCCGCTGCTGGATTTCCCCGCCTTCGAACTGTTCGGCACCACCTATCCCGCCTTCCGCATGTTCATGCTGCTGATCTCGGTGGCGATCTTCCTGGTGCTGCTGCTGATCCTGACGCGCTCGCGCATCGGCCTGATCATCCAGGCCGCACTGACGCATCCGAATATGGTGGCGATGCTGGGCCATAACGTGCCCAAGGTCTTCATGATGGTGTTCGGCTTCGGCTCCGGCCTCGCCGGCCTCGCCGGCGTGATCGCCGGCCCGGCGCTGGTGACGCAGCCGAGCATGGCCCATGTGCTGGGCCCGATTCTTTTCGTCGTCGTCGTGTTCGGCGGCCTGGGCTCGCTGTCCGGCGCCTTCATCGCCTCGCTGATGATCGGCCTGATCCAGACCTTCGCCATCGCCATCAACTATTCCCTCGGCGACGCGCTCTCGGCCATCGGCATGGCGCGGCCGCTGCAGGGCGTGCTGAGCGACCTGTGGCAGGTGACGGTGGCGCAGGTCGGTCCGGTCGTGCCGTATCTGATGCTGGTGCTGATTCTGATCTTCCGGCCCACGGGCCTGATGGGCACGCGGGAGAGCTGAGATGAGCGATACGACCCTGGCCGCGGCCCGCGGCAATCCGGCGCTCGACCTGCTGCGACGCTATGGCGTCTGGGTGATCGCCGCCGCCATCATGATCGTGCTGCCGAAGATCTTCACCTCGGGCGCCGCACTCACCACCATGTGCCTGATGGGAATCATGATCGTGTTCTCGCTCAGCTACAACATGCTGCTGGGCCAGACCGGCATGCTGAGCTTCGGCCATGCGGTCTATTACGGCCTCGGCGGTTTCCTCGCCGTGCATGCGATGAACACCATTGCCGGCGGCAAGCTGCCCGTGCCGCTGCCCGTCGTGCCGCTGGTCGGCGGCATGATGGGGCTGCTGTTCGGCATCATCTTCGGCGCCGTCAGTACGCGACGCGCCGGCACGGTATTCGCCATGATCTCGCTCGGCCTCGGCGAACTGATCGCGTCGCTCTCGCTGATCCTGCGCGGCTTTTTCGGCGGCGAGGAAGGCATCACCGCCAACCGGACCAAGATGCTGACCTTCTGGGGCGTGCGCTTCGGACCGCAGATCGAGGTCTACTACCTGATCGCCGCCTGGTGCTTTGTCTGCATGATCGCCATGTATGCCTTCACCCGCACGCCGCTGGGCCGCATGTGCAACGCGGTGCGCGACAATCCCGAACGCGCCGAATTCGTCGGCTACTCGACGCAGATGGTGCGGTTCATCACCTTCTGCATCGCGGGCTTCTTCGCCGGCGTGGCCGGCGGACTGGCCGCGATCAATTTCGAGCTGATGAACGCGGTGAATATCTCGGGCGGACAGTCGGGCGTGGTGCTGCTGATGGCCTATATCGGCGGCATCGGGCATTTCGTCGGCCCGGTTCTGGGTGCCGTGCTGGTGGTGCTGCTGCAGGTTTTCCTCAGCGACATTACCGGCGCCTGGATGCTGTATTTCGGCCTGATCTTCATCCTGATGGTGATGTTCGCGCCGGGCGGAATGGCCGGGCTGATCATGCTGCATCTGCCATTGTGGCGGCGCGGCACGCTGCTGCAGATCGTACCGGCCTATGCCGTGATGCTGGTGCCGGCCCTGATGGGCGTGGCCGGCCTGGTGGCACTGATCGAGACGGCGCATCACCAGCTGGTGAAGACCGCCACCGACGGCCCGGCGATGAAACTGTTCGGCCTCGCCTACAATTCCAATTCGGTGCTGCCCTGGATCGCCGCGCTGGCTTTGATGGGGGGCGGACTGTTTCTCGGCAGACTCTGGGGACCGCGCATGGCCGATGCCTACTCCGATGCCGCGCACGGCAAGGAGGCATCGAAATGACTGCGCTCGGCCTGCATGACGTCCATAAATCTTTCGGCATCACGCCGATCATCCGCGGCGTGTCGCTGGATGTGGCGAAAGGCGAGCGCCACGCCATCATCGGACCAAACGGCGCCGGCAAATCGACGCTGTTCCACCTGATCTCGGGCCGCTTCCCGCTGAGCGAGGGCAGGATCAGCCTGCATGGCGAGGACATTACCGGGCTGAAACCCTACCAGATCAACCGCCGCGGACTCTCGCGCAGCTTCCAGGTCACCAATATCTTTCCGAAGATGACGGTGTTCGAGAATGTGCGCTGCGGCGTGCTGTGGCATCTGGGCTACCGCTATTCCTTCTGGCACAACACCCGCAAGCTGAAGGACGCCAACGACCGCGCGATGGCGATCCTGCAGCAGATCGGCCTGGCCGACCGCGCCATGCTGCCCGCCAGTTTCCTCACTTACGCCGAGCAGCGCGCGCTGGAAATCGGCATCACCATTGCCGGGGGTGCCGAAGTGGTGATGCTGGACGAGCCGACGGCGGGCATGAGCCGTTCGGAAACCGCACATTTCGTCAACCTGATCCGCAAGGTGACCGAGGGCCGCACCCTGGTGATGGTGGAGCATGATATGGGCGTCGTGTTCGATCTCGCCGACCGCATTTCCGTGCTGGTCTACGGCCAGATCATCGCCTCCGACACCCCAGCCAATATCCGCAGCAGCAAGGCGGTGCAGGAAGCCTATCTGGGGCAAGCCATGGAAGCGGAGCACTGACAATGGCTGAAGCGATGCTGCAAGTCCGCGACCTGCATGCCTATTACGGCAAGAGCCATATCCTGCACGGCGTGAGTTTCGAAGTAAAAGCCGGCGAGATCGTCTCGCTGCTCGGCCGCAACGGCGTCGGGCGTTCGACCACGATCAAGGCGATCATGGGCGATGTGCCGCCGCAGGGTTCGATCCTGTTCAAGGGGGCCGAGATCGCCGGCCGGAAGCCGCATGAGATCGCGCGGTTAGGGCTCGGCTATGTGCCCGAGAACCGCGACATCTTCCCGGCGCTGACGGTGCGCGAGAATCTCTATCTCGGCCAGAAGGACACCCGCAGCACCGGCCGCTGGTCGATGCAGGACATGTTCGAGATCTTCCCGCGCCTGCAGGAACGCGCCGACACGCAAGCGGGCGTGCTGTCGGGCGGCGAGCAGCAGATGCTGACCATGTGCCGCACGCTGATGGGCGATCC
>JAEYSS010000119.1 GCA_023434425.1 Pseudomonadota bacterium | reverse complement strand
CGATGGCAGGCGAGGCAGATTTCATAGCCGCCGCCGAGCGCCGTGCCGTTCATCGCGGCGACGAAGGGCTTGCCGGCCTTTTCGATGTCGCGGAACAGCTTCTGCAGCTTGAAGCTGTTCTGCAGCGCCCTGGCGGCGTCCTTGCTCTCTTCCAGCATGCTGACCAGGTCGCCGCCGGCGACGAAATCGCTCTTCGCCGAGGTGACGATCACGCCCTTCACGGCCTTGTCGGCAATGGCCTTGTGCACGGCCTCGCCGAAGGCCGCGACGCTGGCCTGGTTCATGACGTTCATCGACCGGTCGGTCATGTTCCAGACGATGGAGGCGACGCCGTCGCCGTCAACGCTATAATCGATCATTGTTTCATCCCTGAATAACGTAAAAGCGCGCTCAGACGCGCTCGATGATGGTGGCGATGCCCATACCGGCGCCGACGCAGAGCGTGACCAGCGCGGTATTCTTGTCGCTGCGCTCCATTTCGTCGACCATGGTGCCCAGGATCATCGCGCCGGTTGCGCCCAGCGGATGGCCCATCGCGATGGCGCCGCCATTCACGTTGATCTTGTCATGCGGAATGTTCAGCACCTGCATGAAGCGCAGAACGACAGACGCAAACGCCTCGTTCAGTTCCCACAGGTCGATATCCGACGGCGTCATGCCGGCGATCTTCATTGCCTTTTCGGCCGCGAAAGACGGGCCGGTCAGCATGATGGTCGGCTCAGATCCGACCGAGGTGAAGGCGCGGATGCGGGCGCGCGGCTTCAGGCCGGCCTTGCGACCGCCCTCGGCATTGCCGATCAGTACGGCCGCGGCGCCGTCCACGATGCCGGACGAGTTGCCAGCGTGATGCACATGCTCGATACGCTCGACCTCCGGATAGCGCTGGGTGGCCACCGAGTTGAAGCCGAACTGCTCGCCCATCACCGCGAAGGACGGATCGAGCGAGGCCAGCGTCTGCATGGTGGTTTCGGGACGCAGATGCTCGTCACGGTCCAGGATGGTCAGGCCGTTGGTGTCCTTCACAGGAATGATCGACTTCTTGAAGCGGCCTTCGTCCCAGGACCGCTTGGCGCGCTTCTGGCTTTCGACCGCGTAGGAGTCCACGTCATCGCGGCTGAAGCCGTATTTGGTGGCGATCAGGTCCGCCGAGATGCCCTGCGGCACGAAATAGGTCGGCATCGCCACGGCCGGATCGGTCGCCCAGGCGCCGCCGTCCGAGCCCATCGGAATGCGGCTCATGCTCTCCACGCCGCCGCCGATGGCCATGTCGGCCTGGCCTGACAGAACCTTGGCCGCGGCCATGTTGCAGGCTTCCAGACCCGAGGCGCAGAAGCGGTTGATCTGTACGCCGGCGACGGTCTCGGCATAATTCGCCTGGATCACGGCGACGCGGGCGATATCGGCGCCCTGTTCGCCCACCGGCGCCACGCAGCCCAGCACCACGTCATCGACGAGAGAGGTATCCAGCTCGTTGCGGTCGCGCACGGCCTCCAGGGCCGTGGTGGCGAGGCGCATCGGAGTCACTTCATGCAGGGCGCCGCTGCTGCGGCCCTTGCCGCGCGGGGTGCGCACGGCGTCGTAGATGAAGGCTTCGGTCATGGTCTCTCTCCCTATGCTCTCTCTTGTCTGTCGTCGTTTACGCCGGATACCCGGATTCGATTTAAAGAGTACGGCTGATCAGTTCCTTCATGATTTCGTTGGTGCCGCCATAGATGCGCTGCACGCGGGCATCGGCATAGGCGCGGGTGATCGGATATTCCCACATGAAGCCGTAGCCGCCGAACAGCTGCAGGCAGCGGTCGAGCAGCTTGCCCTGCAGATCGGTGGTCCAGTATTTCGCCATCGCCGCGGTGGCGACATCCAGCTTGTGGTCGGCGACCATCTCGATGCATTTGTCGACGAAGACGCGGGCGATCTGCGTCTCGGTCTTCAGTTCGGCCAGTTCGAACTTGGTGTTCTGGAAATCCAGCACCGACTTTCCGAACACCTTGCGCTCGCGGGTGTAGTCCACCGTCCATTTCAGCGCGGCTTCGCAACCGGCCACCGCCATGATGGCGATCTGCAGGCGCTCCCAGGCCAGTTCCTGCATCAGGTAGAAGAAGCCCTGGCCTTCGCCGCCCAGCATGTTTTCCGGCGGCACCCGCACATCGGAGAAGAACAGCTCGGACGTGTCCTGCGCCTTCATGCCGAGCTTTTCGAGATTGCGGCCCTTGGTGAAACCTTCGCGGCCGGCCTCGACCAGGAACAGCGAGGTGCCCTTGGCGCCCTGCTTGGGATCGGTCTTGGTCACGACAATGACCAGGTCGGCATTCTGGCCGTTGGTGATGAAGGTCTTCTGGCCGTTGATAACGAATTCGTTGCCGTCACGCACGGCCGTGGTCTTCACACCCTGCAGGTCCGATCCGGCGCCGGGTTCGGTCATGGCAATGGCGCCGATCACTTCGCCAGTGGCCATCTTCGGCAGCCACTTCTTTTTCTGCTCGTCCGAGCCATAGGCGAGGATATAGGGCGCGACGATGTCGGAATGCAGCGAGAAGCCCGGACCGGTGCAGCCGGTATAGGCCTGTTCTTCCATCAGGATTGCCGAATACAGCCGGTCGACCCCGGAGCCGCCGTATTCCTCCGGCATGGTGGCGCAGAGGAAGCCGGCTTCGCCGGCCTTGCGCCAGACATCCTTGGGCACCAAGCCATCCTCTTCCCACTTGGCGTGATGGGGGACGACCTCGCGTTCGTAGAACTTGCGCGCCGCCTCGCGGAACATCTGGTGGTCTTCGCCATAGATGCTGCGCGGGATGCCGTATTCGGTCATTCGTTTCCTCCGTCCAGACTTGTGCCGCGTCCTGCGCGGTTAGATTTTAGAAATTGGCGGCCTTCAGCATCATGGTGCTTTCCGCACCGGCCTGGATCTTGGCGAGCTGCGCTGCCGTATCGGGCAGCATGCGGTCCATGAAGAAGCGGGCAGTGACCAGCTTGGTCTCGTAGAAGTCCTTGTCGCCGCCGCCCTCGGCCAGTTTCTGCCTGGCCACTTCGGCCATGCGGGCCCACATGAAGCCCAGCGCCACGAGGGCGAACAGGTTGAGGTAATCCCACGAGGCCGCACCGGCTTCGTCGGCATTCTTCATGCCGCGTTCGCTGACCACGGCGGTCGCGGTCTGCAGGCGGGCGAAGGCCTTGGCCAGCGGCATGACGTAGTCCTTGCCGATGGCCGGATCCATCATCTTCTCTTCGATGAAGGCGGAGACCGGATGGAAGAAGCGCCGCGCGAGACGCCCGATGCCGGTCGGCAGCTTGCGGCCGACCAGGTCGAGCGCCTGGATGCCGTTGGCGCCTTCGTAGATCATGGCGATACGGGCATCGCGCACGAACTGCTCCATGCCCCATTCGGCGATATAGCCATGGCCGCCATAAACCTGTTGCGCCATGGTGGCGCACTGGTAGCCGTAATCGGTCATATACGCCTTCACCATCGGGGTGAGGAAGGCCACGAGATCGTCGGCTTCCTGGCGGCGCTGCTCGTCGGGATGCTTGGCGGCGATGTCGAGTTCGATACCGGTCCACAGCGCCAGCGCGCGGCTGCCTTCGGTGAAGGCCTTGATCGTCATCAGCATGCGCCGGATGTCGGGATGCACAATGATGGGGTCGGCCGGCTTGTCCGGATTCTTTGTGCCGGTAATGGACCGGCCCTGAAGGCGATCGTTGGCGTAGGTCAGCGCATTCTGGTAGGCGACCTCGGCCTGGGAGAGGCCCTGCACGCCGACGCCGAGGCGGGCGGCGTTCATCATCACGAACATCGCCTGCATGCCCTTGTGCATCTGACCGACCAGCCAGCCCCTGGCATTGTCGTAGTTCAGCACGCAGGTGGAGTTGCCGTGGATGCCCATCTTGAGCTCGATCGAGCCACACGACACGCCATTGCGGGCGCCGAGCGAGCCGTCGTCGTTCACCAGGAATTTCGGCACCAGGAACAGGCTGACGCCCTTGATGCCGTCCGGGCCGCCCGGAATCTTGGCCAGCACCAGATGGATGATGTTCTCGGCCATGTCGTGTTCGCCGGCCGAGATGAAGATCTTGGTGCCGGTGATCAGGTAGCTGCCGTCGGCCTGCGGTTCCGCCTTGGTGCGCATCAGGCCGAGATCGGTGCCGCAATGCGGCTCGGTCAGGTTCATGGTGCCGGTCCATTTGCCGGACGCCATATTGGGCAGATACTTGTCCTTCTGCTCTTCCGAGCCGTGGCGCAGCAGCGCTTCATAAGCACCATGCGTCAGGCCGGGATACATGGCGAAGGCCATGTTGGCCGAGGACTGGATTTCCGCCATGGCGATGCCCAGCACATGCGGCAGGCCCTGGCCGCCGTACTTCTCTTCGGCGGTCAGCGCGCCCCAGCCGGCTTCGCAATACTGCTTGTAGGCTTCCTTGAAACCGGTCGGCGTGGTGACCACGCCATCGTCCCATTTGCAGCCTTCGAGGTCGCCAACGCGGTTCAGCGGCGCGGTGACCTCGCTCATGAATTTGCCGCCTTCCTCCAGCACGGCGTCGATCACGTCGCGGCTGGCATCGGTGAAGCCCAGCAGGTTGCTCATCTTCTCCATCTGCAGCACGTCGTGCAGCACGAACTGGAAGTCCTTGATCGGGGCGGTATAGCTCGGCATGGCCTGTCTCCCTGCAGAATCGCTGCGTCAGTTACGCAGCGGCTTGCCCTTGGTCAGCATGTGTTCGATACGATCGAGCGTGGCGCTGGTCTTGATCAGCGCCATGAAATTCTCGCGCTCAAGTTCCAGCAGCTTCTTCTCGGTGATCACCTCGGTGATATCGGTCTTGCCGCCCGACACCACATTGGCCAGCGCACCGGACACCACCACATCGTGCTTCGTGGCCTTGCCCTGCTGGGCGAAGCCTTCGACAGCCAGGCTCATCGCCGCCTTGGCGGTCGGGCCCGGCAGGCTGATTTCCACCGGCACCGGCGGCTTGTAGTCTTCCGCCAGCTTGAGCGCCTTGGCCTTGGCATCGGCGAGCAGGCGACGGCGGTTCATGGTGATGCCGTCGCCATCGCGGAGGATCAGCATGTCACGCGCTTCCATCGCCGAGGTCGCAACCTTGGCCGTGGAAATCGCTTCGAAGACCTGGGCCAGCGCCGGCATCGGACCGCCGGGGCGCTTCTTGTTGGTGATCGCGCGGGTGATCAGCTCCTTGCAGCCGCCCCAGCCCGGGATGACGCCGACGCCGACTTCGACGAGGCCCATATAGCTTTCGGCATGGGCCTGGATCGCATCGGAATGCAGCGTGATCTCGCAACCGCCGCCCAGCGCCATGCCGGCCACCGCCGACACGACCGGGAAGGGCGCGTATTTCAGCTTCATATAGGCGTCCTGGCCTTCGCTGATACCCTGCTCGATGGCGGGCCACATGGCGATATTGGCCTGGAACAAGGCGATGCCGACATTGGCGCCGACCGAGAAGTTGTCGGCATCATTGCCGATGATCAGCGCCTTGAAGCCCTTCTTGTCGATCTTGCCGGCTTCCTTCACCATTGTGATGATGTCGGCATCCACCGCATTCATCTTGGTGTGGAATTCCAGGCAGGCCACGCCATCGCCGACATCCCACAGGCTTGCACCCTTGTTGGATGCGATCGGCTGTTTGCCGCGCTTGATATCGGCCAGCATCCAGGCATCCGGCGCCACCACGATCTCGGCATAGTCGCCCCTGGTGGTGAGCTGGTAGGTCTTGCCGTTCTCTTCCTTGTAGAAGGGACGGCCGGCCGCAACTTCCACCATCTTCGGTACCGGCATGCCGGCGGCCTTGAGCTTGTCAGCGAACCACTGGGTGCCGAGCTGGTCGATCTGCTCGAACGGGCCGTATTTCCACGCATAACCGGTCTTCATCGCCAGATCGACGGCGAGAATGTCGTCGACGATCTCCGGCACCAGGTCGGCGGCGTAAGACAGCACGCGGCTGGCGACGCCCCAGGCATACTGGCCGCCCTTGTCGGGATGTTCGACCAGGGTGCGCAGGCCCTTCCTGGCCACCTTGGCGGACTCGAGATTGGCGCGCTTGGTGGCGCGATACTCGCCGGTCTTGAGATCGAGCGCTTCCTTGCCGCGGTTGCGGTAGAAGCCGCCCTTGCCCTTGCGGCCGGTATAGCCATCCTTGATCATTTTCTGCATCAGGGCGTTCAGCGGATGGTCCGCCTTGTAGAACTGGTGCAGCGGATCGGTCTTGGGCAGGGTCTTCAGCATCGATCCGACCACATAGGGGCCGAGATCGATGCCGGTCAGATCGGCGAGACCGAAGATGCCGGTTTTCGGGATACCCATCGGCTTGCCGACGATGCTGTCGGCTTCTTCCACCGTCAGGCCCATGTCATAGGCCAGCGCGGTGGCGACGGTGGACCAGTAGATGCCAATGCGGTTGGCGATGAAGCCCGGGCGGTCCTTGCAGTCGACCACTTCCTTGCCCAGTTTGACGTCGCCGAAGCGGCGCAGCGCATCGATCACGGCGGGCTTGGTCTTCGGGCCCTTCACCAGTTCGAACAGCCGCATGTAGCGCGGCGGGTTGAAGAAATGCGTCACCGCGAAATCGGCCGCGAAGCTCTCCGGCAGGCCTTCGGTCAGCAGGTCGAGTGGGATCGTCGAGGTGTTCGAGGTGACGATCGAGCCCTTCTTGCGCGTCTCTTCGAGCTGCGCATAGAGCTTCCGCTTGAGGTCGACATTCTCGATGATGGCTTCGCAGATCCAGTCCACGTCGGCGAGCTTGTCGAGGTCGTCTTCCAGGTTGCCCGGCGTGACCAGCCTGGCGACCTTCGGGTGCATGAAGGGGGCGGGCTTGGTCTTCAGCATCTTGTCGATGGCGCCCTTGGCCAGCGCGCTGCGGTCATTGGCGCCCCCCAGTCCGACATTTGGGGGCACGATGTCCAGCAGGATGACGGGAATTCCGGCATTGGCGACATGGGCGGCGATGCCGGACCCCATCACGCCGGCGCCGATCACCGCGACTTTCTTGATCTCGGTCATGATCTGACTGCTCCGGTGCGACTTAGACGGCTTCCAGCACGGTGGCGATACCCTGACCGCCGCCGATGCACTGGGTGGCCAGTGCGAACTGCTTGCCTTCGCGCTTCAGCAGCGAAGCGGCCTTGCCGGTGATGCGCGCGCCGGTGGCGCCCATCGGATGGCCCAGCGCGATGGCGCCGCCATCCAGGTTGACCTTCTTCATGTCGTATTTGGCTTCGGCGACGCAGGCGAGCGCCTGGGCACCGAAGGCCTCGTTCAGCTCGATGATGTCGATATCGCCCAGCTTCAGTCCGGCGCGCTCCAGCGCCTTCCTGGTGGCCGGCACCGGACCGATGCCCATCATTTCCGGCGCGCAGCCGGCGACAGCGACCGACTTGATACGGGCCAGAACCTTCAGGCCATGTGCCTTGGCGAAATCTTCCGAGCAGACCAGCGTGGCCGAGGCGCCATCGGTCAGCGGCGACGAGGTGCCGGCGGTGACGGTGCCCTTCTCGTCGAAGGCCGGGTTCAGGCCGGCAAGGCCTTCCGCCGTGGTATCCGGGCGGATGCAGCCGTCCAGCTCGACGCGGTTGTTACCGTCGACGATGGCGACGATCTCATCCTTCAGCTTGCCGGCCTTCTGGGCGGCCAGCGCCTTGGCATGGCTTTCGACCGCCATCTGCTCCTGCGCCTTGCGGTCGATGTTGTACTTCTTCGCCAGATTCTCGGCGGTGATGCCCATCGAGACATAGGCCTGCGGATAGTCCTGCAGCAGCTTCGGATTCGGCAGGGTATTGAAGCCGCCCATCGGCACGCGGGTCATGCTTTCGACGCCGGCGCAGATGAAGGCCTCGCCGGCCTTCATCTGAATGGCGCCGGCGGCCTGATGGATGCTTTGCATCGACGAGCCGCAGAAGCGGTTCACCGTGGTGCCGGCGGCCTCCTGCGGCAGGCCGGCCAGGAAGCTGATCAGGCGGGCGACATTCAGGCCCTGTTCGCCCTCGGGGAAGGCGCAGCCCACGATCACGTCCTCGATGGCCTTCGGGTCAACGCCGGTGCGCTCGATAAGGGCTTTCAGCACCTGGGCGGTCAGATCGTCGGGGCGGACCTTGGCCAGCGCACCCTTGCGGGCCAGCGTGAAAGGCGAGCGGGCATAGCCGGCGATCACCACGTTGCGCATCATGACGATGTCTCCTTAGCGAGAACGGATAGATGTTGGTTCTGTAATTCGAAAGCTCGGACCGGCGCCGAACGGGCGGCGCCGGGTGTTCGGCCGGCCTTATTCTGCGACGGCGGCGTATTCGGGTGTGGCGCGGCTCTGCACGAATTCCTTGAAGGACTGCGAGGCCGGGCGGTCGCGATTCAGCTTGAGGAAGTCGTCGAGGATGCGGACATCCTGCTTCAGCTGGGTGATGGCATCCTCGATATCCTGCCGCTGGGTTTCCAGCGCGGCGAGGCGGTCACGCGACCGCTTCAGAGTCAGGGTCAGCTGCTCCATGCGGCCATCGCCCAGATCGTAGAGATCGATCATTTCGCGGATCTCGGCCAGGCTGAAGCCCAGGCGCTTGCCGCGCAGGATCAGCAACAGGCGGGCGCGGTCGCGCTTGGCATAGACGCGCATCATGCCCTGACGGCTGGGATGCAGCAGGCCCTTGTCTTCGTAGAAGCGGATCGCGCGCGGCGTCACTTTGAATTCATGCGCCAGATCGGTGATCGTGTAGGTCTTGTTATCCGACACGGTAAGCCCTCCCTTAAGGCTTGTTTCTCACGTGGGTTGGAGTCTTAGTTTCCGCTTACGTCAACGTCAACCCGAATCTCGTTCGCGTGCTTATTTTAGAAAAAATACTGGAAAACAGCGAAATAATACCCTAGATTGCACGTCAAGGCAACCGGAGGAAACCACTATGTCCGACAATCGGATAAAGAGCTATGGCGAATTCTGGCCGTTTTACCTGCGGGAGCATGCCAAGCCGGTCACCCGGCTCTGGCATTACGGCGGTACCACCCTGGCACTGCTCAGTCTCGCAGCCCTGATCGCCACCGGTGACTGGCCCTGGCTGCTGGCTGCCCTGCTGATCGGCTACGGGCCCGCCTGGATCGGGCATTTCTTCGTCGAGAAGAACAAGCCCGCCAGCTTCAAATACCCGCTCTGGTCCTTCGTTTCCGACTTCCGCATGTATTTCGCCTTTCTGTCGGGCTCGCTGGGCCGCGAACTGGAGCGTGCCGGCGTACCGACCGGCATCGGCCATAACAGCCGGGCCAATGCCGGCTGATCGGCGCCGGCCTGCGCCAGTGCCGAGTCGGTGCCGGCAGGCGATACGTTTGCGCGGGAAAGTCACACAATCGCAAGGATTGGCGTGTCAGTTTGGCGCCAAGGCTTTATAAGAAAATTGGTCTTCAAAAGCAGATGAAGCGCCAAGCCGCGTAGAGTCGTCAGGGTCCGGCCACAATTATGCAAATTTACCTGCCCATCGCCGAGTTGTCGGTCAGCATCTGGTTGCTGCTCGGCCTCGGCGGGGCGGTCGGTTACCTTTCCGGCCTGTTCGGCGTAGGCGGCGGCTTCCTGCTGACGCCGATGCTGATCTTCATCGGTATCCCGCCCCCGGTGGCGGTGGCCACCTCGGCCAATCAGGTGGTGGCGGCCAGCGTTTCGGCCGTCTACGCGCATTGGCGCAAGGACAATGTCGATTTCAAGATGGGCACCATGCTGCTGCTCGGCGGCCTGGCCGGCTCCAGCTTCGGCGCCTATCTCTTCACCGTGCTGAAGCGCATCGGCCAGTTGGATGCGGTGATCGCGCTCTCCTACGTGATCATCCTCGGCACCATCGGCGGCATGATGCTGACCGAAAGCATCCGCGCACTGCGCGCCAAACCGGGTGCGACGCCAGTGGTGCGGCGCAAGCGCCTGAACGACCATGCCTTCATCCGCGCGCTCCCGTTCAAGATGCGTTTCCGCAAATCGCAGCTCTATATCAGCCTGCTGATGCCGGTCAGCCTCGGTTTCCTCGTCGGTATCCTCGCCGCCATCATGGGTGTGGGCGCGGGCTTCCTGCTGGTGCCGGCGATGATCTACCTGCTCGGCATGCCGACCGCCATCGTGGTCGGCACCTCGCTGTTCCAGATCATCTTCGTCACGGCGAACGTCACCATGCTGCATGCGATCACGACGCAGACGGTGGACGTGACGCTGGCGCTGATGCTGCTGGTCGGCTCGGTGATCGGTGCGCAATACGGCGTGCGCCACGGGGCGCGGCTGCGCGGCGAGCAGATCCGCGGCCTGCTGGCCGCACTGGTGCTGGCGGTGGCGATTGCCCTTGCCATCGAACTGATCCTGCCGCCGGACGACCAGTTCTTCCTCGAGGCCGGGCCAAGATGAAGGCTCTTGCGCTCATCCTCCTGCTTCTGCTGGGCGGCACTGAGGCGCTGGCGCAGGCGACACCGAATGCGCCGCGCGGTCCGGCGCCGGCGGATTCCCCGCTGATCACCGACCTGTCGTCGCATCTGATCGCCATCACCTCCAGCTTCACCGGCACGGATCTGCTGCTGTTCGGCGCCATCGACGAGCCCGGCGAGGTCGTGGTCGTGGTACGCGGTCCGACCGCCACCTCGGTGGTGCGCCGCAAGCGGCCGACGCTCGGCTTCTGGCTGACGCGGCGGTCGGAGAGTTTCGACAACGTGCCGTCGTATTACGCGGTCGCCAGCAGCAAGCCGCTGAAGGAGATTGCGCCGGTCAATCTGCTGCAACGCCTGCAGATCGGCACGGAAAACCTGCGCTTTCGCTATCTCGGTACGCGCCGGCCCGACGATGTCAGGGATTATCATCAGTCGGTGGTGCGGCTGAAACGCCGTGACGGGCTGTATCGCGAAGATATCGGCGCCATCGATTTTCTCGGCCCGAAACTGTTCCGCACCGCGATCAGCTTTCCGTCCACCGTGCCGGTCGGCACCTACCAGACCGAAGTCTATCTGATCCGCGACAACCGGATCGTCGCCGCGCAGTCGACGCCGCTGTTCATCGACAAGCAGGGCATCGAACAGGAAGTCTACGACTTCTCCCGCGCCGAGCCGGCAGTCTACGGCCTGGTCGCGGTGCTGCTGGCGGTCTTCGCCGGCTGGCTGGCGGCGGTGGTCTTCCGTCGCGGTTGACGCTGCGGATAGCTGTCATGCTGCGGCTTGCGCCGGTCGACGATTGTGCCAAGCTTGCGCCAGACCTTATGGAAGAGTGAGTGCCCCGATGGACAAGGATACGCTGGAGCAGACCCGGCGCGCGCTGCGCCGCTTCGTGCGCGAGAAGCTGGTTCCCCTCGAAAAACAGGTTGCCGACGAGGATCGCATCCCCGACGAGATCCGCCGCAGCTTCGCCGAGATGGGTCTCTACGGTATTTCCATCCCGGAGGAATACGGCGGCCTCGGCCTGGCGATGGACGAGGAAGCCGAACTGATCTTCGAAATGGGCTGGACCTCGCCGGCCTTTCGCAGCGTATTCGGCAGCAATGTCGGCATCGGCAGCCAGGGTATCCTGATGGATGGCACCCCGGAGCAGAAGCAGACCTGGCTGCCCCGGCTGGCCAGCGGCGAGGTGGTGGCGTCCTTTGCGCTGACCGAACCCGAGGCCGGTTCGGATGCCGCCAGCCTGCGCACGCGTGCAGAACGGCAGGGCGACCACTACGTGGTCAACGGCACCAAACGCTTCATCACCAATGCGCCGAATGCCGGCATTTTCACGCTGATGGCGCGCACCGACCCGAACAACAAGGGTGCCGGCGGCATCACCGCCTTCATCGTCGAAACGGCCACGCCGGGCATCACCATCGGCAAGCCGGACAGGAAGATGGGCCAGCGTGGCGCCCATACTGCCGACGTGGTGTTCGACGACGCGAAAGTGCCGGCCGCCAACATCATCGGCGGCAAGGAAGGGCAGGGCTTCAAGACCGCGATGAAGGTGCTGGATCGCGGACGCCTGCATATCGCGGCCCTGTGCGTGGGTGCCGCGGAACGCCTGATCCATGAATCGGTGAGTTACGCGCGCGACCGCAGGCAGTTCGGCCAGGCCATCGCCGAGTTCCAGCTGGTGCAGGCCATGCTGGCCGACAGCAAGACCGAAGCCTATGCGGGACGCTGCATGGTGCGCGATGCGGCCGGCCGCTATGCCGCCGGCGAAAACGTGTCGCTGGAGGCCAGCGCCTGCAAACTGTTCGCCTCCGAAATGGTTGGCCGCGTCGCCGACCGCGCTGTGCAGATTCACGGCGGCTCCGGCTATATGCAGGAATTCGCCGTCGAGCGCTTCTATCGCGATGTGCGCCTGTTCCGGCTTTACGAGGGCACCAGCCAGATCCAGCAGCTGGTGATCGCGCGCCAGATGCTGCGCCAGGCCGAGGCGGGGCAGGAAGCCTGAGCCATGCCGCAGGAAAATGCGTCCGGGCAGGGCGCGACGCGCACTGCCGTCATTCTTGTCGGCATCTGCTTTCTGCTGAACCTGCTGTCGCGCGGCAGCGGTGAAACCTTCACCACTTTCCTGCTGGCGCTGACGGCGGAATTTCAGGCCAACCGTGCCGATGTGGCCGGCATCTATTCGCTGCAGATGCTGCTGGCCGGTCTCTGCGCCCCGGTGGCGGGCTATTGCTTCGACCGCTTCGGGCCGCTCAGGATCTATATCGGCGGCCTGCTGCTGCTGGCAGCCGGCCTGCTGCTCGCCTCCTTCGGCGGCGCCATCTGGCAGCTCTACCTCTTTATCGGCATCGGGGTCGGCGGTGCTGCCGCTTTCCTCGGCAATGCGCCGCATTCCGCGTTGCTGGCGCGCTGGTTCGAGGGCGGCGGCCTGTCGCGGTCGATGAGCGTGGTCTATGCCGCAATGGGGGTCGGGTCGCTGCTGCTGGTGCCGCTCGCGCAATATGCGATCGAGGCGGTCGGCTGGCGTAATGCCTATCGCATCCTGGCCGGCATCGTACTGCTGGCGCTGCCGGCGCTGCTGCTGGTGTCCTGGCCGACGGCGCAGGTCGGTCGCGTTCTGCCGCCGAAGCCGGGGCCAACCGACGGGGATGTCGCCGAAACAGTCGCCGCCATTGAATGGACCATCGGCCGCGCCATGCGCAACCCGGCTTTCTGGGGCCTGTCCTCAGTCTTCTTCTTCACCTCGGCCGGCATGTTTTCCGTGCTGGTGCAGGCCGTGGCCTACCTGGTCGAACTGGGCTACGCGCCGCTCAAGGCCGCCTCGATCTACGGCCTGGTCGGTGTGCTGACGCCGGCCGGAATCATCGGCTTCTCTTGGCTGGAGCTGCGCATCGGCCGGCACAGTTCGGCGGCGCTGTCCTATGCCTTCAGCCTGCTCGGCCTTGCCGCGCTCTGGGCGCTCAAATTGTGGCAGTCGCCGCTGGTGCTGTGGAGCTTCGTGCTGTTGGTCGGCCTCTCGTTTGGTGCCCGCGGCCCCATGGTGGGGGCGACGGCGGCGCGGATCTTCCACGGGCGCCGCTTTGGCATGATTTTCGGCACCATGATGGTGGGCAGCGGACTTGGCATCGGTTTCGGCACCTTCACCGGTGCTATCCTGCACGACCTGACCGGCGGCTACACGGCGGTCTTCCTGTTTTCAGGGGTTTGCGTGCTGCTCGGCGCCATGCCGTTCTGGACCTACAGCGCGTTGCGCCGCTTCGGACCGTAGGCACCCCGGAGTGCCTATTGCACCCGTGCATTCGGCGGGTTGAAAGCAGGGGCGGAATCCCTATCATTCCTCGTCAAAAATCGCCCCAGAAAACGCCGCCCGGCCTAGACGGGCGGCGTCTTCCCTGAAAGGACTGCCCGCATGACCAAGTTCGGCCAGAGCCAGCCGGTTCGCCGTGTCGAGGACCAGCGTTTCATCACCGGCAAGGGGCGCTACACCGACGATATCAGCCTGCCCGGCCAGGTGCATGGCGTTTTCCTGCGCTCGCCGCATGCGCATGCCAGGGTGCTGAAAATCGACACTACGGAGGCCAAACAGGCGCCCGGCGTGCTGGCGGTCTATACCGTGGCCGATCTGAAGGCCGCCAATATCGGCGACCTGCCCTGCACGATCCCGCTCAAGAACCGCGACGGTTCGATGCGCGCCGACCCGCCGCGGCCGGCACTGGCCGACGGCCTGGTCCGCCATGTCGGCGATCCGGTCGCCTTCGTCGTGGCCGAAACGGCGGCGCAGGCGCGCGACGCCTCCGAACTGATCGAGGTGGACTACGAATCGCTGCCGGCGGCGGCGAATCTCGCCACTGCCATGGAGACCGGCCAGCCGCAGATCTGGCCGGAAGCGCCTAACAACCGCGCCTTCGACTGGGAGGTCGGCGACAAGGCGAAGGTGGATGCGCTGTTCGCCGGTGCCGCCAAAACCGTGAAGCTGACGCTGGAAAACAACCGGATCGTCGTGGCCTCGATGGAGGCCCGCGTTTCGCTCGCCGCTTTCGACACGCAGACCGGCCGCTTTGCGCTGCATGTGCCCACCCAGGGCG